>CAMBAJ010000030.1 GCA_945864305.1 uncultured Clostridia bacterium | reverse complement strand
GCAAGGATAACGGGTAACGCCCGCCCAGAGCGATCTGAGGAAAAGTGCAACAGAGATATACCGCCATTGCGGCTAAACTGTGCTGATAAGGGACATGGCGCCATGTCCGCGGCATCTGCAAAGCAGAGACGCGGATCGCGGAGGTGTTGTGTGAAGAGGAACAAAGGGTTCCTCTTCACGATTTCAATCAACCCGCCGCAGCGGCCGATTCCGAAGGAATCGGAAGGTTTCCACCCTTACCATTGCAGTTTAGCTGCAATGGTAAGGGTGGAAAGGTGCGGTAAGAGCGCACCCGTCGGCTGGGAACAGTCCGACGCTGTAAACTCTATCCGGAGCAACACCGGTATGGGAGCATACAGGCTGGCCCGGCCGCTCCCGGGGTGGCTTGAGCGTGCCGGCAACGGTACGTCGAGATAGATGACTGTCAAATACAGAACCCGGCTTACAGTCTTGCTCGCATATGATATGGCCCCTCCTGCGGAATACGCGGGAGGGGCTCATTTTATGCTGTTCACTGGCAGCGGAACTCGCCCCACAATGGTAACCGCCCCGTGGTAGAATCTTTCTAAATATCGTCCTGGCCGTTCGCCTTTCTCCTTTCTATGATCTTCCGGAACTCCTCGTATCTTCCGGCGTCCGGCTGTTCTTTCTGCTCTTTCTGGGCCCGCCGCTGGATGCGGGAGTCCCGCTGTTGGCTCCACCGTCCGGTGTCTCTGGCAATCATGCCGCAGATAAAGCCGCAGGCCATTCTGGTATCCGGCGTCATCTCCGGGTAGTGGTCCAGAAGGGCCTCCTTGGAAACATTCTGGTCTTTAGCCACACGGATGGCGAAGTCAAACACGGCGGAGAGCAGCCATCCCCTCTGCTCCGGCGGCAGCGTGGCGATCAGCGGCCAGGAGTCGAAATACAGCACGAAACTCTTTTTTTCCTGTGTCATGGAATCCCCCCTCACTTCTACTCCCCCTATCCGGGAAAGGTTGCACGTTTTGATACAAACTGATACAGTGTTATGGTAAATGTTAAGTTAATGGAAATGATAATGCTACTGTTATAGTCAATGTAACGTGCGCTCCGTAAGCGCCTTATTGAACAAAACTTAACTTTTGTTTATTGATGAAAAAAGAAAGAGGGAACGGTCCGTGCCGTACCCTCTGCTCTTGCCCCTCAGTCAAGTGACGGGTCAGTCGTTGTCCCAGTTGTGCCAGACATTCTGCACGTCGTCGTTCCGGGGGCTTTGCCCCCAGTAGGGGCAAACAAAAATTCTTGGAAAATCAAGCGTTTTCAGACTTTCGCTTTTCCAAAATTGCTTGTGCCGTTCTTTATGTACGTCACAACTCTGGTGACAAGACAAAGTATAACTCAACTTTTGGGAAAGTCAAGGGGAGAAGCCTCTCCCCTCACCTTTCCTCCATCATGCCAACCAACTTGTAGAAACTGGTGCGCTTTGTGTTCGTCTGCTCCATAGCGGTCTTTGCGGTGATTTCTCCCGCTTTCCAAGAGGTATAAACCTCATTCCAGTTTGCGGGGAAAGTGAGTGCGGGGCGGCCTAACTTCTTGCCGTTCTGCTTCGCCGCTTCGATGCCCTCAGCCTGACGCTTGCGAATGGTCTCCCGCTCCTGCTCGGCAATCGTTCCCAAGACTTCAATCAGAATGTTGTTGACCATCTCGAAAACCCACTCCTGCCCCTCTGGCAGTTCCATCATGGTTGTAGGGAGGTCAATGACTTTCAGCCGAATGCCGTTGTCCTTGAAGTATTGCAGTTCGTTTTTAATATCGCACTTCATTGTTCCAAAAGGTGTCGAAGTCCTCCGGAATATTCATCATATATTGTAGGCAGCCAATTACTTCTTCCGCACCAACAATATTCCAAATGTCATAAACTGTACCACAGACAGCTTCACTTGTAAGAGCTAACTCCTTTATTTTTTCATATTTATTGGTATAAACAGCCTGCTCTTTTAGCTCAACCATCGTTCCAGTATAAACAACATCACTTGTTCGAGTCGCAGTTTTAGTTTTGGGGTCATATGTAATCGTAAATGAAAAGTCACCTGTGGCATCATCCCCGCTATTCAATGTTCCATTATACATGCCTCTAATTTCATATACATATGTCCTGCTTTTGGATGCAGCACAACTCCCAACACCGAATACCAGTTTCAAACAATGTAGTCAGCACCGCTGCGTCACGGATTTGCAGAAAATCACAGCCTTTGCAAGACTGCATCATCCGCCTCACGTCAGACGGTTGGAACGCCATGACAACGGCCTTGTCCTGCTTGCACCACTTGAAGTTTTTCTTTGTGTTAAAGCCGCCGTAGCCCTCATCATAGCAGTATTGAATGAACGCCTTTGCCACTTTGAGAAGCCCGTTGATGTAACTGCCTTTTCTGCCCTTGGAACTCATGTAGATGGAGAATTGCCGCACCACGGACAGGGACAAATCTTCAACCTCTGTTATTCCCGCTTCTTCCTCACAAAAGCGCAAAAAGAGATTGAGATTATTCCGATAACTCCGAATTGTTTTCGGAGTAAACTTCCTAACCTCAATCTCTACGAAATACTCTCTTTTTGCAGCGCTGATTTTCATGCTTTTTCCTCCTTTTGTATGTCGCAATCAAAGGAAAAGCGTATGTCACAACGGATTTGATGTATGTCGCAACGCGTTCTGTAAATGTTCTAAAATCTATTGTTTTTAATGAAAATCAGCTTGTTTTCTTCTGGATAAGTTTGTTCAGTCGTTGTCCCAGTTGTGCCAGACGTTTTGCACGTCGTCGGAATCCTCCAGCATGTCGATGAGCTTCTCCATGTTCTTCACGTCGCCTTCGCTGCTGAGGGTGATGTAGTTCTGAGGCACCATCTCGATGTCCGCGTTGACAAAGCTGTATCCCTTCTCCTCCAGGGCCTTCACCACGTCGTTGAAGGCGTCGGGATCGCAGGTGATCTCCAGGGCGGGACCATCGGCCTCGAAGTCGGCGGCGCCGGCCTCCAGGGCGTCCATCATGACGGTGTCCTCGTCCAGCTCGCCCTCCTCGTTGTCGATGACGATCACGCCCTTCTTGTCGAAGGACCAAGACACGCAGCCCTGGGCACCCAGGTTGCCGTTGCACTTGTCGAAGGCGTGACGGACCTCGGGAGCGGTGCGCTGGCGGTTGTCAGTCAGAGCCTCCACGATGACGGCCACGCCGCCGGGGCCATAGCCCTCGTAGGTGACGGCCTCGAAGTTCTCGGTGCTGCCGGCGCCCAGCGCCTTGTCGATGGTGCGCTTGATGTTCTCGTTGGGCATGTTCACGGCCTTGGCCTTGGCGATGACGGTGGCCAGACGGGAGTTGTTGTTGGGGTCGCCGGAGCCGCCGCCTTCCTTGACAGCCACGATGATCTCCTTGGCGATCTTGGTGAACGCGGCGGAGCGCTTGGCGTCCTGCGCGCCCTTGGTCTTCTGAATATTATGCCACTTAGAATGTCCGGACATGTTGATTACTCTCCTTCAACGTAGTACTGAATGACTTCCCGGTGGGAAGTGGATTTTGTGACGACCAGCTCCTGGAACCGGTCGGATACATACTGCACGAGTTTTTCGCAGACGGGGTCCTCCGTGGGAAAATGGCCCGCGTCGATGAGGTTGATGCCCTTGCCTTTGGCATCGAGGAACTGGTGATAGCTCAGGTCCGCCGTGACGAAGGTGTCGCACCCGGCGCGGATGGCGTCGTCCTCGAAGTCGCCGCAGGCGCCGCCGCCCACCGCCACACGGCAGACAGGCTTTCCGGCGCCGGCATAGCGGACGCCGTTGCAGCCGAGAGACCGGGAGACGAACCGGACGAAGTCCGCCAGGTCCATGGGCGCCTCCAGCCGGCCTACCCTGCCCAGGCCGTTGTCACACAGGGGCCCAGGGTCGACCAGCTTCAGCTTTTCAGCCAAAACGTCGTTGACCCCTCCCCACGCGACATCCAGATTCGTATGCATACAGATGGCGGAAACGCCATTGCGCAGCAGCTTCAACAGCAGATGGCCCTGGGGTGTGTCCTCCCGGATGCTCTGCACCGGCAGCCACCGGCAGTTCATGACGGGATGGTGTGCCACGATCAGCTCACAGCCGTGGGCAAGGGCCTCGTCCGCCACGTCCTCCGTGATGTCCAGCGCCACTAAAACGCGGGAGACCTCACTGTCCGGGTCCCCCAGCAGATGGCCCACATTGTCCCAGTCCATGGCGCCCTCTCTGGGAGCCAGCTCAAAGAGCGCCTGTTCGATTTCACGTACCGTTGGCATGACGCCACTCCTCTCGCATCGCCAGCAGGGCGGTGAGAATATCCCGCAGACCGTCGGCTTTCTCCCGGTCCGCAGCCGCGGCGGAGCGGTTCAGGCCCGCCACAGCCCCCTGCAGGCGAATGATTTTTTCAATGAGATACCGGTCCCCCAGCGGATCGTGAATCAGCTTCGCACCGCCCCAGAGCTGACCCAGGGTGAGGTCCATCTCCCCCGCCGTGGCCTCCAGCACCGGATAGATGGTGCCCCGGTCCCGCACCAGAGCCTCCCGGACGACCTGATACCCGTGGTCCACAAGGAAGCCCCGCAGCTCCTCCGCATGGGTCATCGGCTGAAGCAGCAGCGTGTGCCGCCCGTCCGCCGTCCAGGGCGCCGCCGCCAGAATGGAGGCGATGTTCTCTCCCCCCATGCCGGCAATGACGATGGTGTCCGCCTCCTCCGGGCGGATATCCGCCAGACCGTTGCACAAGCGGAAGTCGATGCGCTCCGCGCCGTAGGTCCGGCCGGTCTCTCTGGCCCGTTCCAGGGGGCCCTTCCGCAGATCGCTGGCAATGGCAGAGGCCACGCGCCCATGGAGCACCAGCCACACGGGCAGGTAGGCATGGTCCGTGCCAACATCAGCGAGCTTTGCATCCTGTGGGACCCAGTCCGCCAGCAGCCGCAGCCGGGGCGTCAGTTCCAGGTGTTTTGCCATGTGTCCATCCTCCGGCAGTCGGTGTAAGGACGCATACGGGGCTTTCCCCGTATGCGTCCCGTTGGTCTCTCACTGAGCCTTGTTGGCCTCCTCGTTCACCAGAGCCAGCAGCTTCTCCACGTCCACGCCGTGGACCATGCAGGCCTCCTCCACGGTCTCGCCCCGGGAAGAGGGGCAGCCCAGGCAGTGCATGCCGATGGACAGGAAGATAGGAGCGGTCTGGGGGGCAATGTCCAGAATATCACCAATGATGGTGTCCTTGGTAATTTCGATCATAGGTAGGTTCCTCCAATTCTGATTTCAACGGATAACCGTATCGCCGGTATTATACTCTATTGTCCGCGTGAATTCAATAGAAAATCCGAGAAAACCCAGGATTTTGCACGTGGAAACCGGAAAAAGCGGTCCTCACTCCCCTCTTCCGGGCAAAAAAGCGGCGCCCGCATCCGCGGACGCCGTTTTTTCTGCAAGAAACAAAACGGAATGTTTGTTATCTCTGCTGCTCGCGCATCTTGGCGAAGCACTCGCTGCAGTAGACGGGACGGTCGGACTTGGGCTCGAAGGGAACCTTGGCCTCGCCGCCGCAGGCAGCGCAGACAGCGGTGAAGTACTCACGAGGGCCGCGGGCGGCGTTCTTGCGAGCGTCACGGCAGGCCTTGCAGCGCTGGGGCTCGTTCTGGAAGCCGCGCTCAGCATAGAACTCCTGCTCACCGGCGGAGAACACGAACTCCTGGCCGCACTCTTTGCACACTAAAGTCTTGTCTTCGTACATGATTTTACCCTCTCTTTGAAAAGAAAAATATATTGCGTTCAGCGTTTGCTGAGATCGCCGGAAAGTAGCTGCTGTGCCACCTTGCGCCGGATGCGCTGCACAGCGTTGTCCACGGACTTTGGGGGCTTGCCTACCGCTTCGGCAATTTCCCTGCATGAAAGACCGTCTAAATAGTACCCCAAAATCTTCGCTTCAAATTCGGACAACTGTTTCCGGACACCGGATAAGAGGGCTGCTGTGTGCTCCCTGTCGATCAGGTTCTCTTCAGGGTTGCGCTGCGCCAAGTTACTGGTACCAGAGGTGTAGGAATTACTGTCAAATTCGGGAGTATCCAGAGAAACCGACTGATTAAGCGCTTTGTGCTTATCCCGCGCCGCAGCGCGGAGAACGGAATACAGCCGGTTCCGTATGCAGATTTCTGCGAAGGTCCGGAAGGACGCCTCCTTGGACGCGTCGTATTCCCGGACGGCTTTGATAAGACCCACCATGCCCTCCTGGGTCAGGTCCTCACTGTCACCGCCAGCCAGGAAAAAGGGGCGGGCGCAGGTCCGGACCAGACGGTTGTACCGCGTGACCAGCAGCTCCTCCGCGTCGCGGTCTCCGGCTGCCGCCAGACGGCACAGCTCCCCGTCCGGGAGCTCTGTCAGGTTTTTTGATAAGGTCTCATGAGATTTGCACATATGTTATTATACCCGTCCAACCATCGAAATGTCAAGCAAATGTTCAAAATTGCGGGGGATTTTTCTGAAAATTTTAGGCAATTTGCGGGGTTCCGCCCCGTTCTTCCCTCTCCGGGGGCTGGAAATCCGCTGGAAACCCCCACAAATCACAAGTTTATTAGGCGATGCTCTTGATGAAATCCACCAATCGGCCCGCCACTTCCCCGGCGATCTCCTCGGTCCTGGCCTCCACCATGACCCGGATCAGCGCCTCAGTGCCGGAGGCCCGGACCAGCACCCGGCCGGCACCCGCCAGGGCATCCTCCTCCCGCTTCACGGCGGCCGCCAGCTCCTCGGAGGCCATGACCCGCTCCTTCACGCCGCCGCTGTGGGGGACCTCCACGTTGATGAGGACCTGGGGATAGGACGCGCAGACGGAGGCCAGCTCGCTGGCCTTCTTCCCGGACCGGGCCAGGACCTGTAAGAACTGGAGGGCCGTCACCTCGCCGTCGCCGGTGGTCTCCAGGGCGGTGAAGATGGTATGGCCGGACTGCTCGCCGCCGATGCGGAAGTCGTGGCGGAGCATCTCCTCCAGCACGTTCCGGTCTCCCACGGCGGTGCAGACCAGGTCGATGCCGTTGTTGCGGCAGAACTCGTGGAGGCCCAGATTGCTCATGACCGTGGCCACGATGGTGTTGCCGTTCAGGGCGCCCCGGCGCTTCATGTCCATGGCGCACACCGCCATGACCTTGTCGCCGTCGATGGTGTTGCCCTTCTCGTCCACCAGCAGGCAGCGGTCCGCGTCGCCGTCGAAGGCCACGCCGATGTCGTAGCCGCCCTTCACCACGGAGGCGGCCAGGTCCTCCAGATGGGTGGAGCCGCAGCGGTTGTTGATGTTCACGCCGTCGGGGTCCTTGTGGATGAAGTCGGTGTGGGCCTTGAACCGGCCGAACAGCTCCGGCGCGGTGGCGCTGGAGGCGCCGTTGGCGCAGTCCACCAGGATGTGGAGCCCCGCCAGGTCGCTCTCAATGGTGGAGGCCACGAAGTCGATATAGTCCCGCTTCAGCTGGCGCATGCCGTGGTGGCGGCGGCCGATCTCGCCCCGGGTGCGGAGCTTCATGGGCTCCCCGGAGAGAATTTTCTCCTCAATGCGGGCCTCCACGTCGTCGCTGAGCTTGTAGCCCTGGCCGCTGAAGACCTTGATGCCGTTGTGCTCGTAGGGGTTGTGGCTGGCGGAGATGACGATGCCGGCGTCGGCCTTCTCCTGCCGGGCCAGATACGCCACCGCCGGAGTGGGGATGGTGCCCACCGGCTTCACATCGCCGCCCACGGAGCAGATGCCCGCCATCAGGGCGGATTCCAGCATATCCGAGGAGATGCGGGTGTCCTTGCCGATGACCACGGTGGGACGGCTCCCCTTCTCCTCCATCAGAACGGTGCTCACGGCCTGACCGACCCGGAAGGCCATGTCCGCCGTCAGATTCTCGCCCACGACTCCGCGGATGCCGTCGGTTCCAAACAGTTTGCCCATAAGTCAAAATTCCCTTCTATGTTGAATATATCAGTTCCAAATTCTGCCGTCAGCGGACGCGCCCGGGTCTCCGCCGCAAACACGGCCCGGTCTAAAGCAGTCCTCTCCACAGCACTCCCTCCCCCCTATATCACAGCGTCAGCTGCTCCATGGGGCTCTCCGGCATGGCACCGCCGGGGATGGGTTTGTGCAAATGCTGGTACGCCTTCTGGGTGACGCACCGGCCTCTCGGCGTCCGGGTCAGAAAGCCCAGCTGCATGAGGTACGGCTCGTAGACGTCCTCCAGGGTGACGGACTCCTCGCCGATGGTGGCGGCCAGGGTCTCCAGACCCACGGGGCCGCCGTTGTAGTTGTCGATGATGGCGCCCAGCATCCGGCGGTCCACCGGGTCCAGGCCCAGATAGTCGATCTCCAGGGCGCACAGGGCCTGGTCCGCCACGTCCTTGGTGATGACGCCGTCGGCCCTCACCTGGGCGAAGTCCCGGACCCGGCGCAGCATCCGGTTGGCGATGCGGGGCGTGCCCCGGCTGCGGCGGGCAATCTCATAGGCGCCCTCGGGCACGATGTCCACGTTCAGGATGCCGGCGGATCGAGTGACGATCTTCGCCAGCTCCTCCGGGGTGTACAGCTCCAGCCGCAGCGTCACGCCGAAGCGGTCCCGCAGGGGCGCGGACAACTGGCCCGCCCGGGTGGTGGCGCCGATCAGGGTGAACTTGGGCAGGTCCAGCCGGATGGAGTTGGCGCTGGGGCCCTTGCCCACGATGATGTCCAGCACGTAGTCCTCCATGGCGGGGTACAGAATCTCCTCCACGGCGCGGTTCAGGCGGTGGATCTCATCCACGAACAGGATGTCGCCCTCGTTCAGGTTCGTCAGCAGCGCCGCCAGGTCGCCGGGCTTCTCGATGGCCGGGCCGGAGGTGATGCGGATGTTGACGCCCATCTCTGCGGCGATGATGCCCGCCAGCGTGGTCTTGCCCAGGCCCGGGGGGCCGTGGAGCAGCACGTGGTCCAACGCCTCCTCCCGCTTCCGGGCGGCCTCGATGAAGATGGCGAGGTTCTCCTTCGCCTTCTCCTGGCCGATATACTCCCGCAGGGTCTTGGGACGCAGGGAGCCCTCCTGGGCGTCCTCCTGGAGGAAGGTCTTGGTCACGATGGGCTCCTCGTAGATATCATTTCCAAAGTCGATGCTCAAAATGTCACTTCCCTTTTTGGGCGGTATGGGCGCACGGGCGTCCTCACTTCACCATCTTTTTCAGGCTCTGGCGGATGATCTCCTCCAGAGGCAGGTTCTCCACGTCCACGCCCTTGAGGGCGATGCCGACCTCCTGGCTGGAATAGCCCAGCACGGCCAGGGCCTGGGCGGCCTCCGTGGCCTTGTTGGTGAATACCGGCGCCGCCGGAACGCCCTTGCCGCCGGAGAAGTCCAGCCCGCCCCCGGCGGTCTCCCGGGCCATCTTATCCTTCAACTCCAGAATGATGCGCTGGGCGATCTTCTTGCCGATGCCCGGCGCCGCCGTCAATGTCTTGGCGTCCTCCGTCACGATGGCCATGGCCAGAGACTCCGGCGTGGTGGCGGACAGGATGGCCAGCGCCGCCTTGGGCCCCACGCCGCTGACGCCCAGCAGCATTTTGAAGCTGTTCAGCTCGTTCTGCGTGGCGAAGCCGTAGAGCTCGAAGATGCCCTCCCCCACATTGAGGTAGGTGTACAGCTTCCCCCGCTGGCCCTTTTTCAGGCTGGCGAGGGTGTTGTTGGTGGTCTTGCAGGCGTAGCCCACGCCGCCGCAGTCGATGACCGCGAGGTAGGGCAAAATCTCCGCCACGGTGCCGTCCAGATAGTAAAACATGGGATCGTCTCCTTATATGGTCTCTTTCACGTCCGTCACCTGGGGCAGCCGTGAAGTAAAACTCCTTGCGTGGCACAGGGCCAGGCCCAGTGCGTCCGCCGCGTCGTCCGGCCGGGGGACGGCTTTCAGGTGCAGCAGGCGGCGGGTCATATCCATCACCTGCCGCTTCTCCGCCTTGCCGTAGCCCGTCACCGCCAGCTTCACCTGGGACGGCGTGTACTCATACAGCGGGACGCCGCACTTCTCAGCGGCGCAGAGGATGACGCCCCGGCCGTGGGCCACGGCGATGCCGGTGGTGATGTTGGTGTTGAAGAACAGCTCCTCGATGGAGATGACATCGGGCTTCAGTTTGCCGATCAGGTCCTCCATGTCCGTGCTGATCTGGTAGAGCCGCTTGGAGAGGGGCAGGCCCGCCGGGGTGGTGATGGCCCCGTAGGTCACCATATGGACTTGTCCCCGGTCCGCCGTGATCAGGCCGAAGCCGATGGTGGCAAAGCCGGGATCGATGCCTAAGATGCGCATGGCGCTCCCCTTCCAGTTTACATTCTGTATCAGTATAGCAAATTTACAAGCAATGCGCAACCAGAAAAAAGAGCGCCCGGCGGGGCGCTCTTCCGTTTATTTGATGGGAATGGTGACGGGGGTGGTCTCCACAGTGGTGCGGGAATAGGTGGGCTGGAGCCAGACCACGTCCGCCTGATACCCCGGCAGGGGCAGCATCTCTTCGAAATAGCCGCTGCCGTCGGTGGTGGTGCCCCGGCGGTTGGACTCGTACTGGTTCCCCGCCTCGTCATAGAAGGTGGAGTTCCAGACCTGGTGGGTGAAATGTTCCCGCCGCTGCTGTACCCGGAAGGTCAGGACCCAGCCGCCGTCCCGCTTTTCGGCGCTCTGGAAGGTGACGCCCTCCGGCAGCCGCTCCGCCGTCCGGTTCGCCAGGTCCACCCGGACAGTCTCCATGTCCTTGTCCAGCCACTCCGCTCCGGTGACGTGGAGGGTCAGATGTTCGCTGCGGGCGAAGTAGGGGCTCTCCAGCCGGAAGGAGACATTGGCCGGGGAGTCCGGGCCGCCGCTGGCGGTGACGCCGTTGGAAATGGGCTCGAAACGCTCTCCGTCCTCGTTTTCCAGATAGAACTCCAGCCCCTTCAGCCAAGCGATGTTGACCGGGTCGTCGGCCACGTTCACCCGCACATGAGTAGGATAGACCTCCACCTCCGTCACCGTCAGGGACTGCCCGTCCAGATCAAAGGTTTGGTTGACGGGGACTATCTCACCCTTGGCGGTAAACTCCGGGTCAAATTCCAAATCAAAGGTGAACTCCGCCAGATAGTCCGGCTCCTCCTCTTCCACCGGCTCCAGCATCTCGTCCTCGTAGGACGTGGCGGGCGCTTCGGGCGCCGCCGATCCGTCCGGCTCCACCCAGGTGGTGACGCCGAAGGTGATGGTGAAGCCGTCGGGGACGTTGCCCTCGCCGTAGTCCAGGGTGTAGTTCAGCAGGGCCCCGGGGGGCTGGTCCCAGCTGCTGCCGATGGTGGAGCATACCTGCTCCGGTTCGTAGCGGGGCATCTCGGCGTTCAGGTTGTCGTAGCCGTCCGCGTTCAGGGTGAAGAAGATATTCAGCTGCTTCTGGTCCACGATGACGTACTCGATGGTGGCGGTGATGCCGTTCACCGTCTGGCTCTTCCCGATGGGCTGGACGTACTCATTCTCCACTGCGGCGGACAGGGACGGCGACCAGCTGACCGCTTTCGCCAGCTCCCGCAGCACCGGGATATTCCCGCAGGCCCGGGCGAAGGGCATGGACAGGTTCACCAGCAGAACGAACGCCCCGAAACAGGCAGCCAGACCCGCGGCGGAAATGCCGAAGGCCCGGCGCTTTTTCCCCGCGGCCCGCTCCCGTCTCAGCGCTCTGTCCACGGTGGTCTCCAACTCCGCCGGGGTCTGTTCCAGCTCCGCCAGCAGGGCCGCGTATTCCTCGTTCCGGCTCATAGGCTCTCCTCCTCTCCCAGCTCCAATCGCAGCAGCGCCAGCGCCCGGCGCTGCCGGGTGGCCACGGTGCCCTGCGGGATGTCCAGCGCGGCGGCGGTCTCCGCCTGGGTGTACCCGGTGAAGAACCGCAGGATGACCACCGCCCGCAGCTCCTCCGGCAGGCGGCGGACGGCCTCTTTCAGCGGCAGGGCGTCGTACGCGTCCGGCCCGGCGGTGTCCGGCAGGGCGTCCTCCCCCGCCACGCGCTTCCGGCGGCGCAACTCCCTGTGGCACTCGTTCAGCAGGATGCGGGTCAGCCAGGTCTCGAAGTGCTCCGGCTCCCGGAGTTTTTTCAGGGTCCGCAGGGCCTGGTATACCGCCTCGTCCACCGCCTCCAGGGCGTCGGCCTCGCTGCCGAGGTACAGGTACGCGGTCCGGTACAGCCGCTGCCGGACCGCCTCCGTCCGGGCGGCGAATTCCTCCTTGTCCATGGGCGCCCTCCTTTCTCTTTCCGTCTATTAGAGTTTGCAGAGGCGGATTTTGTTTGCGGGAGAAGAAAATTTCCGCAAAAAATCAGCGCGGCGGGAGCCGTGCTGACGATTCTTATCATTTTTGTCAGGACATGCGCCTGACAAAAATACTTTGACTCAGCCGCCTTGGGCGGCGTTCACCAGTGACCGATGTCACTGGTGGGGGGAATCTAAAGGGGGGACCTGTCCCCCCTTTACTATGCTCTCGGGTGCGCTTTCTGATACACGTCCTTCAGCTGCCGCTTCACCACATGGGTGTAGATCTGGGTGGACGAGATGTCCGCGTGGCCCAGCATCTCCTGGATGGACCGCAGGTCCGCGCCGTTTTCCAGCAGATGGACGGCGAAGGAGTGGCGCAGGGTGTGGGGGGTGATGTCCTTCTCGATCCCCGCCTTCTCCTGATAGTACTTGATGATCTTCCAGAACCCCTGGCGGCTCATGCGCTCGCCGTTCATGTTGACGAACAGGGCCTCCTCGTCGCTGTCGGCGATCAGCTGGGGCCGGGTGTTCTTTACGTAGTCCTGGAGGGCCTTGACGGCGGTGTGGTACAGGGGGATGATGCGCTCCTTGCCCTTGCTCTCGCACCGGATGAAGCCGGCGGCCAGGTTCAGGTCGCTGAGGTTCAGGGAGATCAGCTCGCTGACCCGGATGCCGGTGGCGTACAGCAGCTCCAGCATGGCGTGGTCCCGGTAGCCCTTGGCGTCCACACACTGGGGCTGTTCCAGAAACAGCTCCACTTCCCTGTTGGTCAGAATCTCCGGGTACTTCCGCTCCACCTTGGCGGCCGTGACGCCCCTGGCCGGATTGGACGGGACGTCCCCCTGGGCCATCAGAAAGTTGTAGAACGACTTGATGGAGGCCAGAAAGCGGGTGGCGGAGGCGGCGGACTTTCCCCGGCCCATCATCCAGTTCATGTAGTCCTGCACGGTCTCTGTGGTGGCTTCCCGCAGCCCCAGGCCCTTCCCCGCCAGGTATTCGGAGAACTGGGTCACATCCCGCAGATAGGAGCTGATGGTGTTCTGGGAGGCGTGCTTCTCCTCCGCAAGATAGGCGCCGTAGCGCGCGATATCGTCCGTAGCCAGGGAAATCCCCTCCCCTCTCTCTTTTGTATCAGGTCAAAATCCGCCCCAGCATGAAGCGCAGGAGCCATGGAGAACAAAATAAATCCACACACACGCCCACCAGCAGTACGCCGCCGCACAGGGCCAGCCTGCGCCACCAGGTGCGGCCATAGGTCACGGCCGCGCAGCGCCGTCCTCTCCCAAAGGACAGGCTGGCCAGAGCTGCGGAGGTCTCCAGGGACGGGACCGCCAGCAGGAAAAACACGGGCAGCGTCACCGCGCACCGCAGGCCGAACACAGCGACCGCCAGCAGCACGCCGTCCGCCCCGAAGGTCGCCGTAAAACAGCAGACGGAAAAGGACAGGAAAAAGCCGAAAGCAACGGCCGTCACCGGCAGGAGCACCACACCGATGGAGGCAAAGCCCAGCAGAAACGCCAGCAGCGGATAGCGGAAGTAGAGGACCACTGTGGACAGCACGGTTCCGGGACTCACCGACGTCTCTCCGCTCAATTGCACATAATCGTTCAGATACTGCCGCAGCTCCGCTCCGGTCTCGCCCGGGACCTGGGCCGCCAGGACCTGTCCCAAAATCACGCCGCCGGCAAAACAGACCGCCAAAAACAACAGCCCCGGCAGCGGCGAGGGCTGTCCTCCCGGGGCGCCGTGTTTTTTGAAATTCAAACCGCCTCACCTCACTGCATCCTATGAGCGGGGAGGACAGTTTATACGGGTCTTTCCGGCGAGCATAAGCCCGCAAGTGGTTAACGTAAATCTTGTCTTTCTTAAATATAGTGCAATTTTCCAGTTTTATCAAGGAATTTGCCTGAAAAAGCTGTTTTTTGGTAGTTATGACGAAATATTATGTTAACAACATTATGTCGACCACTTGAACTGTGGCGCGACGAGTGGGACAGAAAAACCACATGTGGGGGCCCTTTCCGCCGTGCCGCCCCATATTTGTGGTTCCTCCGCCTCCCCCGCCCCGCCGGTGGACGGAAAAATGTGTTTCCCTCTGAAACCGGAATTCTTAAAATTTTGTGAAATCTCACAACCGTCATTTCCGCTTCCGCTTCAACCGGCGTCCCCGCCGGCTGCCCAGGACCCCCGCGGAGAGGCCGCCCGCCAGGACGCACAGCAGCAGGACGCCCCCCTGCCCCGTCCAGTTGATCCGCTCCCAGGCCGCCAGACCCACCAGCACCAGGATGCCCGCGAACGCGGCGGACACCAGCAGCGCCGCCGGCAGCGGCCCCAGGGAGGTGCCTCTGGCGGCCCACACCCCGCCGCAGGCCGTGGCCAGCACGCAGAGCACGGCGGTAACCGGAAAGGCGCACTTCTCTGGAAGCGTCCCGTTCACCAGCAGCAGCGCCAACAGCAAAAGCCCCAGCAGATAGATGCCCATGGCCAGCAGTGTGCTCCGGGCGAATACCACCCACTGCGCGGTCTGCTGCCTCTTTCCCTTGCCCATAAAAAATCCTCCCTCGCAACATGCTCGTTACTGGAGCATATTCCGGGGGAGGGCTTTTTTATGATTCTTTCCGCAGGATTACTTTTCCTCGCTCTCGGGGGCGGGAATCTCGTCCACGGGTTCCTCGGGGACCTCGGCGGCCTCCTTCTTCTCTTCCTTCTTTTTCTTCTCGTTCTCGGGCTGCTCGCCGGTCTGGACGCCGGTGGTGGAGACGGCCCACTTGGTCAGCTCCATGCGGACGCGGTCCTCGCTGGTCTCGATGATGATGGTGTCCTTGGTCACGGACACGATCTTGCCCACGATGCCGCCGATGGTGGTGATGACGTCGCCCTTCTTCAGGCTGTCACGCATCTCCTGGGCTTTCTTCTTACGCTTGTTCTCGGGACGGATCATGAGGAAATACATAATCGCGAACAGAATAACCAGCATGATAATGGTAGACATACCCTGATCCATATTGAAAAACTCCTTTTCCTTTGTGCATTCAGAATGAGACTATTATACCAGAGTCAGACAGTTTTGCAAGAACTTTCTTTGCGCTCACGCCCGGAGCTCCAGCTTGCCGCTGTACCGCTCCCGGAACTGCTGGAAGGTCCCCTCGTCGATGGCCTGGCGGATGCGGGCCATCAGCTCGTTGTAAAAATACAGGTTGTGTAGCACCGCCAGCCGCAGGGCCAGCACCTCGTCGGCCTTAAAGAGATGCCGCAGATAGGCCCGGGAGAAGCTCCGGCACACCGGGCAGCCGCAGCTCTCGCTGATGGGCCGGTCGTCGGTCTGGTACTTCTCGTTCAGGATGTTCACCGTGCCCTCCCAGGTGAAGAGCTTGCCGTGTCGGCCATTGCGGGAGGGCATGACGCAGTCGAAGAAGTCCACGCCCCGGCTGACGGCCTCGATGATGTTGCTGGGGGTGCCCACGCCCATGAGATACCGGGGCTTCTCCGGGGGCATGAAGGGCTCCACCACGTCGATCATCTCATACATGACCTCTGCGGGCTCTCCCACTGCCAGGCCGCCGATGGCGAAGCCGTCGCAGTCGATCCTGGCGATCTCCCGCATGTGCCAGGCCCGCAGGTCGGCAAAGGTGGCGCCCTGGTTGATGCCGAAGAGCATCTGTTTCGGGTTCACGGTGTCCGGCAGGCTGTTCAGCCGGTCGTGCTCGGCCTTGCACCGCTCCAGCCACCGCAGAGTCCGCTCGCAGGACGCCTTGGCGTACTCGTACCGGGCGGGGTTCTCCACGCACTCGTCAAAGGCCATGGCGATGTCGCTGCCCAGGTTGGACTGAATGCGCATGGACTCCTCCGGGCCCATGAAAATTTTGCGGCCGTCGATGTGGGAGGAGAACGTGACGCCTTCCTCCTTGATCTTCCGCAGGGACGCCAGGGAGAACACCTGGAACCCGCCGGAGTCCGTCAGAATGGGGCCGTCCCAGTTCATGAACTTGTGGAGGCCGCCCATCTGCCGCACGATCTGGTCGCCGGGCCGCAGGTGGAGGTGATAGGTGTTGCTCAGCTCGATCTGGCAGCCCACCTCCTTCAGGTCGTGGGCGGAGACGCCGCCCTTGATGGCGGCCTGGGTGCCCACGTTCATGAACACCGGCGTCTGCACGGTGCCGCCGTGGGCGCAGGAGAACTCGCCGCGCCGGGCGCGGCCTTCGGTTTTCAGGACTTTGAACATATGACTTCTCGTTTCTTCGTTTTATTTTGCGCGGTCAAAAAAGGCTTTCAGCTCCGCCTTCCGCTCCGGAGGCAGTTCCTTCTTGGGGATGCCCGCCTCCGCCCCCGCCAGGGCTGTGAGCTGGTGGAAGCAGGCGCCGCTGTCCACCTGGGTTCGGATGCAGAGCCATGCCTCACAGGCCCCCGCGGAGCGCAGCTCCTCCGCCGAGGTGATGCCCACCTGGCGCAGGTTGTCCGCCAGGACAGGGCCAATATTGGGCAGGTCTGTCAATTCCATGCCGCACCTCCGATTTTGTGCTTTTTTATTATAGTACACCTGCCCCACCGGCGCAAGACGGAAAAGCGGGCGTTGCGAACTCATACAGGCGGTAGACTTTTTTCGCCGCGCTCCCGGAGAAAGGCCAGCCACGTTCCCCGCTCCAGCTTCCTGGGATCGTCCACGCCCCAGAGCCGGGTGACGCCCACCTCGTTGACGGGATTTTTGTACCTCGAGGCCCTGGCCGCGAACTCGGTATAGCAGTCCATCAGCAGAGACACGGCGCCGAACCGCTTTGTCAGAGCTGCCAGCAGGCCCAAAAGAACGCCTGCCCCGGAAGAGGGGCAGGCAAATGATTTTCCTCAGACGGTGGTCTCCGCCGGATTCACGTGGACCATGCAGTGCTTGACCTGAGGGAATTGGCATTCCAGCGTGTCGTGGACCGCCTGGGCGGTGGCGTGGGTCACCTTCAGGGGCAGGTCGCCGTCGGCCTGGATCTCCACATCTACGTACACCCGGTCCCCGAACAGGCGGGTGTTCAGGGTGTCCAGCCCCAGCACGCCGGGCTGGGCCAGAATGACGTCCGCCATCTCCTGCTCCATGGCAGGCGGGCAGGCGTGGTCCGTCATCTTTCCCAGGGCGTCGGCCAGAATGTCCCAGGCGGCTTTCAGGATGAACAGGCAGATGACCACACTGGCCACGGGGTCCAGAGCCGGAAAGCCCAGCCGTGCCCCGAGAATGCCCGCGAAGCTGCCCACAGAGGACAGCGCGTCGGACCGGTGGTGCCAGGCCTCCGCCTTCAGGGCGCTGGAGTTGATCCTTTTCGCCGCCAGCCAGGTGTACCAGAACATGGCCTCCTTCACCACGATGGAGACCACGGCGGCAATCAGGGCCAGCAGCCCCGGCACCGCCAGCTCCCCGCTGCCGGTGATCTTCCGGATGCCGCTCCAGCCGATGCCCAGGCCCGTGGCGCCCAGGATGACGGCCAGGATCAGCGCCGCCACGCACTCCAGCCGCTCATGGCCGTAAGGGTGGCTCCGGTCCGCGTCCCGGCCCGCCAGCTTCACGCCCAGAATGACGATGAGGGTCGCCAGTACGTCAGACGCGGAGTGGACGGCATCGGAGATCATGGCGCCGGAGTGGGCCAGAAAGCCCGCCAGGAATTTGAAGCCCGCCAGGGTCAGGTTGATGACGATGGTAACGGTGGAGACGCCCACCGCCACTTTTTCATGCTGTTTTGGGTCCATAAGTTACCTCCCGAATCGTTTTGGCAGATAGCTCTATGGCACTTCATCAGTGACATTCCGTCCCGCGAAAAGGGTGCAAAAAAACACACCCGCGGCACAGGTCGCACTGTCCCGCAGATGTGTGGTGAATCTCATCCGCTGCCGTCATGGACGGCCCGACGCACAGGCCGCCGCCTGCCGTCTGCTCAGTTTGTACTGTTGTCCGGCGCTTTTCGTTCAAAAGCGTGATGCAGTGCAAAGAGGGTTATCCATACGATAGCATATGCAAAGGGGCCTGTCAAGTTGTTTCGCAAACGTTTGTCCATACTAACTTTTCGCACTTATGCAGTGAAAAAAATGCCCCGGGCCGTCAGGCCCGGAGCACGGTTCCGGATTGCTTAGGAAATGAACATGGCGTCGCCGAAGGAGAAGAACCGGTACCGCTCCTTCACCGCCTCCTGATACGCCGCTAGAACGTGCTCCCGGCCCGCGAAGGCGGACACCAGCATGATGAGGGTGCTCTCCGGCAGGTGGAAGTTCGTCACCAGGGCGTCCATCACCTTGAATTGGTAGCCGGGATAGATATAGATGTTGGTCCACCCGGCCTTGGCCTCCATGTGGCCGTCCTCCGCCGCCCAGCTCTCCAGGGTCCGGCAGGAGGTGGTGCCCACGCAGATGCAACGGCCGCCGTTGGCCTTGGTGCGGTTGATGAGGTCCGCCGTCTCCTGGGAGATGACGCAGTACTCACTGTGCATCTCGTGGTCGGTGATCTCCTCCTCCTTCACGGGCCGGAAGGTGCCAAGGCCCACGTGGAGGGTCACATACCCGATGCCCACACCCTTGGCGGCGATTTTTTCCAGCAGCTCCGGGGTGAAGTGTAGGCCCGCCGTGGGCGCCGCCGCACTGCCCAGAACCTTGGAGTAGACGGTCTGATACCGTTCCTGGTCCTGGAGCTCCTCCTTGATATAGGGCGGCAGAGGCATCTTGCCCAGGCGCTCCAGCACCTCCAGGAAAATGCCCTCATAGTCGAACCGGACCAGGCGGTTGCCGCCCTCCAGCTCGCCCACCACCTCGGCGGTCAGCTCGCCGTTGCCGAAGCTCAGCTTCGCGCCGGTGCGCATCTTCCGGCCGGGCCGGACCAGGCACTCCCAGGTCTTCTCCCCCCGGTCGATCAGCAGCAGCACCTCGCAGGCGCCGCCGCCCGGCAGCCGCTGGCCCAGCAGACGGGCGGGCAGCACCCGGGAGTCGTTCAGGATCAGGCAGTCGCCGGGGCGCAGGAAGTCCGGCAGCTCATAGAAATGGTGATGCGCCGTCTCCCCCGTCACCCGGTCCAGGGTCATCAGGCGGGAGGCGTCCCGCTTGTCCAGGGGCGTCTGGGCGATCAGCTCCTGGGGAAGGTCATAGTAAAAATCACTGGTTTTCATGGTACTCCTGTCTTCACCGGATGGTGATGTCTGTATAGTAGAATTTAAGGATATCGATATAGTCATAGCCCAGCTCCGCCATGGCTTTCGCGCCGTACTGGCTCATACCCACGTTGTGGCCGCTGCCGGTGCCGGTGATGGTGAAGGTGCCGTTATGGGAGGTGGGGACCGCCGTGCCGCCGGAGGCCGTCACGGTGGAGGTGCCGGAGGACGAGAGGACAGCGAAGGAATTGCCGCTCAGGGTGCTCCGGGTCCCGCTGCCGGAGATGACGGAGACGCCGTCCAGCGAGGGAAGATACGTGCCGGTGCCGTTGACGTAGACGCCGCCTGAGGCCGGGCCGCCGCCGTTGATGGAGAAGCGCAGGCTCTTGACGGACTTATTATAGGTGCTGCTGTAAAAAATACTGCTGCACGCCTCACCGCTGACCGTCACGGTGCCCTTGCTGCCCTCAAAGGTCACTTTACTGACGTTGCCCATGGGGGTGTAGGCGGAGACGTAGACGTTCTTCACCGTGCCGATGTCCTTCCCGGTCATGGTGGGCTTCTGCTGCAGGATCCACGTCAGCTCGTCGGCGGTGTAGGTGACGGACCAACTGTAGTTGGGGATGCTGGTCTGGGCTTCGTAGGGGTCCGGCTTGCCGATCAGGTAGCCCTTCTCCCCGCCCCAGACGTTGGCGGAGTCCTCGGTGGCGCCGCCGTTGGAAGAGTGGTACACCGGGTCCTGGACCAGATAGCCGTCGTAGTACAGGCACTCCCCGGCGGTGTTGTCCACCGCCTGGTCCGTGACGGAGGTGGCGCTGTTGGCGCCGTTGTACACCTGGCAGTCCGTTCCGGCGCAGACGTCGAAGCCGTAGGCGCTCAGATGCTTGCTGTGGCCGCAGACGTAGGTGCGGGCGCACACGGCCTGGGCCTCCAGCGCTGCCAGCGGCCAGCTGCCGCCCATCTCATAGGGGATGACGCCCTTCACGTAGTCCTCCAGGTCCACCACGTTGATGACGCTCAGGTTTCCACCGGCGGCTCTGGCGTATTCAAAGCCACCGGCGTACTTGTAGCCCTTGAACCAGGTCAGGGCCCCGGACCGCCCCCCGGCGGGGAGGACGCCCAGGTTCAGCGCGCCGCCGCAGTCGAACTCAAAGAGGATATCCGTGGTCTTCGTCACCGTGACCACCACGCCGGTGGAGGAGGATTGGGCGGCGTATCCCTCCCCCAGCCTGTCCGCGGCGGCGTTGGCCTCCGACCTGGAGCCGTAGCAGCCCACCCGGACCACATACTCCCGGTCGATCCAGGCGGGATAGCCGCCGTAGTCCCGGGCGGCGTCCAGGGCCTCATTATAGTCCCGGAAGCCGTCGATTTGCACATGCCAGGGACCCAGGTACGTCCCGCCGCCGGAGGAGGCATAGGTTCCGCCGGCGCTCATATAAATATCACCGGCGGCTGTCATGGAGATGGTGGTCTCGTCCGTCCAGCCCAGGGATTCGAATTCCCGGCCGTCGTCAAAATAGCCGAACTCGTAGCCGGAGCCCACGGCGTTTTCCAGATTGGCGGAAAACAGTGCGGAGGACCCGTACCGCAGGCCGACCTTTACCGTATCATTCACCACAGCCGAGGCCGGAACGGCGCTCAAGGCAAAAAATGTCACAACAAGCATCGCGGTCAAAAGCAGTTTTTTCATGGAACCTCCCAATGGCACCGGCCTTGACGTTGGCGGGAAAGTATGCTACCATACATACAAATGTCCGCGCCGGAACTACAAACCTTATTTTTCTTCAATATATGGTATTATAGTACAAAAAGGCGACACATTCAACCCAAATCGGCGGAAGCCTGTCCGGCTTCCGCGGCAACAAGACAGCAGGAGGAACATACCATGAAACAGTACAAAGTCGGCATCATCGGAGGCACCGGCATGGTCGGTCAGCGCTTCATCACCCTGATGGAAAATCACCCCTGGTTCCAGCTCACCGCCATCGCCGCCAGCGCCCGCAGCGCCGGAAAGCCCTACGAGGAGGCCGTGGAGGGCCGCTGGGCTCTGGATATCCCCATGCCCGAGGAGGCCAAGAAGATCATCGTTCTGGACGCCGAGGCCGACGCCGAAAAGATGGCGGAGCTGGTGGACTTCTGCTTCTGCGCAGTGGATATGAAGAAGGAGGAGATCCGGGCTCTGGAGGAGAAGTACGCCAAGCTGGAGTGCCCCATCGTCTCCAACAACTCCGCCAACCGCTGGACCGACGACGTGCCCATGGTGGTGCCCGAGATCAACGCGGACCACATCCAGATCATCGACGCCCAGCGTAAGCGCCTGGGCACCAAGCGGGGCTTCATCGCCGTGAAGTCCAACTGCTCTCTCCAGAGCTATGTCCCCGCTCTGAATCCCCTGCTGAAATACGGTTTGGACAAGGCGCTGGTGTGCACCTATCAGGCCATCTCCGGCGCCGGCAAGACCTTTGAGCGCTGGCCCGAGATGGTGGACAACTGCATCCCCTACATCGGCGGCGAGGAGGAGAAGTCCGAGCAGGAGCCGCTGAAGCTGTGGGGCCACATTGAGGGCGGCAAGATCGTCAAGGCCGCCGGTCCCTCCATCACCGCCCAGTGCTTCCGGGTAGCCTGCCAGGACGGCCACATGGCCGCCGTGTTCATGAAGTTCAAGGACGGCTGCAAGCCCTCCATGGAGCAGATCAAGGCCGACTGGGCCGCCTTCCGGGGCCCCGCTCAGGAGCTGGACCTCCCCTCTGCTCCCAAGCAGTTCCTGCACTACTTTGAGGAGGAGAACCGTCCCCAGACCCGTCTGGACCGGAACCTTGAGCACGGCATGACCGTGTCCATCGGCCGCCTGCGTCCCGATACCCAGTACGACTACAAGTTCGTCTGCCTCTCCCACAACACCCTGCGCGGCGCCGCCGGCGGCGCGGTGCTGCTGGCCGAGCTGCTGTGCGCCAAGGGCTACATCACGGCGAAGTAAGTACATACCACTGCTATACCAAAGAAGCGGATGCCCGGATGGGGCATCCGCTTTCTTTGTCGGCTTTCCAATATAAGAGCATGTTTTGCATGGTTTTCCGCACAATAACGGATTATCATGCATAAAATAGTCCTGTACAATGTCCATACGTCAAACCACTCTGGACGATCTAGGAGGTACGGATATGCGCAAACCCCTTTTCACCGGCTCTGGCGTGGCCATCGTCACGCCCTTCCACCATGAGACCGTGGACCTCCCCGCTCTGGGGAAGCTGCTGGACTTCCAACTGGAAAACGGCACCGACGCCATCATCGTCTGCGGCACCACCGGCGAGGCCACCACCATGACCTACCGGGAGCGGATGCGGACCATCGAGTTCTGCGCCGAGCGCGTGGACGGCCGGGTGCCGGTCATCGCGGGCAGCGGCTCCAACGCCACGGAGGTGGCCGTCACGCTGTCCAAGGACGCGGAGCGGGCCGGGGCCGACGGATTGCTGCTGGTGACACCCTACTACAACAAGGCCACGCAGTCGGGCCTCGTCCGGCACTATCAGGTGATCGCCGACGCGGTGTCCTCCCCATGCATCCTGTACGACGTGCCCTCCCGTACCGGCGTCACCATCACGCCGGAGACCTACGCGGAGCTGGCGAAGCACCCCAACATCGTCGGCGTCAAGGAGGCGTCGGGAAACCTGGGAAATATCCAGCGGACCCGGAACCTCTGCCCCGAGGATTTTTACATCTGGTCCGGCAATGACGACGAAGTCGTCCCCATCTGCGCTCTGGGCGGCGTTGGCGTCATCTCCGTGGTGGCCAACATCCTCCCCGCCGAGATGCACGCCATGGTGAAGCTGTGCCTGGGCAACGACTTCGACGCCGCCGGAAAGCTGCAATTGTACTTAAAGGACTTCTGCGACGCCATGTTCTGCGAGGTGAACCCCATCCCCGTCAAGACGGCCATGAATCTGCTGGACATGGACGCCGGAGACCTGCGCTTGCCCCTGTGCGAGCCCACGGAGGCGAATCTGGCGCGCATCCGGAACACGCTGACGAAGTACGGCCTTTTGACCGCAAGCTCTGACAAGGAATAATACTACACAGGAAATGGCCCGCCGGAACGCTCCGGCGGGCCTTGTTTCGGACAGTCTCAGTTTCCAAATACCTCGCTGTAAGAGGCCCTGCGGTTGACCTGGTCCGTCACCTTCACCATGTCGCCGGTGTCGCCGATCAGCGTCACGCCGCAGAGGATGTTGTTCAGGAAGAAATACTTTTTCAGCGTGTTCCGCACGGGGTCCCGGAACTCCACGGTGCGGAAGGGCTCCTGCCCCGCCGTCTTGCCGATGGCGTACAGCTCCGTGTTGGCCACGTGCATGGTCATGCCGAAGATCTGGGTCTCGTAGTGTGCCTCGTCGCCGCAGGCGTTGGCGCCGGCCACCTGGCCCTGGCTGTCGGCCTCCGGCCACAGGGCGTAGTTCATGCCCGCGAATTCCACGCAGTCGCCCGCCGCGTACAGGTCCGGAATGTTGGTCTCCATCCGGTCGTTGACCAGGATGGCCCGGCCCATCTCCACACCGGCGGCGGCCGCGATGGCGCTGTTGGCCCGGACGCCGCAGGAGACCACCACCACATCGGCGGGGATGACGGTGCCGTCCGCCAGATGGATGGCGCCGTTTTCGTACTTCTGGGTGGAGGCACTTGCCAGCACCCGGATGCCGTTCTGCTCGAAGATGCCCTGGAACATGCGGGACGCCGCCGGGTCCAGCTTGTTGGACATCAGGGACGGCATGGCCTCCAGCACCGTCACGCTGCATCCGTACTTCTTCAGCTCCCAGGCGGCCTCCAGGCCCACGACACCGCCGCCGATGACCACGGCGTTCTTGCTCTCGCCCAGGAAGGACGCCACCTTGGCGATGTCCGCCAGGGTGCGGATGGTGGTGACGTGGGGGTCGTCATGACCCTGGAAGGGCGGCACGAAGAAGTGGGAGCCCAGGGCGTAGACGCACTTGTCGTACTCGTAGACCTCGCCGTCCGCCAGGACCACCTTCTTCTCCGCCGGGTCCAGGGAGGCGATCTTCTTCCCCAGCACCAGCTGGATGTTGTGGGCCGCGTACCAGTCCTCGCCGTAGACGTTGAACACCTTGGGCTCGGGACCGGCAAACATGTTCTTAGTCAGCATGGTCCGGTTGTAGGGCAGCTCCGTCTCGTCGGAGATCATCACGATGGAGCCGCTGGCATCCCGGGTCCGGATGGCCTCGGCGGCGCTGAGGGCCGCCCGGCCCGCGCCCAGGATCACATACCGGCGGTCGGTGGGGTTGGAATAGGTGACGGTCTCCGCCTGGACGGGCACGAAGTTCTCGTTGCCAACGCCGCAGGTGGGGCAGATGGAGAGAGACGCGTCAAACACGGCGCCGCAGACCAGGCACTTGACCAGCCCGGTGCCCGCGATGGGCTTCAGGGCCTCCTTCTGCTGCATGAAGCAGCCGAAGCCGTAGCCGAAGTCGTAGGCGTCGGTCAGGTCGGTCCCGTTGGGCTTCAGCCGCACCCGAAGGCCCTCCATGACCTTCATGTTCAGCTGTTTCAGCCGCTCCGTCAGGTGGGGCACCGCCTCGCCGCTCCAGCCGTAGCTGCCGAAGGCCGCCGCGTACTTGCCGCCGTGGACCGGCGGATACATGTTGATGGTCAGGTCCCAGATGGGGTTCAGAGCCTCCTGGAGGATGGTGGGCGTGCCCAGCAGAATGCCGTCGGCCCCGGCGATCTCGCCCAGGACCTCCGCCTTGTCGGCGGTGACCATGTCGTACAGCTTCACCTCAAAGTCGCCGCTGGCTTTCAGGCCCTCGGTGATCTTCTCCGCCAGCTGGGCGGTGTAGCCGTAGGCACTGACGTAGGGGATGACCACTTTTTTGGGCTGGTTGGCCTGGACCGTGCCGCACCACTCCTCGTACTTGGCGTACAGGTCCTCCAGGTCGCTGTCCAGCACGGGGCCGTGGCCCGGGCAGATCATGACAGGCTTGATCTCCTGCCGCACGCGGTGGAGGGCGTCGGCCATGTGGGGCTGCTTGAAGGGGCCCAGGATGTTGTCGAAATAGTACTTCGTGGCCCGCATGTACCCCTCGTAGTCCGTCACCGTACTGCGGAGGATGCCGTCGTGGGCGTAGTGGGAGCCGAAGGAGTCGCAGGTCACCAGCACGCCGTCCTCCTCAATACAGGAGTAGATGGTATCCGGCCAGTGGAGGCTGGGGACGGAGTAGAAGCGGATGGTCTTGTCGCCCAGGCTCAGGGTATCGCCCTCCCCCACCACCACGGAGTAGAAGTCCCGGTTGACGATGTGCCGCAGGAAGGTGATGGCCGTGGCGGAGCCCACGACCTTGATATTGGGATTGATGTCCAGCAGTTTTTCAATGCTGCCGGCGTGGTCCGGCTCCGTGTGGTCCACGATGATGTACTCGATGTCCTTCACCGGCGTGATCTGCTCCACCGTCTCCAGATAGTCGTCGAAGAACTTGGCCTTGGCGGTCTCAAACAGTGCGGTCTTTTCGCTGCCCTTCAGGACGTAGGAGTTGTAGGTGGTGCCGAACTCGGTGTACATGATGATGTCGAACACCCGCAGGTCCTTGTCCAGAACGCCCACCCAGTACAGGCTGTCGTTGAGTTTCAGGGACTTCATAGAAAAACGCCTCCCATTCAATTTGATTGTATGTGAATATGATAACAGGCAGGCGTTTTCCCTGTTGTTGCATTTGCCACGATTGTTAAATTTTCCTTGATATGGGCGGATTTTGCGGGCAGGTATTGTGCACGTTGGACATGGCAAAGGGCCGCCCGAAAAATTTCGGGCGGCCCTCTTTCCGTTATGTGATTCCCCGAATCTCCTTTGAGAACGCCTCATAGCTGCGCAGGTTCTCTTCCAAAGAATTCCTTTCATCGTATGGGCAGTATTCATCCCAGAAGTCCATGTCCTCACGGAAGTCTGCGCCGCTGCCGCCGATACGGAGCTCGCCGCCCTCGGTGCTCAGCAGCAGGGT
>CAMBAJ010000029.1 GCA_945864305.1 uncultured Clostridia bacterium | reverse complement strand
CCTGTTTTTTTTTTTATAAATAACACCCTTTCTATTTATTTCTGTCCTCATTTTTTTCCCTTTTTTTGGGGCGGGGGGGGGGGGGGGTCCCCCCCCCCCCCGCCGTTGGATGCAGAAATTATTCAGCAGGGCAGATGGCAAAGCATCTGGCGGAGAAGCCCACGCCGTCCTTCAGCTTGGGGAAGGCGCAGACGATGATGCTGCCCACGGGGGGCACCTGGTCCAGATTCCGCATGACCTCGATCTGGATGCGGTCCACTTCCAGGATGTACTGCTCGCCGGGGTAGGGATAAGCGCCCTCCTTCGTGGTGACGAAGCCGGGGTCGGTGTCGGCGGGCTCATGGCCGATGGCGCCGATGTTCCGCTCCTCCACCAGCCACTGGATGGCGGCCTTGTCCCAGCCGGGATAGTGGGGCACACCGTTCTCGTCGGGGTTGTCCAGATTGGCCTTCTTGTGCCAGTCGGAGCGGAAGGCCACGAAAGCGCCCTCTGGAATCTTGCCATACTCGGCCTCCCAGGCCTTCAGGTCGTCGATCTTCAGCATGAAGTCCGGGTTCTCGGCGCACTCCTTGGACTTGTCGATGACCACCAGAGGATACACCATTTCCTGCACCGTGATCTCGTTCATGGGACGGCCATCGCCCCAGAAGTGGCGGGGCACATCCACATGGGTGCCGTACTGGCTGGCCACGCTGATCTGGAAGCAGCGCATCGGGGCCATCATGTCGTCGGGAGTGCCCTCCGCATAGTCGAACAGCTTCGTAGCCTCCAGGGGCTTGAAACCGTACCAGTGAGGCGTCTCAGGGCTCAGTTCGTGCGTCAGGTCCACCCACTTGTACTTGGGGGACTTCAGCTCTTTCAGCTGTTCCCACAACATCAGATTTGCCATATATGTATCCTCCTTGATTGCAGATTGACAGCGGTGCTATCATGGGTCGAGTATACAAGTTATCGGAAAAATTTGCAATAAAAAAATGCGGCGGAAACGTCGGTTCCCGCCGCTGTATTTCTGCACTATACAAGACGTACCTGATACGTCCGCAGCCAGTGGTCCATCTGTAAGAAATAGGCAATTGTCTGGGGGACGGTCATCAGCTGGCCGTACCACGGCTGGGCGCTGTTACAGGACAGGAGCTCCTCCAGCGCCTCCCGCCGGACGAAGGCGAAAAGAGGGGAGGCGTCCTCGTCCAGAAGCCGCTCCAGCCCCATGGACACCAGCCGGAGATAGGCGGGATGGACCGTCTTGGGATAGGGGCTCTTCTTCCGGTGCAGGACGCTCTCCGGCAGGAGGTCGCCCACTGCGGCCCGCAGCAGTCCCTTCTCCTGTCCGCCCAGCTCCCGCAGCTCCGGCGGCACGTTGTACAGATACTCCGCGATGCGCCAGTCGCAGAAGGGGACCCGGACCTCCAGCGCACTCCACATGCTCATCCGGTCCTTCCGGCCCAGCAGGGTCTGCATGAACCAGTCCGTGTTCAGCCGCATGAGACGGCGGACCCGCTTCTGCTCATCGGTGTCGCTGTCCAGGCACTCCGCCTGCCGCAGCGTGGCGCGGTAACGCTGGCGGACGATGTCCCCGGCGTCCAGCCGCTTTGCGTACTCCGGCGTCAGGAAGGAGGCCCGCCAGGCGGTGGACTGGGCCCAGGGGAAGCCGTTTTCCGGCCGGACCGACGGGTCCCGGAACCAGGGATAGCCGCCGAAGATCTCGTCGGCGCACTCGCCGGACACCGCCACGGTCACGTCTTTCCGGACGGCCTGACAGAACAGCAGCAGGGAGGAGTCCACGTCCGCCATGCCCGGCAGGTCCCGGGCCAGGAACAGCGTCTCCGCCTCCGCCTCCCAGACGGCGAAGGCGAAGATGCCGTTGAACCGCTCCACGCAGTCCTCGCCCCACTCCAGATAGGATTTCAGCAGCACCTCGGTGTCTGAGTGGCCGGAAAAGCCCCAGCCCGCCGCCGCCAGCTCCCGCCGCAGGTCCTCCGTGTTGTAGAGCTCTCCGTTGTACACCAATGTACAGGTCCGGCCCTCCCGGCGGGCCGTCATGGGCTGGCGGCCGTTTACCGGGTCAATGACGCACAGCCGCGTGTGGGCTAGCTGCGCGTGGGGGGCGAGAAACAGCCCCTCCTGGTCCGGCCCCCGCCGCCGCAGGGCCGCCTGCATCTTTGTGATGGTCTCCCTCTGCGTCCGAAGGTCCTGGTCATATCCGATTTGCCCGGCAATGCCGCACATGGGGAACACCTCCTTCAAAATACAAGGGAACCCACGCCATCCGTGAGCTCCCTTGCTCTTTTTCAGTGTATGCGGAAGGAAATGGCGGGTGCCTGCCAGAATGGAGGAGAGAATGAAAAAAACGCATATGGGACATAAATATGTCTCATGTGACGAAATTAGGGGGAGGGGTGCTGCTTTTTTTGTGTGTTTATCGTGGTTGACAAAATGCTGAAACCCTCGTATGATGATTTTAACGCAAAGGCGCGCGGATGAGTTTCATCCACGCGCCTTCTTCGTTTTTTCGGGCAAAAACAGCACATTTTTAGGAGGAATCGTTATGAAAAGAAGAAAGCTTCTGAGCCTCTTGCTTGCGCTCTGTATGACCTTTGGACTGACCGCCTGCGGCGGCAGCAAGACCACGGAGGAGAGCAGCGGAGATTCCGGGTCCGCCGGTGAGTCCGGCGGAGATACCATCACCATCGGTATGATCGGTCCCCTGACCGGCAGCCTGGCCGTCTACGGCACCCATGTCCAGGCCGGCGTGGAACTGGCCATTGAGGAGATCAACGCCGCCGGCGGCGTCAGACTCGGCGACGCCAGCTATCAGCTGGCTGTGGAGATCAAGGATGACCAGGGCGATTCCACCGAGTGCGTCAACGCCATGAACGCCCTGATCTCTGACGGCATCCAGTTGGTGGTCGGCTCCGCCACCTCTGGCTGCACCTCCGCCATCACCTCCATTGCCAACTCCGAGGGCGTGGTCCTGATCACGCCCTCCGGCACGGCCGACTCCCTGACCACCACCATGGACTATGTGTTCCGCACCTGCTTCCGGGACTCCTTCCAGGGCGAGCTGGCCGCGCAGTACGCCGCTGACGAGGGCTACACCAAGGTGGGCATCGTGTACTGCTCCGCCGATACATACTCCTCCGGCCTGCGGGACGCCTTCGCCGACGCCTGTGCCGCAAAGGGCCTGGAGATCGTGGCCGAGGAATCCGTGGCAAGCATGACCGAGGTGGATTACACCAATCAGTTCAACAAGATGGTCTCCGCCGGCGCCCAGCTGGTGTTCACGCCCTTCTACTATGATGTCATGGGCCCCTATCTGGTGCCCCAGGCCCGCAGCGCCGGCTTCACCGGAGTCCTGCTGGGCGCTGACGGCGTGGATAACACCGAGACCACCATTCCCGACGGCGCGGACCTCAGCGTGTACAACGATGTGATGTTCGTCAACCACTACGCCACGGAGCTGGCCACCAGCGATGTCTCCGCCAACTTCGTCTCCGCCTATGAGGCCAAGTACGGCGAGACCCCCAACAACTTCGACGCGCTGGGTTATGACGCCGTGTATGTCTACAAGGCCGCCATGGAGGCCTGCGGCTCCTCCGACGCCGCCAGCGTCCAGGCTGCTCTGGCCGACACCAGCGTGGTCTATGAGGTCTCCACCGGCACCTTCTCCTTCGATGACACCGGTACGCCTATCAAGACCGGCGTGCTGATGGGCTACAGCTATACCGAGGGCGACGCGGCTGTCTCCAAGGTGGCTGTTAAGACCCTGAGCCTGAGCTGATCTCCTGAATCAATCGAACACACGCAACCAAAGGTGGGAGGCGTTCCGCCTCCCACCTTTGAGCTTTTCCGTTTCCTGCTTTTTTACGGACCGTCAATTCAAGGAAGAGGGGATACCCGATGATCACATTTATCCAGTTTCTGATTACAGGACTCCGCCTGGGAAGCGTCTATGCCCTGATTGCTCTGGGGTATACCATGGTCTACGGCATTATCAAGCTGATCAATTTTGCTCACGGTGACTTCATCATGGTGGGCGGCTATACCCTGTTTTTCACCATTCCGATCATGATGAACCTGGGGGTGCCCGGCTGGCTGGCGGTAGTGCCCGCCGTGGTTATCTGTGCCTGCGTGGGCATGCTGGTGGAGCTGCTGGCCTACCGCCCGGTGCGTAAGACCGGCAACAACCTGACCTGCCTCATCACCGCCATCGCCATGAGCTTCGTACTGGAGAACCTGGCCCAGGCCATTCCGGCCATCGGCCCGGACCCCAAGGTGCCCTACACCCTGTTCGCCAAGACCTACTCCATCGGCGGCGTGGCCGTCAGCCAGGCCACCATCATCACCGTGGCAGTCTCCGCCATCATCATGGTGGCCCTGTACCTCTTTACCCAGAAGGCCCGTGTCGGCTGCGCCATGCGCTGCGTCTCCGAGGACAAGGAGGCCGCCACCCTCATGGGCATCAACGTCAACCACACCATCATCGTCACCTTCGGCATCGGCGCGGGCCTGGCGGCGGTGGCCGCCCTGATGTACATTGCCCAGTATCCCAAGGTGTACACCACCATGGGCGCCACCCTGGGCATCTATGCCTTTGTGGCGGCGGTGCTGGGCGGCATCGGCTCCCTGCCCGGCGCCATGCTGGGCGGTCTGCTGATCGGCATTGTCCAGTCCGGCGCCAACACCTATATCAGTTCCTCCATGTCCGACACCTTTGTGTATCTGATCCTCATCGTGGTGCTGATGATCCGGCCCGCGGGCATCCTCGGAAAGAATGTAGGTGAGAAAGTATGAAACAGAACCGTATCAAGACCCGTTACCTGGTGAACTTCGCTGCGCTGATCGTGCTTTTCGCCGTCGTGGTGGGCATGGGCATGCTGGGCGGCAACACCATGAAGCTGAAGATCGCTCCCTCCGTCTGGCAGTGCAGCTACCTCATCATCATGGCGGCCTCGCTGAATCTGGTGCTGGGCTTTCTGGGCCAGCTGTCCCTGGGCCACTGCGGCTTCATGGCCGTGGGCGCCTACGCGGCGGCCCTGATCTCCCTGGCCTTCCAGCGGGCTGGCTTCTACACGGAAAAGGCGGGCGCCGCCTTCTTCCTGGTGCTGCTGATCAGCATTGCGGCCGCCGGCGTGTCCGCGGCGCTGCTGGGACTGCTGGTAGGCATCCCGGCACTGCGTCTGAAGGGCGACTATCTGGCCATCATCACCCTGGGCTTCGGCATGATCATCGTCAACGTCATCAACAACCTGCCCTTCTGCGGCCAGCAGGGCCTGAGCCAGGGCTCTGCCTCCTCGGCCCTCTACGCCAGCGGGCTTGGCTTTTCCAACGACGAGAAGATGCAGTACCTGTGGGTGGCGGGGCTGGCGGTGATCCTGTGCATGACCTGCATGTTCATGTTCGTCCGCTCCAAGTACGGACGGGCCATCCGGGCCATCCGGGACAATGAGATCGCCGCCTCCGCCTCCGGCATCAACGTCAGCTATTACAAGGTCCTGACTTTCACCATCTCCGCCTTCTTCGCCGGCATCACCGGCGCGCTGTACGCCTGCTGCAACGCGGCTCTGGCCACGTCCTCCTTCTCCTTCACCAACGGCTCCATCCTGAACTCCGTGTTCATCGTGGTCATGGTGGTGGTGGGCGGCATGGGCTCCCTCACCGGCTCCGTCATCGCCGCCGTGGTGCTGTTCCTGCTGAACTACACCATCAAAAACGGCGCGTGGGTTTCCGCTCTGCCCGCGTTTTTGCAGAACGTGTTCACGTATCCCATGCTGGTCTATTCCATTGCCCTGATCATCGTCATCATGTTCCGGCCCAGAGGCATCATGGGCAGCCGGGAGTTTGCCCTGTGCGACATTCCCCAGTGGCCCGGCCGGATCAAAGCCTATTTCACATCCCGCGCGGCAGGCAAGGCCGCCCGGAAGGAGGGAAAGAGCCATGGCTGAGGTGAAAACACCGGTCCTGGAGACCAAGCATCTGGGCATCTCCTTCGGCGGCCTCCACGCCGTCCAGGACTTCAACATCCAGATGAACGCCGGAGAGCTGGTGGGCCTCATCGGCCCCAACGGCGCCGGTAAAACCACGGTGTTCAACCTGCTCACCGGCGTGTACGTGCCCACCGAGGGCACCGTATTGCTGAACGGTGTGCCCCTGAACGGAAAAAAGACCCATCAGTTCGTGGAGGCGGGCATCGCCCGTACCTTCCAGAACATCCGCCTGTTCAACGACATGACGGTCATCGAGAACGTCAAGGTCGCCTGCACCAAGGATATGCACTACAGCCTGCTGGACGCCACCTTCCGCACGCCCAAGTTCTGGAAGGCGGAGAAGGAGGTCACGGACCGGGCCATGGAGCTGCTGGAGATCTGCGGTCTGGCGGACAAGGCGGACATCCTCTCCTCCAGTCTGCCCTACGGCCAGCAGCGGAAGCTGGAGATCGCCCGGGCTCTGGCAACAAACATGAAGGTCCTGCTGCTGGATGAGCCCGCCGCCGGCATGAACCCCACGGAGACGGCGGAGCTGCTGAGCTGCATCAACACCATCCGGGACCGCTTCGGCGTAGCCATTCTGCTGATCGAGCACGACATGTCTCTGGTGATGAACGTCTGCGAGCGCATCCAGGTCATCGACTACGGTCTGACCATCGCCTCCGGTCTGCCGGAGGAGATCGCCAACAACCCCAGGGTCATCGCGGCCTATCTGGGTGAGTAAGGAGGGAACACCATGCTGGAAATCAAAGACCTGAATGTCTTTTACGGGGCCATCCACGCCCTGAAGGGCGTCTCCCTCACCGTGGGTGACGGTGAGCTGGTGTCCCTGATCGGCGCCAACGGCGCCGGCAAGACCACCACCCTGCACACCATCTCCGGCCTGCTGCACGCGGCGTCCGGCTCCGTCATGCTGGACGGCAAGGACCTGCAGAAGGTTCCTGCCAACACCATTATCAATCTGGGCCTTGCCCATGTGCCGGAGGGACGCCACGTGTTTGCCCGCATGACCGTGGAGGAGAATCTCCGCATGGGCGCCTATATCATCAAGGACCAGAAGAAGATCGCCGAAAACCTGGAAAAGGTCTACGGGCACTTCCCCCGTCTGAAAGAGCGGTACCGGCAGCTGGCGGGCACCCTCTCCGGCGGCGAGCAGCAGATGCTGGCCACCGGCCGCGCCCTGATGACGGACCCGAAGATCGTGCTGATGGATGAGCCCTCCATGGGCCTGAGCCCCCTGCTGGTGAAGGAGATTTTCGCCATTATTGAGGAGCTGCACAAGAGCGGCATCACGATCTTGTTGGTGGAGCAGAATGCCAAGATGGCCCTGGCGGTCTCCGACCGGGCCTACGTGCTGGAGACCGGTACCATTTCCATGGAGGGCAAGGCCTCCGACCTGGCTGCCGACGACCGGGTCCGCAAGGCCTACCTGGGCGCGTAAGGAGGAGCGGAATATGGAAAAATTCGTTATCACCGTGGCCCGGGAGACCGGCAGCGGCGGCCATGATATCACCCGCAAGCTGTCCGACGCCTTGGGCGTCCCCTACTATGACCGGGACCTGCTGCGGAAGGCATCGGAGGTCAGCGGCATCCACGAGCGTCTCTTCGGCGCGGCGGACGAGCGCATCGGCCTGAAGGAGATGCTTTCCGCCGCTGAGAAGGTCTATACCGGTGAAATTCTGCCGCCGGACAGCGATGACTACATCTCAACCCGGAACCTGTTCAGCTTCCAGGCCAAAGTGATCCGTGAATTGGCGGACACGGAGAGCTGCATCATCCTGGGCCGCTGTGCCAACTATCTGCTGATGGACCGGCCCAATGTGCTGAAGGTGTTCATCCACGCCCCCATCGAGGCCCGTCTGGCCCGGGTGGCGTCCTACTCCCTGGCGTGGAGCCCCCGGGAAGTGGCCAAGCACATCCGGGTGGAGGATAAGCGCCGCTCCGCCTACTACCACTACTATACCGGTGAGGAGTGGCGGGACGCCGCGGCCTATGACCTGAGTCTGGATTCCGAGGCCCTGGGCGAGGACGGCTGCGTGGAGTTCATCAAAAAGGCGCTGCCGCTGTTCTGCAAATGAGAAACATGGTTCGGGGCGGGCGAAAGCCCGTCCCTCCGTTTTATGAAAAGAAGAGGCGGCATCAAGAAGCAGCTGACAAAAAAGGGAACTCCGGCGGGCGCTGCCGCCCGTTGGAGTTCCTGACTGCGATGGATTGCATTTACGCGAGAACCTTCCGCATCAGCGCCGCTCCCTGGCGCAGGGCGTCCATGGTGGGGATGGTGTAGTCCTCCTGCTCGATGCTGAGTGGGCCGTCGTACCCGGCGGCTTTCAGCGCACCCACGAACCGGCGCCACCAGCTCTCATCATGGCCGGAGCCGGGGGTCACATAGTTCCAGGAGCGGGAGGCGAATTCCAGAACGCCCTTGGTGTCCAGCAGGGTGTTCTTTCCGGCGGCGGGCTCGATCCGCACGTCCTTGATGTGGACATGGTAGATGCTGCCCGCCAGCTCCCCGGCCATCTCAATCGGGTCGGCGCCCATCCAGAACAGGTGGCTGGGGTCCAGATTCACGCCCACGGTGTCGCCCACGGCATCCCGCAGGCGGCAGAAGGTCTCCGTGTTGTACACCAGCTGCCAGCCGTGAAGCTCCAGGGCCAGACGCTCCACGCCGTGATGGTTGGCCAGCTCCACGATCTTCTCCCACTGGGGGATGACCACGCTCCACTGGTAGTTGAGAATCTCCTGGGTCTCCGGCGGCCAGGAGGACACCACCCAGTTTGGCATGGAGTCTCCGGGGCAGCCGCCGGGCAGACCGCTCATCATCACCACGGTCTTCAGTCCCAGCTGCTCCGCCAAAATAAAAGTTTTTTCCATGACAGCCCGGTCCTGCACGCCCTTTTCACCGGGGAACAGGGGGTTGCCGGAGCAGTTCAGCACCGAAATACCCAGCCCGTGGGCCGACAGCGTGTCCACCAGCTCTCTCCGCTTTCCGGCGTCGCTCACCAGGGCGTCCAGATCGATGTGGGGCGCGGGGGACCAGTTGCCGCAGCCCAGTTCCACCTGCTCCAGCCCCAGCGATTCACAGACAGCCGCGGTCTCTTCCAGCGTCCGGTCCGCCAGACAGTCTGTCACCAGACCCAATTTCATACAAACCCCTCCTTGGATGATTTTCCTGAAAAGAACATACCATATCAGCGGGAAAAAATCCACCGGCAAACGCGGTTTTCCTTGACGGCGCTCTTGGCACGGTTGTAAGGTTAGAGGACAGGGACATGTCCCAAATCAGAACAGGAGGATCTATCCATGGAAGGCTGTTTTTACTGTGAGGAGCACCACGAGGGCCGGGAGGCCATTATGTTCAAGGTCGGCGAGATGAAGGCCGGTACGTTATATTTGTTCAAGGATCAGGCCCATAAGGGACGCTGCGTTCTGGCGCTGAAGGAGCACCGGAGAGAACTGTGCGAGTGCGGCGCCCAGGAGCTGGCGGATTTTGCCGATGATCTGGCCCGGGCCTCCGGCGCCGTGAAGGAGCTGTGGGGCTGCACGAAGCTGAACCTGGCCTCCTTCGGAGACGCCAATCCCCATCTCCACTTCCACATCGTGCCCAAGTATGAGGGCGGTTTTGAGTTCGGCGGAAACTTCCAGATCACCAATCCTGAGCCGGTGTATCTGCGGGAGGAAGAATACCAGGAGATGATCGCCGCCCTGCGGGCCAAACTGGGAATTTGACGGAATCCGGAGAAAAACGGAACGGGAGAAGCACAGGTTTTTTACATTCCGCCTGCTTTACAATTTACAGAGATGTGATAAAATGGGCACATAGATAAACGATTACCTACGGAAAGGCGGAAATAAATAATGAGAAAAACCAAGATTGTTTGCACGCTGGGCCCGGCCACGGACCGGGAGGGCGTGCTGCGCGAGATGATGAGGGCCGGCATGAACGTGGCCCGGTTCAACTTTTCCCACGGCACCCATCCGGAGCATCAGGCCCGACTGGAGGTCCTGAAGGCCCTGCGGGAGGAGCTGAACCTCCCGGTGGCGGCCATGCTGGACACCAAGGGCCCTGAAATTCGGCTGAAGAGCTTCGCAAACGGCTCTGTGGCGCTGAGCACCGGCCAGGAGTTCACTCTGACCACGGAGGATATCGTGGGCGACGAGACCCGCTGCGCCATCACTTACGCCGAGCTGCCCAGCGACGTGAAGGAGGGCGACACCATCCTGTTGGATGACGGCCTGGTCCGTCTGACCGTGCTGGAGACCGATTCCTCCAACATCCGCTGCCGGGTGGAAAACGACGGCACCATGAAGAACAACAAGGGCGTCAACGTCCCCAACGTCCGGCTGTCCATGCCCTACATGAGCCAGCGGGACCGGGACGACATCCTCTTCGGCGTGGAACAGGGCTTCGACTATATCGCGGCCAGCTTCGTCCGCACCGCCGCCGACGTGCGGGAGATCCGGCAGCTGCTGGATAAGCACCACTCCAATATCCGCATCATTGCCAAGATCGAGAACCAGGAGGGCGTCAGCAATCTGGCGGACATCCTGGCGGTGGCGGACGGCATCATGGTGGCCCGGGGCGACATGGGCGTGGAAATCGACTTCACCGAAATTCCCATCATCCAGAAGGACATGATCGCCAAGTGCGTTGCCTGCGGCAAGCCGGTCATCACCGCTACCCAGATGCTGGACTCCATGATCGAGAATCCCCGGCCCACCCGGGCGGAGATCACCGACGTGGCCAACGCCATTTACGACGGCACCTCCGCCATCATGCTCTCCGGCGAGACGGCGGCAGGCAAGTATCCCGTGGAGGCGGTCCGGACCATGGACGCCATCGCCCTGCGGACGGAGGCCAACATTGAATGTGACATGCCGGTGAGAAAGGCGAAGCAGACGAAGCTCTCCATCACTGCCGCCACGGCCCACGCGGCCTGCACCACCGCCATGGATATCGGCGCCGACGCCATCCTCTCCGTGAGCCAGCGGGGCGTCACTGCCCAGATGGTCAGCCGCTTCCGGCCCAGCACCACGGTGGTGGCCCTGCTCCTGGACCCCCAGGTCCAGCGGCAGATGGCGCTGTACTGGGGTGTGGAGCCCATCACCATGCCCTTTGCCAGCAGCACCGACGAACTGGTGGACCTTGCCGTGCAGGCGGCGGAGAAGGCCGGCATCGTCAAGCAGGGCGACCTGGTGGTGGTCACCGCCGGTGTCCCCGTGGGTGTGTCCGGCACGACCAATATGATCCGGGTCTGCCAGGTGGGCGGCGCCCTGCTGAACGGCATCGGCGTGGGCAACCAGAAGGCCTCCGGCCCGCTATGCGTCTGCCGCACCTTGGACGATGTGGCGGAGAAGTTCCACGCCGGCGACGTGCTGGTGGTGCCCTATACCAACAACGACCTGCTGCCCTATATCCGTCAGGCCGCCGCTGTCATCAGCGAGGAGGCCAGCACGGACAGCCACACCGCCACGGTAGGCCTGACCCTGGATAAGCCGGTCATCGTGGGGGCCGCCAACGCCACCCGCCGGCTGCAGGACGGCACCATGGTGTCCGTGGACTGCGTGCGGGGCGTGGTGCAGACTCTGCCTCAGTAAAGTACGGATTTCAGAAAGAGCAAAAAGGACGCCCCGCATCCGCGGGGCGTCCTTATATTATAAAAGGCAATCAGAACAATCCGGTGATCCTGCCGTTCTCGTCCACGTCGATTTTCTCCGCAGCCGGGACCTTGGGCAGGCCCGGCATGGCGCCCCACGGGGCAAGCCCCGCGGGGACCCCTCTGATCTGACTCAAATCGTCCGAAGTGAATTCGGCCAATTTCAAGGCTTTGCCTGACGGCAAAACGCTTGTACGCCGCACTTGCGGCGGCATGACCATGCCTCAGAACAATCCGGTGATCCTGCCGTTCTCGTCCACGTCGATCTTCTCGGCGGCAGGGACCTTGGGGAGACCCGGCATGGTCATGATGTCGCCGGTCAGGGCCACCAGGAAGCCGGCCCCGGCGGAGACCTTCAGGTTCCGCACCGTGATGGTGAAGCCCTTGGGAGCGCCCAGCTTGGCGGCGTCGTCGGAGAAGGAGTACTGGGTCTTGGCCATGCAGATGGGCAGCTTGTCGAAGCCCAGGGCCTCCAGCTCCTTCATCTGCTTCCTGGCGCCCGCGGTCAGCTCCACACCGTCGGCGTGGTAGATCTTCCGGGCGATGTCGTTCAGCTTCTGCTCAATGCTGTCCTCGGTGTCGTAGGCAAAGCGGAAGTCGTTGGGCTGCTCGCACAGGCGGACGACTTCCTCGGCCAGGGCTTTGCCGCCCTCGCCGCCCTTGGCCCACACCTCGCTGAGGGCCACGTTGACGCCCAACTCCCGGCACTTGTCCTCGACGAGCTTCAGCTCGGCGGCGGTGTCGGTGGGGAAGGCGTTGATGGCCACCACGCAGGGCAGGCCGAAGACCTTGGTGATGTTCTCCACATGCTGGAGCAGGTTGGGCAGGCCCTTTTCCAGAGCGGGCAGGTTTTCGTTGTTCAGCTCCGCCTTGGGCACGCCGCCGTGGTTTTTCAGGGCCCGGACCGTGGCGACCACCACGACGGCGGAGGGCTTCAGACCGGCCAGACGGCACTTGATGTCCAGGAACTTCTCGGCGCCCAGGTCCGCGCCGAAGCCGGCCTCGGTGATGGCGTAGTCCGCCAGCCGCATGGCCATCTTGGTGGCCATGACGGAGTTGCAGCCGTGGGCGATGTTGGCAAAGGGACCGCCGTGGATGAAGGCGGGGGTGCCCTCCAGGGTCTGTACCAGGTTGGGCTTCAGGGCGTCCTTCAGCAGGGCGGCCATGGCGCCCTCGGCCTTCAGGTCGTGGGCGGTGACGGGCTTGCCATCGTAGGTGTAGGCCACCACCATGCGGCCCAGCCGGGCCTTCAGGTCGGGGATGTCGGCGGACAGGCACAGCACCGCCATAATCTCCGAGGCCACGGTAATGTCGAAGCCGTCCTCCCGGGGCACGCCCTGCATCCGGCCACCCAGGCCGTCCACGATGTTCCGCAGCTGGCGGTCGTTCATATCCACGCAGCGCTTCCAGGTGATCTTCTTCACGTCGATGCCCAGGGCGTTGCCCTGCTGAATGTGGTTGTCCAGCATGGCGGCGCACAGATTGTTGGCGGCGCCGATGGCATGGAAGTCGCCGGTGAAGTGGAGGTTGATGTCCTCCATGGGCACCACCTGGGCATAGCCGCCGCCGGCGGCGCCGCCCTTGACGCCGAACACGGGGCCCAGAGAGGGCTCCCGCAGGGCCACCAGGGTGTTCTTGCCCAGCTTCCGCATGGCGTCGGCCAGACCCACGGTGGTGGTGGTCTTGCCCTCGCCGGCGGGGGTGGGGTTGATGGCCGTCACCAGGACCAGCTTGCCGTCGGGCCGGGTGTTCTCCCGCAGCAGGCGGTAGTCCACCTTGGCCTTGTAGTTGCCGTAGAGCTCCAGATACTTGGCGTCCACCCCGGCGGTCTCGGCGATCTCGGTGATGGGCTTCATGGTGCAGGACTGTGCGATCTCGATATCAGACAGAACGTTCATGAAATGACCTCCATATATAATCTCTCTATGGTGAACGAAAGGTATTACTTTTGCATGCCTGAAAAATATAACATGAAACGACAGGAAAAGAAAGAGGGATTTTGCACAAGCAGGAAGTTTAATTTTGCAAGTAAAACATAAGTATAGCTTATATCTTGACGCCTGCGCATGGGATGGATATAATGAACACAATCAAAGAGAAGGAGTGAAAGGATGATTTCCATTTCCTGCTGAAACACCATATGGCACCGGCGGTCCCTCTGGAAGAGGTATGCCCGGCGCCGGAGAGCAGGAGAGAAACCATCCTTTGTGCCGCTGACAGAGACTGTATCCCGTGAAAGACGGGAGGATTCCGCCCTGTCATGAGCCGCAGGAAGTCTTTCCTGCGGCTCATTTTTACGTGGGAGGAATGTATATGTCTTTGATTCGGGTGGATGACCTGACCTTTGCCTATCCGGGCAGCTATGACAATGTCTATGACCATGTGAGTTTTCAGTTCGACACGGACTGGAAGCTGGGCTTTCTGGGCCGCAACGGCCGGGGAAAGACCACCTTTCTGCGGCTGCTGATGGGGCAGTATTCCCATGGCGGCAGCATCTCCCATCCGCTGCCCTGCGCGTACTTCCCCTATGAGGTGCCGGACCCGTCCCGGATGACGCTGGACATCCTCTGCGCCGTCTGCCCGGCGGCGGAGGAGTGGGAGCTTCTGCGGGAGACGGGCCTGCTGGGGGTGGACGCCGGGGCGCTGTACCGGCCCTTCGACACGCTCTCCAGCGGGGAGCAGACCAAGTGCCTGCTGGCGGCGCTGTTCTGCGGGGAGGAGCGGTATCTCCTCATCGACGAGCCCACCAACCATCTGGACGCCGCCGGACGGCGGGCCGCGGCGGCGTACCTCCGGAAAAAGCGGGGCTTTCTGCTGGTGTCCCACGACCGGGATTTCCTGGACGGCTGCGTGGACCACATCCTGGCCCTGAACAGGACCGGCGTGGAGGTCCAGAGCGGCAGCTTCTCCTCCTGGTGGGAGAACAGGGAGCGGCGGAACGCCTTTGAACAGGCGAAGAACGACCGGCTGAAAGGCGAGATCCGGCGCCTGGAGCAGTCGGCGGAAGAGCGGCGGCGGAAAGCGGACGCCGTGGAGCGGGCCAAGACGGGAATTTCGTCTCAGGGCATCGTCAAGCACGGACTGCGGCCCTATCTGGGGGAGAAGTCCCGGAAGGGACAGCGGCAGCGGAAAAACATGGACCGCCGGGCGGAACGGGCCATTGCGGAGAAGTCCGGCCTGCTGAAAGACCTGGAGAAGACCGAGGCATTGAAGCTCCGTCCCCTGACGGCTCGGGCCCGGCTGCTGGACCTGACGGATGTGGCCCTGTTTTACGGGGAGCGGAAGGTCTGCGGCCCGCTGACCTTCCGGCTGGAGCCGGGGGAGCGGGTGGCCTTGGATGGCGGCAACGGCAGCGGAAAGTCCACGCTGCTGAACATGCTCCAGGGCGGGACGGAGATGAGCCATACCGGGAAAGTGACCAGGCTGTCGGGGCTGACCATCTCCTGGGTACCCCAGGACACATCCCACCTGCGTGGCATCCTGCGGGACTACGCCCGGAAGAGCGGCGCGGACGAGACGCTGCTGCTGGCGATTCTGCGGAAGCTGGACTTTCCCCGGGTGCAGTTTGAAAAGGACATGGCGGACTGGTCCGCCGGACAGAAGAAAAAGGCCCTCATCGCACGGAGCCTGTGCGAGAGCGCCCATTTGTATATCTGGGATGAGCCGCTGAACTACATCGACGTCTGGTCCCGGATGCGGATCGAGGAGCTGCTGCTGGAATTCCGCCCCACCATGCTGTTCGTGGAGCACGATGGGGCGTTCCGGCGGAAGATCGCCACGAAGACCGTGGAGCTGTAAAGGCGCGGGAGGCGGCGCTTACCGGATCACATTCCAGTACAGCCACAGCCCCGCCGGAAGGACGATCTGCAAGATCAGGATGAGGGGGATGCCCACGCGGAAGGAGCGGTGCAGCGTCTTGTGGTGCCACACCCGCATTCCCAGCAGCGCACCCACGCTGCCGCCCAGAATGGACAGCAGGAACAGCGTCTTTTCCGGCACCCGGCGGGTGGACTCGTGAGTTTTCTTCCGCCTGGCCTTCCACTTGTCGATGCCGAATACAAAAAAGGTGATGAGGTTCATCACCAGCAGATAGCACACCAGCAGGGCCCAGGGATTGCCGATAAAGGCAAAGACCACAGTGCTGGCGGCCTCCGGCTGATACAGTTCCTTCATAGTTCCTGTACTCCTTTTGCATATCAAAAAGACTGGCCGGAGAACTCCGGTCAGTCCATTTTAGCAGAGGGCTCAGGCGTTGGCAAGCTTGCACAGCTCGCCGGCGGTTTTCGCGGCCAGCCGGGCGTTGTTGTACACCAACTGGATGTTGGAGGCCAGGGAGTCGCCGCCGGTCAGGTCCTTGATCTTGGCCAGCAGGAAGGGAGTGGTCTCCTTGCCATGGATGCCAAGCTTGTTGGCCTCTTCCACGGCCTCGTCAATGGCCTTGTTGATGATCTCGTGATTCATGGAGAACTCCTCGGGGATGGGGTTGGTCACCAGCATGCCGCCGCCCAGGCCCATGTCCTGTTTGACGAAGAAGGCCTTGGCCAGGTCCTCGGGGGTGTCGATGCGGTAGTCCACCCGGAAGCCGGACTTGCGGGTGTAGAAGGCGGGCAGCTCCTCGGTGCCATAGCCAATGACGGGCACGCCGTGGGTCTCCAGATACTCCAGGGTCAGCCCTAGGTCCAGAATGGACTTGGCGCCGGCGCAGACCACCATGACGGGGGTGTGGGCCAGCTCCTCCAGGTCAGCGGAGATGTCAAAGGTCTGCTGAGCGCCCCGGTGCACGCCGCCGATGCCGCCGGTGGCGAACACCTGGATGCCCGCCATGTGGGCGATGATCATGGTGGTGGTGACGGTGGTGGCGCCGTCTTTGCCCTGGGCCACCAGCACGGGCAGGTCCCGGCGGCTGGCCTTGGCCACGGCGGTGCCGGTCTTGCCCAGGTAGTCGATCTCCTCGGGGCTGAGGCCGGCCTTCAGACGGCCCTTGATGACGGCGATGGTGGCGGGCACGGCGCCGTTGTCGCGGATGATCTTCTCCACGTTCAGCGCGGTCTCCACGTTCTGGGGATAGGGCATGCCGTGGGAGATGATGGTGGACTCCAGCGCCACCACAGGGCGGCCCTCGTCCAGAGCCTTCTGCACCTCGGGAGCGACGTCAAGATACTTGTTCAGGGACATGATGAATTCCTCCGTGTAATATATTAGTTAAAATAATTGGTATATGAGACGATTTAAAGCCCGGCGCGGCCTTTCAGGGCTTTGACGCACATGGCCGGGTTGATGGTTTCCTCGCTCTCCATGGCGATGGCCGAGGCGGCCAGACCGGCCTTCGCGGTGCCCTCCAGGTCTGTGCCCTGGAGATAGGCCCAGGTGATGGCGGCCATAAAGGCGTCGCCGCAGCCGGTGGTGTTCACCATCTCCGCCGGCGGCACCGGCAGATGAAGGCGGCCGTTGTGGTCGGCGGCGAACACGCCGTCACCGCCCAGGGAGATGAACACCCGCCGCAGCCCCGTGGCCAGCAGCGCGTCGGCGGCTCTGTTCAGACTGGCTTCGTCTGTAATGGAGACGCCGGAGAGCAGCTCGGCCTCGATGCGGTTGGGCTTCAGGGTGTGGAGCCTGCCAAGGACACCTTTCAGCTTCACCGCCTTGGCGGTGGACACCGGGTCCGCGAAGATGGGCACCTGACAGTTTTCCGCCAGCCATGCGATACTCTCCTCCGGGATGTTGGTGTCGATGACGATGACCTGGCTGGCGCTCAGCAGCTTCTGACGGGCCGCCAGCACCCGGGGCGTCATGTGGCGGTAGATGTCCATGTCGCTGACCGCCAGCATCATGTCGCCCTGCTCGTCGTTGATGAACAGATAGGTGGAGGTCCGCCCGCCGGGGACGATGGGGGACTGAGAGATGTCGATGCCCAGCTCACCGCAGCTGGCGGCGATCTTCTGGGCGTTCATGTCGTCTCCGAACACGGTCAGCAGCCGCACGTCCACATCCAGCAGGCTCATGTTGTGGGCGATGTTCCGTCCCACGCCGCCCAGGGACATATGGACCGAGCCGGGATTGGAGTCGTGGGGGATCAGAGCCCTGGCGGGCCTGCCGCCGATGTCCATGTTCACGCCGCCCACCACCGTGACGTAGGGAGCCGTGTGGATGATGTACCCCTTGCCGGAGATATAGCCCTTTTTCATCAGGTTGGAGATGTGCACTGCCACGGAGGACCGGGTGATGCCCGCCTTGTCCGCCAGCTCCTGCTGGGAGATCAGGGGATTTTCCTCGATCCAGTTCAGCAGCTGCCGTTCCCGCTGGGTCATGGGACCACCTCTTTCTAAACAAAAGTTGATTGAAAATCAATATGTTTATATTATCGGTTTTTATGCAAAAGTCAACTGGTATTTTGGCAAAAATCTGAGTTTTCCAGTTGTAAAAAGACACCAAATGTACCAATGGTCCCCCGCCGGGCGCCGACGGTCGCAAACCGCTGGACGGAACATGGAAAGCCCGGTATACTGAAAACAAAGAGGAGGGAGCACATGGAAGTGGAAGTGAGAATCGAGCCGGAGCGGACAGATGTGCGGGTGGTCATCCACGCTCCCGCCAGAACGGAGGAAGTGGAGCGGCTGCTGGCGGTGCTGTCTGAACGGGAGAAGGGACTGCTGGGTTTCCGGGGCACGGAGGCGGTGATGCTGGCGCCGGAGACCATTCTGCGGTTCTACGGGGAGGACAAGGAGGTCCGGGCCCAGACGGCGGAGGGCGTCTATACGGTGCGGCACCGGCTCTACGAGCTGGAGGAGCGGCTGGACCGGCAGCAGTTCGTCCGCATCTCCCACTCGGAGATCGTGAACCTGAGACAGGTGACGGGATTGGACCTGGGCCTGACAGGCACCATCCGCATGACGCTGACCGGCGGCGTCACCACCTATGTCTCCCGCCGGTATGTAAAAAAGATCAAGGAGGTGCTGGGACTGTGAAAAAGCTGTACGACCCGGAACTGACACGGCAGCGGCTGCTGTGGGCGCTGATCGGCGGATTGCTGGCCATGGTGCTGGTGCCTCTGGCGGTGCTCCTGCTCAACAGCGCCATCGGGACGGGGGCGGATACTCCGGTCATCGTCCGGCAGTCTGTCCTGAAGGGCACCGGCTGGCCCTGGCAGACGCTGCTGGCGGCGGAGCTGGCGCTGGCCTTCGCCTTTGGCGCGTCCGTGGGATTGACGGTGCCGCCCATGGAGGGTCCCGGCACGGCGGTGGCCCTGCGGACGGCGGCCCATCTGCTGCTCTCCTCCATCCTGTGGGCAGGGGTGTGCGCCGTCTGCGGGTGGCCTACTGTCTGGTCCGGGCGGCTGGCGCTGTTGGGCCTGTACTGGTTCGCCTACGCCGTGGTGTGGCTGCTGCGCTATCTCTCCTGGCGGGCGGAGCTGGAGCGTATCCGGGAGGGGCTGGGCCTTGTGCCCAAGCCCGCCGCCGGGGGGATTTTCCAGTGGCGGCCCCTCCGGGTCCACCTGCTGCTGGCCGCCGGGGCGGAGCTGGCGCTGCCGCTGCTCCTGCGGCTGGCGGACGCGCCGGACCTGCCGGTGCTGACGGGGATTTTTTACCCGTTTTTGATGCTGCCCTTCTTCTGCCTGTGCACCGGCTGGAGCGCGGGCCGGCGGTTCGGCGTGGCTTTGCTGTACCCCGCGGCCTGCGGCCTGCTGACAGTGCCCTGCGTGTTTCTGCTGTACAATCCCAGCGCGCTGTTCCAGGTCTGGATGGCGACGGTTCCGGCCCTGGCCGGGAATCTGCTGGGGGCGCTGGTAAAGCGGAGGAAGGAGTGAAAGCGCGAGACGCGGCGGTCTGATTTTGAAATTTGAAAAAATGCGGAACCAAACCGCCTCCTTTGCCGACTAAACAGGCAGAGGAGGCGGTTTTATGAAAAAGTGGACGTTGTTTTTGGCGGTCTATTTCTGTGTTTGCCTGCTGGCGGCCTGCGCGGCCGGCGGCGGGGAGCCGGTCCCTGGTGGTATGCCCTCCGGCAAGGAGCAGACCAGCGGTGAAAGCACCCAGCCCGCATCGGTTGCAACCATCTGCCGGGTGGTCTCAAACGATGGTTCGCTCCTGCTTGCGGGCATGGACGGCGACACCAATATCTACACCCTGGCCTTGGAGGACGCCACAAATCTGGCGGCCGGCGCGCTGGTGGAGGTCGCGTTTGACGGCAGCGTCATGGAGACCTGGCCCGCGCGGTTTTCCGGCGTCACCGCCGTGGACATCCGCTCTGACGGCTTCGACGACCTCTGTGCGCTGTATTTGCGGGTCCTGGAGGACCTGTGGGAAGAGGATTCCGGCCTGAATGGCGGCCTGACCTATATCGGCGTGGACCTGTCCCGGACCCGGCTCTCCGAGAGCGAGCGGGCGGCGGTGGCCTGGGCCTTTGCCCAAAACCATGGAGCCGAGCTGGTCACCGGTACCTGGGAGGAACTGGCGGAGCAGGGCTACATTGACCGGGAGAATTTGTACTGGGAGGACGGCATCCTGTTTTCCATTACAGAAAAGGAGGAACCGGTGTATTTCATGCCGGAGGGTATGACAGCCGCCGCTTTTGACGCGGAGAAGTGGCGCAGCGGCCTGGGGGCTTACTACTTCTGCGACTGCACCTCCATCCGGGATGATGGCGGCCACTGGGACGGATACACCGTGGGCAGCCAGGCGATTTCGTAAGGCGCGGGAGGTTTCTGCATGATACGTTCTAAATATTTAGTATGCGCATTCCTGTACATTCTGCTGTTGGCGGGCTGCGGCGGGAAAAGCACCGTGACAGGCTGGTATCTGGACACGGCAGAGGGCAGCGAGGAATCTGGCCCCCTGATCGTCCGGGACGATACCACGGACCATGGAGAATATATGGTGGACAAGAGCGAGAGTCGAGACTTGTTCAACGGTCTGGAAAGCGGCGACCGCATCCGGATTACCTTTGAAAGCCCTGGCGAGGGTGGCCCCTGGCCGGGTGTGGACTGGGTTTACGCCTGTGAGCTTCTGGAAAAGGGCAAGCTCTCTGATGTGCCGGAAGAAGCACTGACCACCATGGAAGCCCACGGCTACAACTTCGGCCGACACACCCACGCCCCTGCCGCTGAACCCCTGACTGTGGAGGCCCCCGTCTCCGGCTACTGCGGCAACACCGTCACCACCGTCCATCTGGACGGACAGGAATATGCCTTTTGGGGCAGCGATTCCGTGACGCTGACGGACATCCTCATCAACCTGGCCTACGACCCGGACCAGATCTGCCGCTGTATGACGGAGTTCACCGTGGACACGGAGTTCGGCATCGACTGCGGCGTGAACCTGACGGAGTCCTTCGCCCGCTGTGAGGCGGGACAGGCGGCCCTGACGGCAGAGCAGACGGAGACCATCCGGGGTATTTTGGACCGGAACTGCGGCTGAAATCTCCCGTTTCCTCTTGTAAAATGGAATGGAATGGAGTACAATACCCATAATTGTGCGAACATTCCCACCAAAAACAAGAAAACGGGTGAATTTCAATGAGCTATACGAAAATCGCAGCGATCTTTGCCGACAGCGAGCAACTGGGCGGCCAGACTGTCACCGTGGGCGGCTGGGCCCGCACTATCCGGGACATGAAGAACTTCGGCTTCATCGAGCTGAACGACGGCTCCTGCTTCAAGAACCTGCAGGTGGTCATGGAGGCCGGCTCTCTGGAGAATTATAAGGACATCGCCGCCCAGAACGTGGGCGCGGCCCTGATCGTCACCGGCACCGTGGTGCTGACCCCCGAGGCCAAGCAGCCCCTGGAGCTGAAGGCCACCGCCATCGAGGTGGAGGGCACCTCCACCCCCGACTATCCCCTGCAGAAGAAGCGCCACAGCGTGGAGTTCCTGCGGACCATTCAGCACCTGCGTCCCCGGACCAACCTGTTCTCGGCCACCTTCCGGGTGCGGAGTGTGGCGGCCTACGCCATCCACCAGTTCTTCCAGGAGCGGGGCTTTGTCTATGTCCACACCCCCATCATCACCGCCAGCGACTGCGAGGGCGCCGGTGAGATGTTCCGCGTCACCACCCTGGACCCCGAGAATCCGCCCCGGAACGAGGACGGCACCGTCGACTACACCCAGGACTTCTTCGGCAAGCCCGCCAACCTGACCGTGTCCGGCCAGCTGAACGCGGAGAACTTCGCCATGGCTTTCGGCGATGTGTACACCTTCGGCCCCACCTTCCGGGCGGAGAACTCCAACACCCAGCGCCACGCCGCCGAGTTCTGGATGATCGAGCCGGAGATGGCCTTCACCGATCTGAAGGGCTATATGGACGTGGCTGAGGCCATGATCAAGTTCGTCATCAAAGAAGTCATGCGGAAATGCCCCGATGAGATGGCCTTCTTCAACAGCTTCGTGGACAAGGGCCTCATCGAGCGCCTGGAGCATGTGGCCTCCTCCGACTTCGGCCGTGTCACCTACACCGAGGCCGTGGAAATTCTGGAAAAGAACAACGATAAGTTCGACTACAAGGTGTTCTGGGGCTGCGACCTGCAGACCGAGCACGAGCGGTATCTCACCGAGCAGGTCTATAAGCGCCCCGTGTTCGTCACCGATTATCCCAAGGAGATCAAGGCGTTCTACATGCGCATGAACGACGACGGCAAGACCGTGGCCGCCGCGGACTGCCTGGTCCCCGGCATCGGCGAGATCATCGGCGGCAGCCAGCGCGAGGAGCGCCTGGAGCTGCTGGAGGGCCGCATCGCCGAGCTGGGCATGAAGCCCGAGGACTACTGGTGGTACTGCGACCTGCGCCGCTACGGCAGCTGCAAGCACGCGGGCTTCGGCCTGGGCTTTGAGCGCCTGGTCATGTACCTCACCGGCGTCTCCAACATCCGCGACGTGCTGCCCCATCCCCGCACGGTGGGCAACGCGGAGTTCTGATACGACATGAAAAGGGACGGCTGGAGACAGCGTCCCTTTTTACATCTTGAGATATGTGCTTCCGGCAAAAATGTGGTATGATACCCATACACAGAGACCGGAAATTGAATGGAGGAGTGTTTATGTTGCAGCGGGAGCTGCTGTATGCCGCCCTTGGCACGGGCTTTACCTGCCTTGCCACGGTGCTGGGCGCGGCCATGGTGTTCTTTTTCAAAAAGGGAATGTCCCACACCATGCAGAAGGTGTTTCTGGGATTCGCGGCGGGAGTGATGATCGCCGCGTCGGTGTGGTCCCTGCTGATCCCCGCCATGGAGATGGTGGAGGAGCGGGGACAGAGCGTCCTGCTGCCGGTGGGCGGCGGCTTTCTCCTGGGCGGCGTGTTTCTGCTGGCGCTGGACCATCTGCTGCCCCATCTGCACCTGGACAGCGACGAGGCGGAGGGCCTGCCTGCCCACTGGAAGCGGACCACGATGATCGTGCTGGCCGTGACGCTGCACAACATCCCCGAGGGCATGGCCGTGGGCCTCAGCTTTTCCGTGGCGGCTCAGGATACCTCCTCCGGCGCCCTGACGGCGGCGCTGGCGCTGGCCCTCGGCATGGGACTGCAGAATTTCCCGGAGGGAGCGGCGGTGTCCCTGCCTATGAAATCCCAGGGGGTCCCCGCCGGGAAGGCCTTTGTCTGCGGCGCCCTCTCCGGCGTGGTGGAGCCGGTGTTCGGCCTTCTGGCGGTGCTGATCGCCGGCAGGCTGACGGGGCTCATGCCCTGGGTGCTGGCCTTTGCCGCCGGCGCCATGGTCTATGTGGTGGTGGAGGAGCTGATCCCCGAGGCCCATCTGGGCGAGCACTCCCATGTGGGCACGGGCAGCGTCATGGCGGGCTTCCTGCTGATGATGCTGCTGGACACCGTCCTCGCCTGAAAGACTTTTGAGACGCCTCTTGTATTCTCGCCGGCTTTGCGGTATAATAAAAGCAACATTTACAAGGAGGGAGCAGACGTGGAAAAAACGCCGCATTATGACAGCTATGTGGAGATTTTGAAGGAAGAACTGATTCCCGCCATGGGTTGCACAGAGCCCATCGCCATTGCCCTGGCCGCCGCCAAGGCAAGAGATGCCCTGGGAAGGATTCCGGAGAGGTGTCAGGCGGAGGTCAGCGGCAACATCATCAAAAATGTGAAAGCCGTCACCGTGCCGAACACGGGCGGACTGAAGGGAATTGAGGCCAGCGTGGCCGCCGGCGCCGTAGCGGGCCGGTCGGACCTGGAGCTGGAAGTGCTGTCCCAGGTGACACCGCAGGAGATCGAGGCCATGCGGGAGTTTCTGGAGACCCGGGAGATCAAGGTGATCCCCGCGACGGGAGACCGGGTGTTCTACATCAAGGTCACGGTTTGGGCGGAGGGCCACTCCGCGTGCTGTGAGATCGTGGACTACCACACCAATATCATCCTGATCCAGCGGGATGAGGAGGTGCTGTTCCACGCGGAACCCACGGAGGGGGGCAAGCCGGAACAGACGGACCGCTCGGTCCTGAATGTGGAGGAGATCGTCCGGTTTGCCGACTGTCTGGATGTGGCGGATGTGGAAGAGATCCTTAGCCGTCAGATCGCGTACAACAGCGCCATCTCCGCCGAGGGCATGACGGGAAAGTGGGGCGCCGCCATCGGCAAGACCCTGCGGAATCTCTACGGCGACGACGTGGCTGTCCGGGCCAAGGCGGCGGCAGCGGCGGGCTCTGATGCCCGCATGAGCGGCTGCGAGATGCCGGTGGTGATCGTCTCCGGCAGCGGCAACCAGGGCATGACCACCTCTCTGCCGGTCATCGAGTACGCCCGGGACATGAAGGCCACCGACGAGGAACTGTACCGCGCTCTGGCGGTGGCGAATCTGGTGACGATCCACCAAAAGACCGGCATCGGGCGGCTGTCCGCCTTCTGCGGCGCGGTCAGCGCCGGCTGCGGCGCGGCGGCGGGCATCGCGTATCTGCGGGGCGGCCGGTTTGACATCATCGCCCACACCATCGCCAACACGCTGGCCATCTGCTCCGGCATGATCTGCGACGGCGCGAAGCCCTCCTGCGCGGCGAAGATCGCATCCGCCGTGGACGCGGGCCTGATGGGATACAACATGTACCTGAACGGCGGCCACCAGTTCGTGGACGGCGAGGGCATCATCCAGAAGGGCGTGGAGAACACCATCGTCAATGTGGGCCGTCTAGCCCGCCAGGGAATGCGCCGCACCGACGAGGAGATCCTGGATATCATGGTCGGCCGCTGAAAATGGGACAAGCCTATTAAAAAATGACGTCTATCAGAAAAACCACCGGTCAAACCGGTGGTTTTCTGTTTCAATCGTATTCCCGGTGAGCGGAATCCGGCAGCCGGGGCTCAAAGGGACTTTTCATAGCAGTTCAGAATCTCGTGGATGAAGCCCTGGAAGAAAAACTCCGTGGCTCCGGCGAACCGGTAGCCCAGAGACGGATACATCCGGTTGGCGGGGAGGTTGTGCTCCCAGGTGTCCAGCCGCATGACGGTCCTGCCCTGGCGGCGGGCCTCCTCCTCGCAGAAGGCCACCATCTGCCGGGCCAGACCCCGGCCCGCCTGAGCGGGGTGGATGCAGAGGGTGTGGATGACGCCCACCCGCTCCCGTTCCGCCGGAATCGTCCAGGGAATGTCGTCATACTCCGGCAGCTGGACGGCGTTGAGGTTTACCACGCCCCAGAGGGAACCGACGTCCTCCCCCACATACAGGGTGCCATCGCCCAAAGCCTGCCGGGCGGTGTCCATGGTGGGGTATTTGCCCCGCTGCCAGTTGGTGTAGACGGGGCCGCCGCTCTCCTCCCGGGTCAGAATGGCGTCGTAGATATCCGCGATGGCGGGGAGGTCGGCTGGGGAGGCAAGACGGATCATGTGTATCATCCTTTCAAAAAAGGCGCGCCGTGCGGCGCGCCTTTTCACGATTTATTGGGGTTCTTCCCCGTCGGGAGCGCTCTCATCGGGAGCTTCCTCCGACGGCTTCTGCTCTTCGGAGGGCTCCTCCGGGGCCTCGATTTTCTGGGAGATCATATGGACCTTCCTGGCGGCGGGCTCGATGACCTCCGGGGAGGAGGGACGGAAGTCGCTGCCCTGGGACCGGGTGGAGGCGTAGGGGTTCTCCACCAGCTCGGGGTCCCGGCCCTCGATGATGGCCACCATCTCGGCGCCGGTGATGGTCTCCTTCTCCATCAGGTAGGCGACCACCTTGTCCATGTCCTCCCGGTTGTTCCGGATGACCTCCACGGCCTCCTTGTAGCACTTGTCCAGAATCTCCTTCACCGCCTGGTCCATCCGGGCGGCGGTGTCCTGGGCGCAGTCCATGCCGTAGCCGCCGTCCAGATATTGGTTCCGGCGGGAGGCCAGGGCCATCATGCCGAACTCGTCGCTCATGCCGAACATGGCGACCATGTTCCTCGCCACGTTGGTGGCGTCCTGGATGTCCTGGGACGCACCGTTGGTCATGGTGTTCATCACCACTTCCTCGGCGGCGCGGCCGCCCATGGAGACGGTGATCTTCGCCATCAGCTCGTCCTTGGTCCGCAGCTCCGTCTTATCCTCCTCGGGCATCAGCAGGGTATAGCCCAGAGAGCCCTGGGTATGGGGGACGATGGTGATCTTCTGCACCGGCTCGGTGTTCTTCTGCTTGTAGGCCACCATGGCGTGGCCCACCTCGTGATAGGCCACCAGCTTCTTCTCGAACTCGGTGAGGACGCTGCCCTTTTTCTCCGTGCCGGCGATGACCAGCTCAAAGGCAGCCAGCAGGTCCTCTTGGGTCACCAGCTTGCGGCCCTTGCGGACGGCCCGCAGAGCGGCCTCGTTGACCAGGTTGGCAAGGTCCGCGCCCACGCAGCCGGCGGTGGCCAGAGCGACCTTTTTCAGGTCCACGTCCTCCGCCAGCTTGATGTTCCGGGTATGGACCTGGAGAGTGGCGATACGGCCCGCCAGGTTGGGCCGGTCAATGGTGATGCGGCGGTCGAACCGGCCGGGGCGCAGCAGGGCCTGGTCCAGGACCTCGGGCCGGTTGGTGGCGGCCAGCAGGATGACGCCCTTGGTGGGGTCGAAGCCGTCCATCTCGGCAAGGAGCTGATTCAGCGTCTGCTCCCGCTCGTCGTTGCCGCCCATGCGGTTGTCACGGGACTTGCCGATGGTATCGATCTCGTCGATGAAGACGATGCAGGGGGCCACCTTGCTGGCCTCCTTGAACAGGTCGCGGACACGGGACGCGCCCACGCCCACGAACATCTCCACGAAGTCGGAGCCGGAGATGGAGAAGAAGGGGACGTTGGCCTCGCCGGCCACGGCCTTGGC
>CAMBAJ010000028.1 GCA_945864305.1 uncultured Clostridia bacterium | reverse complement strand
CGTTGTCGTAGCTGGTGCGGATGATCTTGATGACCTCGTCGATGTTGTCCTGGGCAATCAGCAATCCCTCCAGCAGATGGGCCCGCTCCATTGCCTTTTTCAGGTCGTACTTTGTCCGGCGGACGATGATCTCCTCCTGGAAGGCCAGGTACTCGTCGATGATATGCCTCAGGGACAGGATTTTGGGCTGGGACTGGTTGTCCACCAGGGCCAGCATGTTGATGGCAAATGTCGTTTGCAGCTGAGTCTGGTTGAACAGGCGGTTCAGAACCACCTGGGGATTGGCGTCCCGCTTCAGCTCGATGACAATGCGCATGCCGTTGCGGTCGGACTCGTCCCGGATGTCGGAGATGCCTTCCAGCCGCTTGTCCTCCACCTGGTCCGCCATGCTCTTAATGAGCATGCGCTTGTTGACCTGGTAGGGAATTTCCGTGATGACGATGCGGGTGCGGTCCTTACCGAACTCCTCGAACTCATGGCGGGCCCGGATGACCACCCGGCCGCGGCCGGTGGCGTAGGCCGCCCGGATGCCGGACCGGCCCATGATGATGCCCTTTGTGGGGAAGTCGGGGCCCTTCACGTACTGCATCAAGTCCGCCAGCGTGGCGTTGGGGTCGTCCAGCACGTGGATGCAGGCGCCGATGACCTCCCGCAGGTTGTGGGGCGGGATGTTGGTGGCCATGCCCACGGCGATGCCGGAGGAGCCGTTGACCAGCAGGTTGGGGAAGCGGGAGGGGAGGACCCGGGGCTCCTTGCGAGACTCGTCAAAGTTGGGGTCCCAGTCCACAGTCTCCTTGTCGATATCCCGCAGCATCTCGTCGGAGATTTTGGCAAGTCTCGCCTCGGTGTACCGGTAGGCAGCCGGGGGGTCGCCATCCACGGAGCCGAAGTTACCGTGGCCGTCCACCAGCATGTAGCGCATGGAGAAGTCCTGGGCCAGACGGACCAAGGCGTCGTAGACGGAGGCGTCGCCGTGGGGATGATACCGGCCCAGCACGTCGCCCACGCAGGTGGCGGACTTCTTGAAGGGGCGGTCAGAGGTCAGGTTGTCCTCGTACATGGCGTACAGAATGCGCCGGTGGACGGGCTTCAGGCCGTCCCGCACATCCGGCAGGGCGCGGCCCACGATGACGCTCATGGCATACTCGATGTAGGATTTCTCCATCTCAGGGACCAGGGGAGACTCCACGATCTTCTGGTCGGGGTACCGGATCTCCTCGGGGTCGTATTGGGGCTTCTTAGACATGTCGGTATCCCTCCTTTAATAATCCAGATTGACGGCGTACTGGGCGTTCTTTTCAATGAACTCCTTCCGGGGCTCCACCTTTTCGCCCATCAGGATGGTGAAGGTCTCGTCGGCCTTCACCGCATCGTCCAAGGTGATGCGGCGCAGGGTACGGCGCTCGGGGTCCATGGTGGTCTCCCACAGCTCGTGGGGGTTCATCTCGCCCAGGCCCTTGAACCGGGAGATATCGATCTTCACGTTGGGGTTGCCTCCCCGCAGCTCGGCGGACACGGCGTCCCGCTCCTCATCGGAGAAGGCCACCCGGGTGGTCTTGCCCCGGGTCAGCTTATACAGGGGAGGCACGGCGGAATAGACGTAGCCGTGCTCGATCAGAGGCCGCATGAAGCGGAAGAAGAAGGTCAGCAGCAGGGTCCGGATGTGGGAGCCGTCCACATCGGCATCGGCCATGATAATGACCTTGTGATACCGGAGCTTGGCGAGGTCGAATTCATCGCCGATGCCGGCGCCCAGCGCCGTGATGACGGGCTGGAGCTTGTCGTTGCCGTACACCTTGTCCGCCCGGGCCTTCTCCACGTTCAGCATCTTGCCCCACAGGGGGAGGATAGCTTGGAACCGGGAGTCCCGGCCCTGGGTAGCGGAGCCGCCTGCGGAGTCGCCCTCGACGATGTAGATTTCCGTCAGTTCCGGGTTGTTCTCGTTGCAGTCCCGCAGCTTGTCCGGCATAGCCGCACCGCCGAGAGCCGTCTTGCGGCGGATGGACTCTCTCGCCTTCTTGGCGGCCTCTCTCGCCCGGTTGGCGGTCAGGGCCTTATCCAGAATCATGCGGCCCACCTGGGGATTTTCCTCCAGGAAGGTGTCCAGCTTGTCCGCCACAATGTTATTGACCAAAGTCCGAATTTCGCTGTTGCCCAGCTTGGCCTTGGTCTGGCCCTCGAACTGAGCATCGGTCAGCTTCACGGAGATGACGCAGGTCAGGCCCTCCCGGCAGTCCTCACCGGAGACCTTCTCGTCGTCCTTCAGCATCTTGATCTTCCGGCCATAGTTGTTGAGGACCGTGGTCAGGGCGCGCTTGAAGCCCTCCTCGTGCATGCCGCCCTCGGGGGTGTGGACGTTGTTGGCAAAGGAGAGGATGGTCTCGTTATAGCCGTCGTTGTACTGCATGGCGATCTCGGCCACGGAGTCGTCCTTCTGGCCCGCCATGTAGATGACATTGCCGTGGAGCACGTCCTTGCTCTTGTTCAGCCAGGTGACGAACTCCCGGATGCCGCCGGCGTAGCACATGTCGTCTTCCTGCTCCTGGCCGGGGCGCTTGTCCATGATATGGATGCGCAGGCCGGCGTTCAGGAAGGCCTCCTCCCGCATGCGGGTGTGGAGGGTCTCGTAATTGTAGACGGTGTCCTCGAACATCTCCGGGTCCGGCTTGAAGGTGACGGTGGTGCCGGTGTGGTCCGTTGTGCCGACAATTTTCATCTCCTGGGTGATATGGCCCCGTGAGAACTTCATCTCATAGATTTTGCCATCCCGGTGGACCTGGACCACCAGCCACTCGGAGAGGGCGTTGACCACGGAGGCGCCCACGCCGTGGAGGCCGCCGGAAACCTTGTAGCCGCCTCCGCCGAACTTGCCGCCGGCATGGAGGACGGTGTAAACGACCTCCAGAGCGGGCTTGCCGGTCTGGGCCTGGATGTCCACGGGGATGCCGCGGCCGTTGTCCACCACGGTGATGGTATCACCCTCGTTGATCTGGACGATGATGTCGGTGCAGTAGCCCGCCAGGGCCTCGTCGATGGCGTTGTCCACGATCTCATACACCAGATGGTGGAGACCGGAGGTGGACGTGGAGCCGATATACATGCCGGGACGTTTCCGAACGGCCTCCAGGCCCTCCAGGACCTGGATTTCCGAGGCGTCATACTCGTTTTTGGTGTCCACAGCCGTGGAGTTCAAAATTTCGTTTTCTGCCATGTGGTTTCTCCTTTCAAGGGGTTGTTTTCCTCATACAAGGCAAGAAGAGCCGGGCCGGAGCCCTTTCCGGCCCGTTTCTCCTTGCCTTCAATACGATACAAAGAATTATGCAGAATGCTTCCTTATCAAAAGCCGATAGAGCAGCTCTCCCAGTCCTGTACCCAACAACGCAGCTTCCGCATAACACATCCCTATGACTACCAGCATTGCCAGATAGCTGTGGAGCAACCAGATTGTGACCTCACAGACCAAAATCGTCGCCGTTAAAAGGACAGGCAGCCACCGCCCATGTCCATTTGTTCCCCAACGGAGAAACCCGTGGAGCACGGCGAACAATAAGCAGGTACAAGGAATCAGCACGCGGCTGGGACTGCCAATTTCCCAAAAACGCAGGACCAGAAGAAATGTGTTCCAGATGTGCATGTCACAACTCCAGTTTCCGGCTCTCCGCCCGGTTTTTCAGGGTGGAGGTATTCAGCTGGCTTAGATAGACAATCTGCTCATGGTAGGGATGGTCGCAGACCACGAAGCTCTTGGGGATGTCACCGGAGATATCCAGCACCACACCCTCTTTGTCGGCGGCGGACAGATAGTCCCGGGTCCGCTTGCCGTAGCTGCATTTGTCCAGATCGAAGATACCGATGATACGGTGATCAGACACGATCTCGTTTTGTCCCAAATGAAGATACATAGCGCTCCCTTGTCCGGTCAGCCGTTATCGTCCAGATCGCTGTCATCAAAGTCATGGGAAAAATCATCTGAGTCCATGTCCCCCATGATCTCCGTGGTGCGCATCCGGCGCTTGTCCTTGGCCGCCTCCACGTTCTGGTGGATCAACTCTTTGACCTCCCGGGGGTTCTTCACGTTTTTCAGGTCCAGATGGGGCACGCTCTTATCGGAGGACAGCACACAGATGGTGCCCACGCCGAAAATGCGCTGTCCAAGAGACATATTCAGCTGCAAGTCCCGGACGCGGTACAGCAGGACCTCGTCGGCCTTGATATTCAAAAAGCCCTTTTCGCAGAACAGCCGGTCATCACTGAGGCGGTAACGGGTAAAGGAAAGGGGGAGGCCCAGGAAACGCTTGCGGTCTTTCCAGAGATATTGGACAGGTTCCATAAAACGGTCATCCTTTCTATATCCAGATTATCGTATGGTGCCATGTTCCACGTGGAACACTCTGCCGCCCAGCATCTGGGGCAGCCGGTCATCCTCACAGCAGGTGATGAACACCTGTCCGCCCGCGATGCGGTTCAGCACAAATTCCTGCCGCCGGGGGTCCAGCTCACTCAGGACATCATCCAGCAGCAGCACCGGATACTCCCCGGTGGCGTTTTTGTAGATCTCCCGCTCCGCCAGCTTCAGCGCCAGCGCCGCCGTCCGGGTCTGTCCCTGAGAGGCGTAGCTCTTGGCGTCCCGCCCGTCGATGGTGACCAGAAGGTCATCCTTATGGGGCCCGGACAGGCACAGCCGGGAGGCCCGCTCCGCCGCCTGATGGGATTCCATATGTTCCCGCAGCTGCTCCGTCAGCACCGCGGTCTCCGCCGCCGGGTCCGTGACGGTGGACACCGTCTGATACCGGATCTCCAGCTCTTCCTTTCCGCCGGAGCACTCCCGGTGGTGGAGGGCGGCGTACTCGTTCAGCCGGACGGCAAACTGGTGCCGGTAGTGGATGAGCACCGCGCCGAAGCGCACCAGCCGCTCATTGAAATCCGGCAGCGTCGCCAGCAGGTCCGGCCGCTCTTCCGCGTCCCGGAGGATGCGGGTCTTGTGCTCGTAGGTCCGGTTGTACTCGGCCAGCGCCGCGGCATATCGGGGGCGCAGTTGACATAAAGCAGTATCGCAGAAGCGCCGCCGGGCGGCGGCACCCTCCCGGATGAGGTACAGGTCATCCGGGCAGAAGAACACGGTGTTGTAGACCTCACTGAGGGCCGCGCTGTTTTTGGCGGGCACCTGGTTGACGCTCATCTTCCGCCGCCGCTCCCGGAACAGGTCCACCTGGACCTTGAAATCCCGGTCCCGTGCGAACACACCCGCCAGCATCCGGGCGGAGGGCGCGCCGAAGGCAATCATCTCCTTGTCCGTTCTGGCCCGGGGCGATTTTCCGCAGGAGAGATAGACCAGCGCCTCCAGAAGGTTGGTCTTTCCCTGGGCGTTCTCGCCGAAGATCACGTTGCAGCGGCCGTCGAAGTCCACGGCCTGACGGCCGTAGTTCCGGAAGGACTCCAGCTCCAGCCGGTCAATCCGCATAGGCTACCGTCAACTCCTGACCCGAAAAGGCCACCACGTCGCCTGGGCGTATCTTCTTGCCCCGCATGGTGCAGACCTCGCCGTTGACCGTGACCTCACCGGCCTGGACCCGCTCCTTGGCCTCGCCGCCGGACGATACCAGATTGGCGAATTTTAGCAGGTCCTGGAGCTTGATAAATTCTGTTGTAATGGTAATGGTTTTCATAAAAATCCCGACTTATTTCAAAAATTTTGATTGTATTGGTTCCGGATAAACTGCATCTGTCCGGACGTCACTCGGCGCTCTTCAGCCGCACGGGCAGGACCATGTACAGGAAGTTCTCCTCGCCGTCCACAGGGACGATGATGGCGGGGGAGACGCCGGTGTTCAGCTCGATCTTCACGGTGTCCGCCGGGGCATACCGCAGGGCCTCCATCAGATACCGGTTGTTGAAGCCGATTTCCAGACCGCCTCCGTCACCGGAGATACGGCAGACGTCCTTGGCGTCGCCGTTGCCGGTCTTGGCGGACAGGAACACCTTGTCGCTGCCGAAGGTACAGCGGACGGGGCTTTTCAGCTTGTCGGAGATCACCACGGACACACGGTCGATGCTGTTAATGAGACTCTTGGTGTCGGCAATGACGGAAATGGGGTTTTTCCGGGGGATGGCGTTCTTGTAGTCCAGGAACTCGCCCTCCAGACGGCGGCAGATCAGCTCCGTGTCGCCCACTTCAAACAGGATGTGCCGCTTGCCCAGGGTCACGGAGGCCAGGTCCTCGGTGTCGCCGCAGATGCCCTTAACTTCGTTCAGGGCGGAGCCGGGAGCCACGAAGGAGAAGGCGCCGCCCTCGATCTTTTCCAGGGGCTCCCGGCGGATAGCCAGACGGAAGCCGTCCACAGCCACCATGGTCAGGCCCTTCTCATTGATCTCAAACAGGGCGCCGGTGTGGACCGGGCGGCTCTCGTTGGTGGACACGGCGAAGGAGGTCTCCTCGATCATGGCCCGCAGAGTCTTCTGCTGGATATAGACGCAGTACTGGTCCTCCACCTCCGGCAGCTCGGGATAATCGGCGGCGCTGAGGCCCAGGATGTCGAAATCCGCGTCACCGCAGCTGAGGTGGACCATCAGCTTGTCATCAGCGGTAAAGGTGACCACATCGTCGGGCATACGGCGGATGATGTCGCCAAACAGGCGGGCGTTCAGGACGATGTCGCCGCCCTCCGCAACGTCCGCGGAAACCTTGGTACGAATGCCGGTCTGCATGTTGTAGCCGGAGACCGTCAGCTGGTGGTCCACGTGGAGCAGCAGACCCTCCAGGGCGGGGATGGAGCTTTTCTGCGCGACGGCCCGGCTGGTGACGGCGATGGCGCTTTGCAGCAGGACCTTTTCACAGGAGAATTTCATCATATTCAGACGCTTCCTCTCTATTTGGGGTATTGGGGCTCGGGAACGGTCTTTTTCAAAAGAAAAAAATCATATATGTTTAGAAAAAGCAGCCATAGAAGAAAAAACTGTGGAAAAAGTGGGAAACCCTTGAAATGGCGGTGATTTGCGTCTCCACAGGGGGTGTGGAGGAGTTGCATGGGTTTTCCACGGCCCATTTTTGAGAATTGTTTTCCACAGCAAAGTTTTTCCTTTTCCACGAAGGATGTGGAAACATGTCAGTTAATGTTTGGAGTTGATATTGGTCTTGATCTCCTTCACCGTCTCGGCAAAGGCTGGCTCCTTTTTCATCTTTTTCTCCACCTGCTGGATGGAGTAGAGGACGGTGGAGTGGTCCCGGTTGTCGAAGACCTTGCCGATGTCGTCCAGACTGAGATTCGTCATGCTGCGGATGAGGTACATGGCGATCTGCCGGGCCTGCACGGCGTCCCGGATGCGCTGCTGGCCCCGGATGACGGCCTCGTCCAGACTGTAATACTTGCTGATGTACTCCAGAATGGCCTCCGGGGTGGGGATGTACTCGTTGCTGCGCTTGAGAATGTCCCGCATGGCTCGGGTGACGGTCTCCTCGTCGGCGTCGTTGCCCAGCAAATCTTTATAGGCCAGGATTTTGTTGATGGTGCCCTCCAGCTGACGGACATTGGCGGTGACGTTCTCCGCGATGTAGGCGGAGATCTTGTCCGGCAGCTCCATGCCCAGTAGCGCAGCCTTGTTCTTCACGATGGCGAGGCGGGTCTCAAAATCCGGCGGCGCCACGTCCACCAGCAATCCCCACTCGAACCGGGTGCGCAGCCGGTCCTCCAGCTGGGTCATTTCAGAGGGGGGACGGTCGCTCGTCAGTACGATCTGGCGGCCGGACTCATACAGGGTGTTGAAGGTGTGGAAGAATTCCTCCTGAGTCTGCTTTTTGCCGGCAATGAACTGCACGTCATCCACCAGCAGCAGATCCGCCTGCCGGTACTTCTCCCGCATCTCGGCGGTCTTGCCCTCCCGGATGGCGTCCACCAGCTCGTTGGTCAGATCGTCGCCCTTGACGTAAGCGATTTTGGAGCGGGGGTCGTTTTTGCGGATGACGTTGGCGATGGCATAGATCAGATGGGTCTTGCCCAGTCCGGAGTCGCCGTAGATGAGAAGGGGGTTGTAGTTCTGGGCGGGATGCTCGGCCACGGCCACGGAGGCGGCGTAGGCCAGCTTGTTGGAGGGGCCCACCACGAAGGTATCAAAGGTAAACTCGTCGGATGTGAAGCGGTCGCTCTGTTTTTTTACCACGCCGCCGTTGAATTCGGCATATGCCAGATCGTCCAGAATCTGGACCTCAAAATCCGTGGAGAAGATATCGTGGAGGGAGGCCTTGATGTTCTTCAAAAACAGGGACTCGATGTAGCCCTTTTTGAAGTCGTTGGCACAGTGAAGGATAAATGTATTGCCCCGGATGTCCACGGCCTCCAGCTCGTCAAACCAGGTGGCGATGGTGGTCTCCGAGAGTTCTTTCTTCAACTGCGTCAGGACGCTATCCCATACGTCTGCGACAGAATTCAAAAAGAAACACCTCTCTCTAGTAAAAAATAAACAAAACAATACATTTTTATTATAGCAAAAAAACAAGAGACTAGCAACACTTATTCTAATAATAAGATTCAAAATTTCTTCCAATGCAAAAACCTGACTGTTAAAACTAGATGTAGATATTTTTGAGAATCAGGCCACTATATTTTGAAAAGAAATTTTTGTTTACGTCCGAAAAGGACTGCAAAAGGATGGATTTCTCCAAAATTTCAAGTTTTTATTGACACCTTTTAAGGAGATATGCTATACTAATCCATGCGTCAAAAGACGCCTGATAATAGTTTACTGCGCTCTTCCGCAAGGGGAGTGTCGAGTAAGTGCCGTCGCAAGATGGCCGGAATTCTGACAGGAGGTGTCTCAAACATGGCAACGAAACGTACCTACCAGCCCAAGAAGCTGCATGGCCAGAAGGTCCACGGTTTCCGCAAGAGAATGGCTACCGCCAATGGCCGCAAGGTCCTGGCCCGTCGCCGCGCCAAGGGCCGCGCCCGTCTGTCCTACTAAGCGAAACGGACGCGCGGGAGACACTTGAACAGACGTCTTCGGGGACGGCGGGAATTTTTGGGATTCCTCCGTCCCTAAAAGAGTTTCTGTTCAAATTGGCAAGGCGGGGAAATGTATGAAGCGAGCGGTAACACTGAAAGAGAATTATGAGTTTCGCCGGCTGTATCAGAAGGGCACTTCAGCGGTAGGCGGCGGCATGGTGATCTATTGCCGGAAAAACAGGCTGGATCACAACCGCCTCGGCATCACGGCCTCCGTAAAGCTGGGGCATGCCGTGGTGCGCAACCGGGCCCGGCGGCGCCTGCGGGAGGTCTATCGACTGCATCTGGGCGAGCTCAGACAGGGCTATGACATCATTCTGGTCGCCCGCGGACGGACAGTGACAGCATCATGGAAGGAGCTGAACGATACGTTCACGCGCCTTTGCCGGAAGCTGGATCTGCTGGGGGAGGCTGCGTCATGAAGCACATCATGAAGGCCCTCGTCCGGTTTTATCAGGTCGCCATCTCTCCGTACCGTCCACGCTGCTGCAACTATATTCCCACTTGCTCCCAGTACGCGCTGGAGGCTATTGATAAATACGGCGCCCTCAAAGGCGGCTGGCTGGCCTTCAAACGCATTCTCCGCTGCAATCCGTTTCACAAGGGAGGATACGACCCCGTACCCTAGCTCCACATTCAAGAGGGGATAAGCCCCCCTTGAGATTTCCCCCACCAGTCTTCGGACGGTGCGTTTGCCCTTGGGCAAACAGGTCAAGGTATTTTCGGTGGGCAGCTGCCATGCCGGAGATGATTGGAATTGAGATATCCGTCCTTTGATGGACAAGCCGGGAATTTCCAGAGTTTTTCCTGGTCCTTTCCTGATCTTGACCTCATTTTATTTTGGAGGAAACTCTTATGTTTTCAACCCTCGGATATTATATTTGTATCCCCTTTGCCTGGCTGGTCCGCCTGTTCTATAACCTGACCAGCTCTTATGGCATGGCCATCATCCTGTTTACACTGGTGGTCAAACTCATCCTGCTGCCCTTCCAGATGAAATCCAAGCGTAGTATGATCCGCATGAACCGGTTGTCTGGCAAGATGCAGGAAATCCAGAAAAAGTATGCCAACAACCAGGCCAAGATGAATGAGGAAATTCAGAAGCTCTATGAAGAAGAAGGCGTCAGCCCTATGAGCGGTTGCCTGTGGAGCTTCTTGCCCCTGCCCATTCTGCTGGCCCTATACTCCATCATGCGCCAGCCCATTACCCACTTCATGCTGCTCTCTGAGTCTGTTGTGCAGGATCTGGTGGCCAAGGTTACCACCGCTGGCGTGGACATGTCCTCCATCGTTCAGATGAAGGATGGAGCCGCTGTGGTAAGCAACGGCGTCACCCAGCTGCAGCCTTACGGACAGATCAACCTGGTGAAGGCCATCACCGAATATGCGCCCGATGCGGCTTCCGGTATTGATGGCTGGATCAACCTGGATTACAACTTCCTGGGCCTGGACCTGTCCGCCACGCCTAGCACCGCATTTTCCAATTTCAGTCTGACCTGGCCCATCATCGGCCTGATCCTGATCCCCATTTTGGCAGGCGGCTTCCAGCTGCTGATGACCCGCATCACCATGAAGCAGCAGCCCCAGCAGGAGGGTCCCGGCGCCGGTTCCACGAAGATGATGATGTACATGATGCCCCTGATGTCCGTGTACATCGCGTTCATCATGCCCGCTGCCCTGGGTATCTACTGGATTGCCCAGAGTGTGTTCTCCGCCGTTCAGGAGTTTGTCCTCGGCAAGTTCTACACCAAGAAGATGGAAGCAGAGGAAAATGCCCGCTATGAGGCCATTCAGGCTGATCGCCAGAAGCGGATGGAAGAGGGCAGAAAGCAGCAGGAGCAGCGCAGGCAGGAGACCGCTCAGAAGCAGACCCTCCGGGAGAAGCAGAAAGCCGCTCAGAAGGCGAAGGCCGCCAAGGCCGAGAAGGCCAAGATGAGCACCACCGAGGCCGGCCGCGTGGGTGACCGTCCCTATGCACGGGGCCGCTCTTATAAGGCAGACCGCTATGATAAGGAAGATTGAGGAAGAACCGTTATGAGACAGTATATCGATGTAACGGGCAAGACCGAGGATGAGGCCATCAGCAAGGCATTGGCTCAGCTGGGCCTCGACCGGGACGATGTGTCCGTTGAGATTTTGGAGCGTGCCAAGTCCGGTTTCCTGGGTCTTGGCAGCTGCCCGGCCAAGGTCCGCGTGAGCTACGGCCCAGAGGAGGAAGAGGAGCTTGCTCCCGCGCCCAAGGCCGAATCCAAACCGGAGCCCAAGGCTGTGGAACAGCCCCGGGCGAAGGCTCCTGAGAAGAAGCTGGAAAAGAGACCCGAGAGAAAGCCCGAAAAGAAGGCGGAAAATCCCGTTGCGGCCAAGCAGGAAAAAGCTCCCGCCGTGGAGAGCAAGCCCGCCCCCGTCCAGGACCTGGGCGAGGAAGTGGACGACGAGAAGGCCAAGGCCATCAAGACGTTCCTGTCCGGCCTGCTGGCCCAGATGGAGTGCTCCGCTGAGATCAAGGTGTACCTGCCGGAGAAGGGCCGCTATAAGGTCATTCTGGAGGGCAAGAGCCTGGGCACGCTGATCGGCCGCCGGGGTGAGACCCTGGATGCCATCCAGCAGCTGACCAGCTATGCCGTCAACCGCACCGGCGGCCGGGTCCGCGTTCAGCTGGACGCCGAGGGCTACCGGGATAAGCGGGAGCAGAGCCTGCAGAACCTGGCCAAGAAGGTGGCCGGCAAGGTGGTCAAGAACCGCCGCAGCGTCACCTTGGAGCCCATGAACGCCTATGAGCGCCATGTGATCCATACCGCCTTGCAGGATGTGCCCGGCGTCACCACCTACTCCACTGGCACCGAGCCCAACCGCCGTGTCATCGTGGCGTATGACCGCGATAAGAGATAACCGCATATCCAAATCTGCCCGGACAAATCCGGGCAGATTTTTTATATTCTGCGACAATACGCCCCGTTGATTCAGGCGGTTATGGCCCCGCCGGAGAAAACTGGACGTTGCTGAATCTGTCCTACTATGAGAAAATTCGGCGTGGGAAATTGCGGAGGCGCTTCACGTGAAACAATCCGTGGCGACCATCTGACTCCAGCGGGCCAGGCAGAGATAGATGATGGTGCAGACTTCGGAGGGTTTGTCCGTCGGGTATGGAGGCCCCACGGTTATGCGGCCCGGATGACAGGCCTTGACATTCCAGAAAAAACGTGATACAGTAACCCACGATATCAAAAAGGCTGTGAAAAGGAACAGTATCCCGGAATTTCCACACCAGAGAGGGGACGGTCGGTGCAAGTCCCTGCGGAAGATGGGAGAAGGCACCTTTGAGCCGCGGAGCGGAAATGCCCCGCCGGTCCCCACCGTTACCGGGACAGAGTGTCCCCTCATCAGGGGAAATTCAGGTGGAACCACGGGTTATTTGCATTAACTCGCCCTGAGCCGAAATACCGGCTCGGGGCTTTTTTTGCGCCTGGGCCAATACAGAAAGAGAGGACCCTTTATGAAAAACAGTGAAAAGACTCTGGACATGATCGTGAACCTCTGCAAGAACCGCGGCTTTATCTACGCCGGCTCCGAAATTTACGGTGGTCTGGCCAACAGCTGGGACTACGGCCCTCTGGGCGTGGAGTTCAAAAACAACGTGAAGAAGGCATGGCTGAAGAAGTTTGTCCAGGAGAACCCCTACAACGTGGGTCTGGACGCCGCCATCATCATGAACCCCCAGACCTGGGTCACCACCGGCCACGTGTCCAGCTTCTCCGACCCCCTGCTGGACTGCAAGGCCTGCAAGGCCCGCCACCGTGCCGATAAGCTCATCGGCCAGGAGCACCCCGAGGTCAACGTGGACGCCATGAACTTCGACGAGATGGACGCCTTTATTGCGGAGCACGAGGACGTGGTCTGCCCCGTCTGCGGCAAGCATGACTTCACTCCCATCCGCAAGTTCAACCTGATGTTCAAGACCGCCATCGGCGTCACCGAGGACTCCTCCTCCACCTGCTACCTGCGGCCCGAGACCGCCCAGGGCATCTTCGTGAACTTCGCCAACATCCAGCGCACCACCCGCCGCAAGCTGCCCTTCGGCGTCTGCCAGGTGGGCAAGGCCTTCCGCAACGAGATCACCCCCGGCAACTTCACCTTCCGCACCCGGGAGTTCGAGCAGATGGAGTGCGAGTTCTTCTGCAAGCCCGGCACCGACCTGGAGTGGTTCGCCTACTGGAAGGAGTACTGCGTCAACTGGCTGAAGGACCTGGGCATCAAGGAGGAGAACCTGCGCCTGCGTGACCACGAGCCCGCGGAGCTGGCCTTCTACTCCCGCGCCACCACCGACATCGAGTACGCCTTCCCGTTCACCGACTGGGGCGAGCTGTGGGGCATCGCCGACCGCACCAATTACGACCTGAGCCGTCACCAAGAGGCCTCCGGCAAGGACCTGACCTACTTCGACCAGGAGACCAACGAACATTATATCCCCTATGTCATCGAGCCCTCTCTGGGCTGCGACCGCGTGGCCCTGGCCTTCCTGTGTGAGGCCTATGACGAGGAGGTCGTGGGCCAGGACAAGAACGGCAAGGCCGACGTCCGCACCGTGTTGCACCTGCATCCCGCTCTGGCACCCTTCAAGGTGGCCGTGCTGCCCCTGAGCAAGAAGCTCAGCGACAAGGCCCTGGAGATCAAGCAGGAGCTCAGTAAGGACTGGATGGTGGACTTCGACGAGACCGGCTCCATCGGCAAGCGCTATCGCCGGGAGGACGAGATCGGTACCCCCTTCTGCGTCACTGTGGACTTCGACACCGTGGGCGACGACACCAAGGAAGGCGACAACTGCGTCACCGTCCGCGACCGCGACACCATGGAGCAGGTGCGCCTGCCCATCTCTGAGCTCAAGGCATATTTGGCTGAGAAACTGGCATACTAAGCGCGGCCAAGGCTGTTTCCAAGCGGCTCCGGGAGAGTTCTCCCGGGGCCGCCCTGATATATTCATCTCTTTATCGCAGTCCCGCGGGACTGTAGCAGACGCTTTAAAAGGACATGGGTGCATTGAGAAAATTCTGGCTGTTTCAAAAATCCTCCGCCGGACTGACCGGGGGCAAAAAGGCGGTGTTCTGGGTCTGGAACCTGGCGGTTCTGGTGATGGCGGGATTGTGCCTTGGCATGCTGTCCATCTTCTTCGCCTACGGCGACTATCCGGACACCCTGATGAAGACCTATCTGGCAAGGCCGCTGATCCTGGCACTGAACATCGCGCCGGTGGTGGCGCTGGTACTGCTGCTGTACGCCCTCACCGGTCGGCCCTGGATCGCGTTTTTGTCCTCCGCCCTGGTGGTATGGGGGCTGTCTCTCGGCAACTACTACAAGCTGCGGTTCCGGGACGACCCCCTGATGTTCGAGGACCTGAAATATCTCCGGGAGGCGGGCTCCATCACCAGGACCGCCAGCTATGACCTGACGCCGGACGAACGGGTGTGGTTCGGCCTTGGGTGCATCGTGCTGGGCACGCTGATTTTGCTGTTCCTGGTCCGGGGCGTTCCCAAGTGGAAGGTCCGGCTGCCGCTGTTTCTGCTGGGAGTGGCCCTGTGCCTGCCCTTTGGAAAAGTTTACGCGGATAAAGACATCTACAACAACAGAACCGCCAATTACGACTGTATCAACCGCTGGTCCTCCACCCAGCTATATATCTCCAAGGGCTTTGTCTATCCCTTCCTCCACAGCGTCTCAGCGGACACTATCAAGGCCCCCAAGGGCTACAGCGCCAAAGACACGGAACGACTGCTGGTGTCCTATGAGACTGTGGACATCCCGGAGGAGGAGCGGGTGGACATCATCACCATCCAGTTGGAGGCCTTCGCCGACTTCTCCCGCTTCGAGGGCGTGGAGGGCATCGACTGGGACAGGGCCTACGCTGTCTATCACGAGCTGGAGGCGGAGAGCCTGACCGGAAATCTCCTGACCAACATTTTCGCCGGCGGCACGGTGAACACGGAGCGGGCGGTGTTGACGGGCTACGCCGACCAGTGGAACTACCGCACCGCGACCAACTCCTACGCCTGGTATTTCGACAGTCTGGGATACAATGTGGAGGGAAGCCATCCCAGCTACGAGTGGTTTTACAACCGCCGCAACGTCAATACCTATCTGGGCATGGAGACCTACTACTTCCAGGAGAACTACTACGGCGACCGGACGCCCGGAGGCGGCATCGCCACGGACGAAATCCTGATGCCGGAGATTTTCAGACTGTATGAGGAAAACCGGGACGGGGAGGGGAGCCCCTACTTCTCCTTCAACGTCACCTATCAGGGCCACGGCCCCTATGACACCGAGGAGGTCTGGCGGGGCAAGCACTACACCGACGGCCGGTATTCCACCGTTACCACCAACATTGTGGATAACTACCTGGGCTCCGTCTCCGACACGGCGGACCAGCTGAAATGGCTGATGGACCAACTGCGGGAGGAGGAACGCCCGGTGGTCCTTCTGGTCTTCGGCGACCACAAGCCCTGGTTCGGCGACGGCAACTCCGCCTATCAGGAGCTGGGCGTCAGCCTGGACACCTCCACAGAGGAGGGCTTCTACAACTACTACGCCACCCGGTATCTGATCTGGGCCAACGACGCCGCTAGGAAGACGCTGGATAACGACTTCGTGGGCGAGGGGCCGGATGTGTCCTCCTGCTTTTTGATGAACCTTCTGTTTGACCAGTGCGGCTGGCAGGGCGACGCCTGGGCTCAGGCTACCACAGACATTTGGCGGACCCTGCCGGTTTTAACAACTGTGGGCGGCTATGTGGAAAACGGAGTGCTGACGGAGAACTTGAGTCAGGCGGGCCAGCAGGCACTTTGGACCTATCAGTGCCTGGAATACTATTATGGAACGCATTTCCAATACTGATATCAGGGGGAGAAGCATAGAAATGCGTCCTTTTCAGATAATCAGAAAACGGCGGCCCACAAAGTAAAGATTTATAACAATAAAAAACTGCTGTAAAAATGAATTTTTTCATTTTTACAGCGGTTTTTTAAACTATTTCATGATACTTTTAAAAGAATAGAGAAAAAGTAACAAAAAAAGGTGGACCTTTTTCCATGAAATGACGTGTGCCTTCCGCTTGTATTTTCCTTTGGAGTTTCGTATCATGAAATTACAAAAGCTGTTTTCACTACGCAGAAATGCAGAGGGCAAATCACGAAAACAGCTGAATAGAAAAAGGGGGAGAATCATGGAAAAACTGTTTCGACTGAAAGAGAACGGCACCACGGTCCGTACAGAGATTCTGGCCGGTCTCACCACGTTCATGACGATGGCCTATATCATCGCCCTGAACCCGAATCTGCTGACCAACTTTGACGTGGGCTCGTCGCTGTGGAACGGCGTCTTCATGGCCACCTGTATCGCGTCCGCCATTGCCATGTTCTGCATGGCCTTCCTGGCCAATAAGCCCTTCGCATTAGCCCCTGGCATGGGTCTGAACAGCTTCTTTGCCGTGGTGGCCGCCAACATCGCGGGCCTCACCGGCATGACCTATGTGGAGAGCTTTCAGTCCGCATTGGTCATCATCCTGATCGAGGGCATCGTGTTTATTGCGCTGTCTATCCTGAATATCCGGGAGAAGATCGTGGAGGCCATTCCTCTGGGTGTCCGGCTGGGTATTGCTCCCGCCATCGGCGTCATGCTGATGAATATCGGTCTTGGGTCCAATGTGGGCATTTATTCCGAGACCGGCGGTCCCTTCTACGTGATGCGGGACTTCTTCGGCGCTCTGACTCCCAGCGTGGCGCAGAATGCCATGGGCTCTGGTTACAGTACCATGGTACTGACCGTGATCACCATGTTCGTAGGCCTCTTCGTCATCGTCATCCTGGCCAAAAAGGGAATTAAGGCGGCGGTGCTGCTGGGCATGCTGGTGGCATCTATCATCTACTGGGCAGGTGAGGCCCTGTTCCTGGGCATCAATCCCTTTGCGTCTCTGTCCACTGCCTCCTTTGTGCCGCCCTTCGGCGACATGGTGGAGACCACGCTGTTCAAGTTCAACTTCTCTGGTTTTCTAGAGATCGGCTGGTTCACCGCCGTCACGCTGGTCATTACCTTCTGCATGATTGACATGTTCGACACCATCGGTACCCTGGTGGGCACTGCCTCCCGGGCTGGCATGGTGGACAGGGACGGCAATATGCCCAACATGAAGGAGGCCCTGCTGTCCGACGCCATCGGAACCGTGGCCGGCGCCTGCACCGGCACCTCCACCGTCACCACCTTCGTGGAGTCCGCCTCCGGTGTGGAGGCCGGCGGCCGCACCGGCCTGACGGCCCTGACCACCGGCGTGCTGTTCCTGGCCTGCATGTTCATCGCCCCCATCGCCGCCATCATCCCCGCCGCGGCCACCTCCTCCGCCCTGATCTACGTGGGCGTGCTGATGCTGATGGGATTGAAGAACGTGGACTTCGACGACCTGGACCAGATGGTCCCCGTGGCGCTGATGCTGATCGCCATGCCCATCTCCGGCTCCATCGGCCACGCCATCGGCCTGGGACTGATCTCCTACACGGTCATCAAGGTGTTCAGCGGCAAGGCGAAAGAGGTCTCCGTGCTGACTTACGTCATCTCCGCCCTGTTCCTTATCAAGTTCTTCCTGATCGTCTGACCAAACATCGTTTGAACCAGCGCAAGGGCCCTGCGGAAGCTTCCGCAGGGCCCTTGTTTTGTCTTATTGAGAGGGTAGGGTATCCATCAGGGAATGAGGATGCACTTGGCGCACTGGCCCCGCTCCGTCATGTCCAGGCCCCGCTCGAACTGGTCCAGGGGCAGCACGTGGCTGACGATGGGGGAGAGGTCGATGCCCCGGGCCAGCAGGCCCCGCATCTGCTCCCAATTCTCGTATATCCTGCGGCCGGCGATGCCCCGGATGGAGCAGCCCCGGTAGCCGAAATCCGAGATGCTGACCGAGATGGGCTGGTCCGGCAGGGCCACGCAGGTCAGCTGGCCCTCGGGCCGGAGGTACCGCATGGCGGCGCTCAGGCCGGCGGCGCTGCCGGAGAAATCCACGACCACATGGGGGCCATAGCCGTCGGTCAGCCGCTTCACAGCGGCCACGGGGTCCTCCGCCGTGGGATTGTTGACCGCGTCGGCGCCCAGGGCTCTGGCGGTCTCCGCCCGCTCCCGGTTGGGCTCCAGCACAATGATCCGGGCGGCACCGGCCAGTCTGGCGACGAGAATGCCCATCTGGCCCAGGGGGCCGACGCCGATGATGACCACGGATTTCGTGGCCAGGGGCACGTCCATCATGCCGTGGACGGAGACGCCGAAGGGCTCCATCAGAGCCAGCTGCTCCCAGGGGAGGGCGGGGTCGTTGTACACAAAAGCAATCTCTTCGGGGATGGCGATGTACTCGGCGAAGCAGCCGTCCCGGTGGACGCCGATGCACTTGGTGTTGGGACACACATGCCGGTTGCCCTCGTGGCAGATCTGGCAGTGGTTGCAGGGAATGTGGGACTCGGCGGACACCCGGTCTCCCACGTTCACGGTGTGGACCTCGCTGCCGGTCTCCACCACCTCTCCGGAAAACTCGTGGCCGATGACCACCGGCGGGTGCATCCGGGCCTGGGCCCAGGCGTTTCAGTGGCGGATGTGGACGTCCGTGCCGCAGACCGCGGCGGCTTTTACCCGGACCAGGATGTCCCGGGGACCAATCTGGGGAATGGGCAGGGTGCGCAGTTCGATATTGCCGGGGGCGGCAGCGGTCTTTACCACTGCCCGCATGGTTCCGGTCATGGCAGTCAGCTCCTGTTCTGCAAAGTTTCTGCCTGCAACGTACCAGAAAAAGCGGCTACGGACAAGGGAATTTCCCGCCAAACTTGTCAACAAGTGTGGAAAAGTTGGCGACAAGTGGACCGGGCAGCGGCTTTACGCCGCTGCCCGTCTCCGTCCTCCACGGCATGGACCAGATCCCAGTGCTGGCGGATGTACTCCGGCAGACAGTCCCCGGCGCTCTGGCAGATGACGTCCGTCCAGTGCTTCAAAGAGATGCGGGCCATGTAGCCCATGACGATGAGGAACAGACTGTGGAGCAGGGTGTTGCCGGAGACCTCCAAAAGCTGGGCGTGGAGGGCCGTGTCGGCGTCGGTCAGGACCTGGGGGTCCCGGCTGGTCTCAATGGTGGAGGCAAAGCCCCGGAGGGCCTCCAGGTCCGCCCCGGTCCGGTTCCTGGCGGCGGCCCGGGCACCGCCGGTCTCCAGAATGCGGCGGACCGCCAGCACGTCCTGAAAGTTCTCCCCGGCGGTCAGGGTCATAAGATAGAGAATTTTGCTGCTCTGGCCGATGTCTCCGCCGCCCAGGAAGGTGCCCTTGCCCTGCTGGCCGTACAGCACTCCCAGCAGGGACAGCGCGGCGTAGACCTCCCGCACTTGGGCCCGGGGGATGTTCAAAATCCGGGCCAGCTGGTTTTCGGAGTAGATTTTGTCATTGAGGCGCAGGGTCCCGTCCCGCAGGCTCTGGAGAAATTTTTCAATGACCAGCTGATAGCTGTCCGAACTGAGCATGGCTCACAGCTCCTCCTGTTCCGACCGCCAGCGCGCCAGCAGACGGGCCGCCGGGCGGTCATAGAGTTGGGACGCGAAGGGATACCGGGCCAGAGCGGCGATCCTGCCCGGCCCGATGTGGCAGTATCCCGTGGGGTGCTTTTCCAGATACCGTTGGTGGTACGCCTCGGCGGGGTAGAAGCAGGCCAGGGGCCGGAGCTCCACCGCGAAAAAGGGATAACCGGCGGCCTCCCGGTCGGCCACGGTCCGGATGACAGCCTCATCCGCCGGGTCGGTCCAGTAGACGCCGGTCTGGTACTGGCTGCCGAAGTCCATGCCCTGGCGGTTGGTCATCTCCGGATCGATGACGGCAAAGAAGGCGAACAGCAGGTGCTCCAGAGAGATGACCCCGGGGTCATAGACGATTTGGACCGCCTCCCGGAAGCCGGTCATCCCGGTACAGACAGCCTCATAGTTGGCGTGGTCCGGGGAGTCGCCGTTGGCATATCCCGCCGTCACGGCCTCCACGCCGGGCAGGGACCGGTACAGCCGCTCCATGCCCCAGAAGCAGCCGCCGGCGAGACACAGCGTCTTTTCCATCAGAAGAACATCCCCATGAAGCCGTCAGGCCGCTCCTGGGCCTGGTTCCAGATCTCCTGGAAGAAGCTGCGGGAGATGGCCCTGGCCTCCTGCTCGCCGCTGACGTTCAGCGCCCGCAGGTCCTCCGGAAAGGGCTCTTTGGAGAGGGCGTCGAAATTGCCCCGCTCCTCTCCGTAGGAGAAGGAGAGGCCGTTGCGGAAGAACTCCACCTTCCGCACCTCCAGCCGGTTTTCGTCCAGCTCGGAGTAGACCTCGGAGGGCTCGTCCTCCTCGTTGTGGTGATAGGTGATCCAAACGTACGTCATAGGGGTACTCCTTTATTGTTCAAAAAACTTCCGGATCTGAGCCACCTCCGCCTGGACGCTGCCCTGGGCGAAGCCGTTCCGGCCGCCGCCCCGGCCGTTGAGGGTCTTGTTCAGCTCCTTGACAAAGGCCGAGATGTCACCGCCGTCGGAGCGGACCAAAGCATAGGCGTAGCGGCCCTCCTCCCCGGCGAACACAGCGGCCAGACCGCCGCACCGGTGGGCCACGGCGTCCGCCAGCTTCCGGACACTGTCAGACTTCATGGCGGACTGGAACAGCACCACGTCGCCCCTGCCCGCATTCTCCCGGGCGATGGCGTCAAAGACGGATTCCTCCAGGTCTGCCATCCGGACCTTATCGGCGGACAGCTCCGCCTCCAGCCGCTCCACGGCGGCCAGGGTGTCCTGGGGCTTCACCGACAGCCGCTGGCCGATGGCCCGGTCCTGGTCGTAGACGGCGCCCAGATAGTTCAGGGCCCGCCTGCCGCAGATCAGCTCGATGCGGACGCCCTCCCGGAACTTCTGGCAGGAGAGAACCTTGATCAGCCCCACCTGGCCCGCCCGCAGCACATGAGTACCGCAGCAGGCGCAGCAGTCCGCCTCCGGGAAGGTGACGATGCGGACCTTTCCCGTCAGCTCCTTTTTGCTGCGGTAGTCCAACGCAGCCAGTTCGGCAGGGGTGGGATATTTAATATCCACTGCCCGGTCCGCCCAGATGACCTCGTTGGCTTTGCGTTCGGCGTCCAGGGCCTGCTCCCAGGAGATGTCGGCGTTGTAGTCGATGGTCACCACGTCGGCCCCCAGATGGAAGCCCACGTTGTCGCAGTGGTAGTCTGTGCAGAGGATGCCGGAGATGATGTGCTCGCCGGAGTGCTGCTGCATGTGGTCGAACCGGCGGGCCCAGTCGATGCGCCCGGTGACGGTCTCCCCAATTTCCACAGCCTGGTCGCAGGTGTGGAAAATGACCCCGTCCTTCTCGTGGACGTCGGTGACGGCCGCGCCTCCCAAAGCGCCGTGGTCTGCGGGCTGTCCGCCGCCCTCGGGGTAAAAGGCAGTGCGGTCCAGCACCACTTTGAAGCTGTTTTTGGCCTCCTCACAGGCCAGGACCGTGGCGGTGAACTCCTGCATGAAGGGGTCTTGATAGTATAGCTTTTCCGTTTCCATGTGGAAAACTTCCTTTCGTTCATGAGATTGAGACCACAAATTTCCACACCGGCTCCGCCAGGTACAGTCCCAGCAGAGCGGAGCAGAGGTTGGCCGTCAGCCCATAGAGGACGGCACGGCCCCGGGAATGTCCTGTCAGCAGGCGGCTGTACAGCGCCGCCTCTCCAATGGTGATGACCAGTTCCAGGAACACGAAGGGCAGGAGGGACCAGCCGGTGACGCCATGCTGCATGGCGTTCCAGGCCAACATCAGGGCCAGGGCGCCCTGGGTGAGGAGATTGACCGCCAGGAACCGCAGCCAGTTCCGCTTCTGCCTTCCGTAGCCGAACAGGATCAGCAAAAAGCCCTCGATCAGGATCGTGGGCGCGAAGGTCGCCAGGAATTGCAGCACGTAGCCCACCCAGGTGGGTGGTACCGTCACGGTTTTGGCCGCCCAGTCCACAGTGACGGAGGACTGGAGGACCTTCCGGGTACAGATGCCGGAGAGAAAGACCTCGCCGGACTTCGTCACCATCAGAATCCGGTAGGTATCCGGGACGCCGTGGTATCCGAAGGTATGGAGACCATTTTCGTCCGGGTACAGGTCGCCCCACATGGGGGCGCCGGTGGAGCCCTCCGCCGTGCAGGCGTGCCAGCCCTCCGGAACTGCCGCCCGCAGGGCTTCCAGCAGGTCCTGGTCCAAAGCGGCGATCTCCCCGTCAGAGTAGCTCCATTCCAGGCCGTCAAAGGGGCTGTCGTCCTCCCCGTAGTTCCCCTCCGCCAGAATGTCCAGATAGTACGGCTCCTCCGGCGCGTTTTCCACCTTGACCACCAGCTGGTCCTTGGGCCCCGTGTCCGCGAAGGCGGTGACGGTCAGCAGGACCGCGGCCAGACAGGAGAGAAGCGGCAGACGCAGGAAGCGCTTCATAGACGTACCTCCTTCCGGGTCACAGGTCCAGCAGCCCCAGGGCCTGTTTCCACCGCAGCACCCGGCGGCAGGCGGTGTCGATGACGGATACGTCCAGCGTGCCGTTTTCCACAGCCTCAATGACTTTGGGAATCTGGGTCCGGTAGTCGGTGGTGAGAACCAGGTCGTTTCCGGCCTCCAGGGCCATCACCGCCACGGCGCCGTCGGCGGCGTAGGCACTGACGGCGTCCATAGCCAGGTCGTCGGTCATGACCACGCCGTCAAAGCCCAGCTCCTCCCGCAGAATATCGTGGACCCCGGGGGAGAGGGAGGCGGGCAGGGTATCGTCCACACAGGTCATGATGTTGTGGGAGACCAGCACGGCGGTCAGGTCTCCGCCGCTGTCCATGCCCGCCCGGAAGGGCAGAAAGTCGGAGGCTTCGAAGGTCTCCAGTGGCCGCTGGTCCACGGCGATGCCGGTGTGGGTATCCACATTATTGCCGTAGCCCGGGAAGTGCTTTAAAACGCTGCCCATGCCGTCGGCCGACATCTGGGCGGTGACGGCGGAGACATAGTCCGCCGTCGCCCCGGCGTCCTGGCCGAAGGAGCGGTCGTGGATGAAATCGGCGGTGCTGGTGGACACATCCGCCACCGGAGCCAGATTCACGTTGAAGCCCAGAGCGCTCAGCAGCGCGTCCTTTTCCCGGGCGTCGGCCGTGACGGCGTCCATGCCGCCGCCGACGAACAGCTTCTGTGGGGACTGGAATTTGGAGGAACGGAGGTGGGGGTTGGAACTGACCCGCACCACGGTGCCGCCCTCCTCGTCCACACCGATGAGCAGGGGGATGGCGGCGGCGTCCTGATAGCGCCGGATGGTCTGGATCAGGTCATTGGCGGTCTTGTCCTTGGTGTCTCGGCCGAAGAGGATATAGCCGCCCAGGTGGTAGGTGGTGACGTCCTCCACCGCGTTATCCGTCGGACAGCGGACGAAGAACAGCTGCCCCACCTTTTCCTCCAGGGACATGGAGGCCAGAAACGTATCCAGTTTTTCCGCTGCCAGCTCCTCCTCCGTGGCAGCGGGCTCCGGTTCGGGGAGGGGCTCCTCCGCGATGGGGGGCTCCGGTTCGGGCTGGGGTTCCTCTGCCCTGGGAGCGCCGCAGGCGGCAAGGGAGAGCAGCGTCAAAGCGGCCAGCAGCGCCGCCAGCAGTCGGTTCATGGGGACACCTCCGCACAGTAAAGATACCCTCAGTTTACCATGGATAGGGGAAAAAGAAAACTATAAAAAGCGGAGGACTCAGGCCTCCGCTTTTGTGCTTGCTTCTTCCAATATGTCCTTTTGAGGCATCTCTGAGGCGAGAAACAGTTCCTCACAGGTTTGCTGGCCGGAAATCAGAAGTTCTCTGGCCTGACCGAAGTTCTGTGCGTCCAATGCGTTTACGGCGTCTGTCACGGTGTTGAATAAGACATAGTATCCCTTTTGGTAGACGTTCATAATGACACCTCCATTAGCATGATTATAGTCACTATAATATCCAGAATCAAGCCCCATATAATAATACCCGGGGTGATGATGTGCCGATTTCTTTTGCGCCGATGCGGAAATATATGCAGGAGCACCAGATTTCCTACTATTATCTGGCAAACGAGGGAATAGACCCCCAGACGCTCCAGCGGATCCGGCATGACCAGCCTGTCACGACAACCACCCTTGGAAAGCTGTGCAGGATCATGCGCTGTAAACCCGAGGATTTGATTTGTTATCAGGAATCAGAAGAAGAGTAAACTCCCCATTCCAAACGGAATGGGGAGTTCTTTGCGCAGGGACTCTGCCCCTGCACTCCGCAGCCTTTGAAATACCCCTTCGGGGCACAAGCGGCTGGCGAAACTTTTATCTGCTTATTCCTGGGGCTTGACCAGGGCGATGTGCAGCTCGTCCAGCTGCTTCTGGGTGACTTCGCTGGGGGCGCTCATCATCACGTCCTGAGCGTTCTTGTTCATGGGGAAGGGGATGATCTCCCGGATGGAGTCCTCGCCGGCCAGCAGCATGACCATGCGGTCCACGCCGGGGGCGATGCCCGCGTGCGGGGGTGCGCCGTAACAGAAGGCGTTGTACATGGCGGGGAACTTGGCCTTCACATCGTCCTCGCCCAGACGCACCAGCTCAAAGGCCTTGATCATGATCTCGGGGTCGTGGTTCCGCACGGCGCCGGAGCTCAGCTCCACGCCGTTGCACACCAGATCGTACTGATCGGCGGTAATGCTCAGGGGGTCGATCTCGCCCCGCTCGGCCTTCAGCAGGACCTCCAGGCCGCCGGAGGGCATGGAGAACGGGTTGTGGCAGAACTCCAGCTCGCCGGACTCCTCGCCAATCTCGTACATGGGGAAGTCCACAATCCAGCAGAAGGCGTACTGCTCCTTGTCCATATGGCCGGGGACGGCGGCGCCCAGGGTCTTGACCAGCACACCGGCGGTCTTCTGGGCCTGGCCCAACTTGCCGGCGGACAGGGCCACGAAGTCGTTGGGCTTCAGATTCAGGGCGGAGACGACAGCCTCCTTGATGGGGGAGACAAACTTGGCGATGCCGCCCACGATCTCGCCCTTCTCGTCCAGGCGGAACCAGTAGGGCTTGCCACCGGAGACGACCTCGACGTCCGCCAGCGTCTTGTCGATGAACTTCCGGGTCTCGTGGAAGTCGCTGACCACCACGGCCTTGACCACATTGCCCTCGAAGGGGCCGAAGCCGCAGCCGCCCAGGACCTCCGTCACATCCTGGACCGTCAGATCGATGCGCAGGTCGGGCTTGTCGGAGCCGTATTTCTCCATGGCCTCGGTGTAGGGGATGCGCTTGAAGGGCGCGCCGGAGGCGCGGTCATAGGTGCCGTACTTGGCGAAGATGGGAGGCAGCACGTCCTCCAGGACGGCGAACACGTCCTCCTGGGAGGCGAAAGCCATCTCCATATCCAGCTGGTAGAACTCGCCGGGGGAGCGGTCGGCACGGGCGTCCTCGTCCCGGAAGCAGGGGGCGATCTGGAAGTAGCGGTCAAAGCCGGAGGTCATCAGCAGTTGCTTGAACTGCTGGGGAGCCTGGGGCAGGGCGTAGAACTTGCCGGGGTGGTTTCGGGCGGGCACCAGGTAGTCCCGGGCGCCCTCGGGGGAGGAGGCGGTCAGAATGGGGGTGGTGATCTCCAGGAAGCCGTGCTCGGTCATGGCCTGCCGCAGGGCGGCCACCACGTTGCACCGCAGGACGATGTTCTTCTTGACGGCAGGGTTCCGCAGGTCCAGATAGCGGTATTTCAGCCGCTGAGCCTCGTCGGCCTCCCGGGAGCGGTTGATCTGGAAGGGCAGCTCGTTGTAGCGGCAGCGGCCCAGGACCTCCACCTTGGCGGGGACGACCTCGATGTCGCCGGTGGCCATCTTGGTGGTCTTGGAGTCGCGCTCCCGGACGGTGCCCTCCACGGAGATGGTGGACTCCTTGTTGATAGCCTTGAAGGCGTTGACCATCTCCTCGGTCTCGGCGACGACCTGGGTGGTGCCGTAGAAGTCCCGGACCACCACGAAGGCCAAGGCGGCGGAGACCACGCGGACGTTCTCCATCCAGCCTACGATCTTGACCTGCTTGCCGGCGTCGGTGAGGCGCAGCTCCCCGCAGGTATGGGTACGATTCTGCATCATAATGGGTTGTTCCTTTCTACATATTGATTATTATTTGTATATTCGGGATGTGTTATTACAAATTGGACACTGTTTTGCCGGCCAATTCCCACAGTTGGTCCCCCAGGGCCTTGGCGGTCTCGTGGGCATGGGAGACATAGAGGGGCAGGCTGACGCCGTGGTCATAGTCCAGGTAAGACCATGCATCGAAATTGCAGGTGAGATAAACTGTCCAGTCGCTGTCTCCCTGATCTCTCATGCGAATGTAAAGATGGTACGCATAATCGTCGATGGTCCGGACCCGGTCGCTCCCCAGACTATCCAGAAACGGCATGGCTTGGAGCAGGGGATTGGTGGGACGTCGGCGGAAGCGCAGACCCTCCAGCTGTTCCAGAACAGGCGGATAGTCCGGGTCATCCTCTTCCTCCAGCCGCAGGTCCCGATGTTCGATGTCCGACCCGCCTCCGTTTCGGATCAACATGATACTGATGATCTCTGGCTTCATATCCGGACCCAGGTCATGGATGGTAACGGGGCGGGCATACCACGCACACCAGACGGCCAGCGCCAGAAGCGCTGCTGCCGCAATCACGATCATCCGGCGTTTTTTCATATGCACTCCTTTTTCGTATCCCGGCACGGTCCGGGGAATATCACCCCAGAATGACGGCGCCTTTCTCTCGCTCGGCCAGACCCGCCTTGATGCGATACACGGTGGCGGCGGGCTCCAGCTTGGTCTGCTCGCCTGTGGCCATGTCCTTGCAGGCCACCACACCGGCGTTGATCTCGTCCTCCCCCAGGAAGATGACGTAGGGGATGCCCAGCTTGTCGGCGTAGCTGACCTTCTGCTTGAACTTTTTCTCCTCGCAGTGGAGTTGGGTGCGGATACCGTTCTCCCGCAGCAGCGTCGCCAGGGAGATGGCGGCGGACAGGTCCTCTGTCATGGGCAGGATCAGCACGTCAGCGGGGGCGGTGGGCAGCTCGGGGTTCAGCATGCCCTGCTCGCCCAGCACGTAGAACAGCCGGGTCAGGCCGATGGAGATGCCCGCGCCGGGGAGCTGGCGGTCGGTGTAGTACTCCGCCAGGTTGTCGTACCGGCCGCCGGAGCAGACGGAGCCGATCTCCGGGTG
>CAMBAJ010000027.1 GCA_945864305.1 uncultured Clostridia bacterium | reverse complement strand
GTTCTCTGCCGCTGCCGGACGGAGCTGTGATCGAGCCCCAGGAGATCCCCCTGCGAGACCTGCCCCTTCCAGCGGAGCAAATACTTCCCCTGCTGGGCCTGCGGCTGTTGCAGATGCCACTGACTGGAGACGCTTTCCTGTGGTAAGCTTCATATAAAAACAGGAGGGGCATTCATGACCGTTTTGACATGGGTTTTATTGGCGGTGGCCCTGGGCACCGCGGTTTGCGTCTGGTATCGGATACAAAATGATAAAAGCGGAGCGGTGTCCTGCTGCGGATGCGGCAAGTGCGCCGCTACCGGAGAGTGCGTGATGGTGAAGGGAAAGAAACGTGTCAAAAAAGAGAAGGACCCTTCTTGACAAATCCGACAAACAGGATATAATGTTTTCGTTCAATAGGCAAAACGCCATGACAAAGCCAGCTTTGCGAAACCGGCCGAAGCGAGAGGGGAGACGGTGAGAGCCCCTTGTCCACGCCGCAGAGCAGCCACTTTGGAGCAGTCCGCGACGAGCGGAACGGTTCATCCCCGTTACCGGATGACTAAGATGCCCCTGAAAAAGGGGATAATTAGGGTGGTACCGTGAAGCAAGCCTTCGCCCCTAAATCTGGGGCGGAGGCTTTTTTGATGTTCAAACAATTAAAAAACATAGGAGGAAGAACACATTATGGCACATCCCTATCATGGGCTGAACGAACTGCGGGAGATGTTCCTGAGCTACTTTGAGAGCAAGGGCCATCTTCGTCTGCCCAGCTTTTCCCTGATTCCCCCCGCCAATGACAAGTCTCTGCTGCTGATCAACTCCGGCATGGCCCCCATGAAGACCTGGTTCACCCGGGAGGAGGAGCCTCCCCGGAACCGCGTCACCACCTGCCAGAAGTGCATCCGCACCGGCGACATCGAGAACATCGGCAAGACCGACCGCCATGGCACCTATTTTGAGATGCTGGGCAACTTCTCCTTCGGCGATTACTTCAAGAAAGAGGCCATCCCCTTCTGCTGGGAGTTCCTGACCAAGGTCGTCGGCCTGGAGGAGGACCGCCTGTACCCCTCCATCTATCTGGACGATGACGAGGCCTTTGAAATCTGGAACAAGGACATCGGCATCCCCGCCGAGCGCATCTTCCGCTTCGGCAAGGAGGACAACTTCTGGGAGCACGGCGCCGGTCCCTGTGGTCCCTGCTCTGAGGTGTATTATGACCGCGGCGAGGAACATGGCTGCGGCAAGCCCGGTTGCACCGTGGGCTGCGACTGTGACCGCTACATCGAGGTGTGGAACAACGTGTTCTCCCAGTTCGTCAACGACGGTGAGAACCACTACACCGAGATGAAGAACAAGAACATCGACACCGGCATGGGTCTGGAGCGTCTGGCCTGCGTGTGCCAGAACGTAAACTCCCTGTTCGATGTGGACACCGTCATGAACATCACCAACAAGGTCAGCGAGATCACCGGCGCCCACTACGGGGAGAGCCACAAGACCGACGTCTCCCTGCGCGTCATCACCGATCACATCCGCTCCTCGGTCATGATGATCTGCGACGGCATCCTGCCCTCCAACGAGGGCCGGGGCTATGTGCTGCGCCGCCTGCTGCGCCGGGCCGCCCGCCACGGCAAGCTCCTCGGCGTGGACAAGCCCTTCCTGTATGAGGTGGTGGATACTGTCATCCACGAGAACGAGTGCGCCTATCCCGACCTGCGGGAGAAGCAGACCTATATCACCAAGGTCATCCGCACCGAGGAGGAGAATTTTGCCCGCACCATTGACGGCGGCATGAAAATCTATGACGAGATGCTGGCCGCCCATAAAGCCAAGGGCGAGACGGTATTCTCCGGCGAGGACGCTTTCAAGCTGTACGACACTTTCGGCTTCCCCATCGACCTGACGGCGGAAATGGCCGCCGAGGAGGGCATGACCATTGACGAGGACAGCTTCCACCGTCTGATGACCGAGCAGAAGGAGCGCGCCCGTGAGGCCCGCAAGGCGCTGGGCGATCTGGGCTGGGCCGGCGTGGAGTTCGGCAAGGACATGCCCGCTACCGAGTTCGTGGGCTATGACTACGACGCCATCGATGACGCCAAGGTGCTGGCCATCGTGGCGGACGACCAGCTGGTGGATGAGATCGTCAGCGGCATGGAGGCCATTGTGGTGCTGGATCAGACCCCCTTCTATGCGGAAATGGGCGGTCAGGTCGCCGACCAGGGCCGTCTGACCGACAGCGACAGCATCGAAAACCCCGACGAGCAATGCGCCCTGCTGTTCCGTGTGGACAATGTCCAGAAGAATAAGGGCGGCAAATTCATGCACTACGGCAAGCTGGTGAAGGGCTCTTTGAAGGTCGGCGATACCGTGGCCGCCTCCATCGACACCGTCCGCCGCGCCGCCATCCGCCGCGCCCACAGCGCCACCCACCTGCTGGATGCCGCGCTGGTAAAGGTACTGGGCGACCACGTCCATCAGGCCGGCTCTCTGGTGGAGCCTGACCGCCTGCGTTTCGACTTCACTCACTTTGAGGGCATCACCCCCCAGCAGCTGAACGAGGTAGAGGATCTGGTCAACAGCGCCATTCTGGACGGCCTGAGCGTCACCACCGAGGAGCTGCCGCTGGACGAGGCCAAGGCCCGGGGCGCGGTGGCCACCTTCGGCGAGAAGTACGGCGCCACTGTCCGGGTAGTGTCCATGGGCGACTTCTCCATGGAGCTGTGCGGCGGCACCCATCTGGACAACACCGCCAAGGCGGGTCTGTTCCGCATCAAGTCCGAAAGCAGTGTGGCCTCCGGCGTCCGCCGTATTGAGGCCACCACCGGCCGCGTGTCCATTGATGAGACCCGCCACGGCCGCAATACGCTGCTGAAGGCGGCCCAGTTCTTCAAGACCGCTCCCAGCAGCATTCTGGAGCGCATGGAGCAGCAGGCCAACGAAATGAAGGAGCTGCGCCATACGCTGGAGAAGTTCAAGGCGGAAGCCTCTCTGGGCGAGGCCCGTCAGATCATGGCCTCTGCCAAGACCGTAAACGGCCTGCATATCATCACCGGCACCCGTCAGAACGCGGACGTCAACACCCTGCGCACCATGGGCGACTTCCTGCGGGATAAGGATCCCACGGTGGTGGCGGTACTGGCCAGCATTACCGGAGGAGATAAGGTCAGCTTCCTGGCCGTCTGCGGCAAGGAAGCCGTGGCCCGCGGCATTAAGGCCGGTGATCTGGTAAAGGCCGTGTCCGCCATCTGCGGCGGCAAGGGCGGCGGCAAGCCCGACAGCGCCATGGGCGGCGGCAGCGACCTTTTGAAGCTGGATGACGCCCTGGCCTCCGTGGACGATTTCGTGGCCTCCAAGCTGAGCTGAGCCATGGCGAAGGAGCTGCGTTTTGAGCACCGCCACGTCCAGAATTGGACATTTTTAAAGAGCTTTTACTGGCACACCCTGGCGGTAGCCCCAACCTATGTGGTGCTGTGGAGCGGCCTGACGGCAGTGGGGCTTGCTCTTGCGGTGCAGACCGCCAGAGAAGGTTCCGCCGGACAGGCTGTGGCCTGCGGCATCGCCGCACTGGCATGTCTGGTCCGGGGCTTCCTCTGGGGCTGGTACCGGATGCGGAAGGAGCACAGGGAAATGTGCGCCCACTTCGGAAAGGACAGCTGGGAGTCCGTCATGCGCTTCTATGATGATACCATTGTGATGACAGATGACGGGCAGGAGTCCGGTGAGATACACTGGTCCAATTGCCAGCGCCTGGAGGACCAGGACGGCTGGCTGCGGCTGATCTTCCGGAACAAGGCCGGAGAGCTGTACCTGCGGAAGCAGGACTTCACCACCGGCACGGCGGCGGAGTTCCAGTCCTGGCTGGCGGAGGTCCACCCGGAGATCAGCCAGGGCTCCGGCAAGAAAAAAGCGTAACGGGAGAGACCATATGATACCGAAGGACCCTGTCATCTTACGGAGCTTCGTCAACACAAAGCTGCGGGACGAGTACGCCAGTCTGGCCGATCTGTGCGCCGCCCTGGACGCCGATGAGGCGGCCATCCGCGACGCGCTGGCGGGGCTTGACTACCGGTATGATCCCGTTCATAATCGGTTTATCTGAAAAATCGGAAAGGAGGCTATTCCATATGTCTGACTGCTTATTTTGCAAGATCATCGCCGGGGAGATCCCCAGCAGCAAGGTCTACGAGGACGACGTCTGCTATGCGTTCAACGACATCGCCCCCCAGGCCCCGACCCACTTTCTGGTGATCCCCAAGGCCCACATCGGCTCTGTCTCCGAGGTGAACGCCGACAACAGCGCCGTGGTGGCCCACATCTTCGAGGTCATCGCCAAGCTGGCCAAGGAGATGGGCATGGAGAGCTACCGCGTGGTGTCCAACATCGGCGAGCAGGCGGGACAGAGCGTGTTCCATCTGCATTTCCACGTGCTGTCCGGCCGGGATATGACTTGGCCTCCGGGCTGAGTCCGCCGCAAAATTCATTAAGCTCCGCTGCTCCTCCTTTTCCCCGGCAAACGGTTCCCTGATTTGCCGGGGAAGAGGGGAACGCGGCAAAAAAGCAGCGCCTCACGCGAGGCGCTGCTTTTCACGCATATGGTCAGTCTCAGGCGGCGATACCGGTCATCTGGCTGGGATCGATCTCCTGATAGCCGGAGAAATCGGGGAAGGTGACGTTTACATCCTTGCCGGTGGCCTTGACGGTCATGGTCATGTCGTAGGCGTAATCCACGGCCGTGGAGACGGTCTGGCCGTCCTCCCCGGGCACATCCACCGTCATGGAGGCGGTGAACTGCATGACCACCTTTTTTAGCATACCCTTGCTGTCCACGGTGTAGACGGCGGTGATTTTGCCGAAATTCATGCCCGGGCCTTCGGCCCCGTCCATCGTGCCCAGAACGCCCTCCAGCACACTGTTCATGCCCTTACCGATGACGATGGTATACTCGGCGCTGCCGCCGGATTTCCTGGAGGTCACGGAGTCCAGCATGGCAAGGCCGCTGACATTCATGGCGCCCGGGTCCACCATGGACAGGCCTTCCAGAGCGGCCAGCTGGTCCTCCACGGAGTATTTCAGCTTCATTTCCTCACCGTCGATCACAGTGGACATGTACACGTAACCGTCCTTCATCCACATATCCATTTTCATGGTTTCGCCCTGTGCTTCGGTCTCGGTGGTATACGCCATGCTGACATTGGCACCGTCCACGACCATCTTCATATTGCCCTTGACGGTGGAGGGAATGGTCACGGTCTCACCGCCGGCGGTCATGGTCATATCCATCCTGACATCCATATCCACGTCCATGGCCGAATCGTCCATGGTCTCCATGGCGTCGTTCATGCCCCGGTAGGCCTCGATTTTGCCGGTCATGGTCTGGGCGGCCTTGGCGTCGATGGCGCCGGACTTCACCAGACTGTCCAGCAGGTAGGTGCTGCCGTCGGCCAGATCGGCGGCCAGGGCCTGATAAGTGAGGGCTGCCAAATCGTCCCGCAGGAAGTCGCCGGGGAACATGACGGGATCATAGAAGCCCTTTTCCTGGGCAAAGGTCATGGCGTCGGCGTACTGGAAGTCGGTGCCGTCCTTGTAGCCCAGGGCCCGCAGCAGGAACACCACGTAGTTCTGGGCGCTGCACTTGCTGGTGGAGCCGAAGGTGGTGGCGGAGGTGCCGTTGGTGATGCCGTTGGTATACAGCCAAGCGACATAGGGGGAGGTGAACTCGCTGACGTCAGTGAAGGGGTGCTTGATCTCACCGGCCTCGTAGGCGGTCTTGGCTTTTTCCTCAGCGCCGTAGAGCCGCACCAGCATGATGGCAGCCTCGGAGCGGGTGGGGGCCCGGTCCAGCTCAAAGCCGCTGGCGGTGCCCCGGAACATGCCGATGGCGGACAGGTCCTCCGCCACCGCGTCAAAGTCGGAGGCGGAAGCGGTCACGCACAGCGCCGCGGTCAGCAGCAGAGTGGTGAACAGCAGGGTCAGAAAACGCTTCATAAAATTGCTCCTCTCTTTTATATGTGGCTTAATGCCGTTTTTTTCATGATACTCTCTTTGAAAAGGGCCGTCAAGCAAAAGGAGGGGACTTCCCCAAGCCCTGAATTGCTTTTTGGCGCGCATTGCTTTATAATTGTTTTGGCTCCGGATGGGCACAATATCCTCGGCACGATGTTTCCAATTGGTAACATTTTGCTGGGTGATAGATTATGGAAATCAAACGTCTGCGCGACTTGCGAGAGGACAATGATAAAACACAGCAGTTTATTGCGGATATTCTGAATATGCATCGGAGCGTTTACCGGCGTTATGAAAGCGGGGAACGGGAGACACCCGCCTGGGTCGTCGTCAAGCTGGCCGACTACTACCAGGTCAGCACCGACTATCTGCTGGGCCGCACCGACGAGCAGACACCCTATCCGCCCCCCAAACAGAAATGAGAAAGCTCGCCGTCTTTACCGGTTCCTTCTCCCTGGGCATCTTCCTGGCCCAGTATCTGCTGCCGGAGTCCTGGCTCCTGCCCGCGGCCTTCGCCTGTCTGGCGCTGGGCTGCGGGGCCCTTGCGCTGCCCTGGGAGTGGCGGCGCCGGGGCGTGGTCATCGGCGCGGCGCTGGCCCTGGCACTGGGCTATGACTGGCTCTATATCCGGCAGGTCCAGCGGCCCATGGAGGCCCTGGCGGATACGGAGACCACCGTCACTATGACCCTGCTGGACTATGCGGACCCGACAGCTTACGGTACCAAGGCCATGGTCCGGATCGAGGGCCTGCCGGGGAAGGCAGTCTATTACGGCGATGAAGCGCTGCTGGCGCTCCGGCCTGGTCAGACGGTCCGGACCCAGGTCCGGTTACAGAGCTCCGGGCGCATCCGGGATGAGGGCGTGTCCGTCTTTACCTCCAAGGGCGTGTTCCTGCTGGCCTATGGCCGGGGAGAGGCGACCTTTGACTGGGGAACGGCGGATTCTCCCCGCTGGTGGCCCGCGCGTCTGGGCCGCGCCATGCGGGACCGGATCAACAGGATGATAGACGGCGACGCCGCCGGATTCCTGACTGCCATCCTGACAGGAGAGACCACCGGCCTCTCCGAAGGGACCGCCTGGGACCTGTCAGAGGCCGGGATGTACCACATTCTGGCGGTGTCCGGCATGCACTGCGGCTTTTTGCTGCTGCTTCTGCGGGCCGTGATCGGACGCCACCGCCGCCGTCTGTTGGCGGGCGTCACCGCGGTGGTGCTGGTGGGCTATGCCCTGCTGGCCGGCGCGCGGCCCTCCATGGTGCGCTCCTGCGTGATGCTGGTGCTCCTGTTGGCGGCGCCGTTGTTCCGGCGGGAGAGCGACGCAGCGACATCGCTTCTGACCGCCCTGTTTCTGATCCTGCTGGCAAATCCCTTTGCCGCCGCGTCCATCGGCCTCCAGCTGTCCTTTGGGGCCGTGGCGGGCATCTTCTGGCTGACGCCCAGACTCTATCAGGCCCTGCGGGGAGAGAAGAAGCGCGGCAGGGTGTTTCGCATCATTGCCTCCGGATTTTCCACGACGATGGGCGCACTGGTGTTCACCATGCCCCTGACGGCCTGGTATTTCAGGCTGCTGGTGCTGGTCTCGCCCCTCAGCAACCTGCTGTGCCTGTGGGCGGCCGGCGTGGTGTTTATCAGCGGGCTGATCGCGGTGTTCCTGGGCTTTCTTTGTCCGCCTCTGGGAAATTTACTGGGGTTGCTGCCGGCCCTGCTTGGCCGGTATATCCTGACAGTGGCCCACTGGCTGGCAAAGCTCCCGTATCACGCAGTGTACTTCAACAATCCCTATCTGAAATACTGGCTGGCCTTTGCGTACCTGCTCTTTGCCCTGGCGTATTTCCTGGGGCCGAGGACCGGACGGAAATATCTGGCGGCGGCAGTCTGCGGCGCGGCCTCGCTGGCGGTGTCGGTGTACCTGGGCGCGGCCCGGTATCAGAGCGGTCTGGACGTACTGGCGCTGAACGTGGGCCAGGGGCAGAGCATCCTGCTGGCCTCGAACGGGCAGTTCGCCCTGACGGACTGCGGCAGCGGCAACAACTGGTACGACCCTGGCGAGACGGCGGTGCATCAGCTGCGGGCCATGGGCTGCCGGAGGCTAGATTACCTGATTCTGACCCATTATGACGCTGACCATATCAATGGCGCGGTGAAGCTGTTGGAGCACATCCCCGTCTCCACGCTGGTGCTGCCGGAGCTGCCGGAGAGCGGAAGCCTGGGCGCCGCCGTGCTGGAGGCAGCGGAGACGCAAGGTACATCCCTCCGAGTCCTGGCGGAGACGGAGACCATTGGCCTTGGCGGCGCGTCGCTGACCGTATACCCGCCAGTCAGCGGCGGGGAGGACAACGAGCGGGGCCTGACTGTTCTGGCTTCCACCGGAGAAACGGACCTGCTCATTACCGGCGATATGGACAGCGCCACGGAACGGACGCTGCTGGCAGCCTATGACCTGCCGGACATCGAGGTCCTGGTGGTGGGACACCACGGCTCCAAATATTCCACATCGGACGACCTGCTGGACGCCCTGACCCCGGAGACGGCTGTCATCAGCGTGGGCAGCAACAGCTACGGCCACCCGACCGACGAGACCCTGCGGCGGCTGGCGGAGCACAGCTGCGCCATCTACCGCACGGACATGCAGGGCACCATCCACTTATCTTTGAACTGAGGAGACCATCATGGCATACGCGAAGAAAGCACCTAAGAGCAATGAGGCGTTTCAGAAGCTGAAAGCGGACCTGTCCGCCGGCACGCCGGGCTGCGCCTATATCTTTTACGGCGAGGAGAGCTACCTCCGGGAGTACTACCTGGGGGAGCTGCGGAAGAAGCTGGTCCCCGCCGGCTTTGAGGAGTTCAACTACCACAAGCTGGAGGGGAAGGACCTGACGGTCCAGTCCCTGGCGGAGATGGCGGAGGCCATGCCCATGATGGCGGAGCGGACCCTCATCGTGGTGACGGACTTTGACCTCTTCAAACTGAACGAGGAGCAGCGGGAAAAGCTCATCGCCTTCCTGGACGACATCCCGCCCTACTGCTGCGTGGTGTTTGTCTATGACACGGTGGAGTACAAGCCCAATCGGACCATGAAGAAACTGTACAAAGCCGTCTCCGACCACGTGGAGGCAGTGGAGTTCCGGGCGGCGGACAACAGTGATCTGGTGGCCTGGATCGCCCGGCGGTTCAAGGCCCTGGGGAAGGAGATCGACCGCCAGACGGCGGAGTACCTGATCTTTACCTGCGGCGGCCTGATGACCGGACTGGTGCCGGAGATCGCCAAGATCGGCGCTTACGCCAAGGGCAAGACCATCACCCAGAAGGATATTGACGCCGTGGCGGACCCGGTGCTGTCGGCGGAGGTGTTCAAGCTGTCCGACGCGGTGCTCCAGGGCAACTATGACTTGGCGGCGTCCATTCTGGGGGACCTTTTGAAAATGCAGACGGAGCCCATCATGATCCTGGCGGCGCTGGGCAGCCAGCTGCGGCGCATCTACACGGCGAGAATGGCCATCGACAGCGGCCACGACAAGTACTGGCTCATGGAGCTGTGGGACATGAAGTCCGACTACCCGGCCAAGCTCCTGCTGTCCGCCGCGAAAAAGACCACCGCCGACTGGTGCGCCGACGCGGTGAAGATGTGCCAGGTGCTGGACCGCCGGATGAAGAGCGAAAAGGGCATCGACGCGGCGGGCGAGCTGAAACTGCTGCTGGTGCGGCTGGGGGCGCGGCGGAAATGAGAAAGATCAAGGAAGTCATCGTGGTGGAGGGGCGCTACGACAAAAACACCCTCAGCCAGGTAGTGGACGCCACCGTGGTCACACTGGGTGGCTTTTCCGTGTTCAACGACAAGGAGAAGCTGGCGTTTCTGCGGCGGCTGGCGGAGAAGCAGGGGCTCATCGTCCTGACGGACAGCGACGGCGCGGGCTTTGTCATCCGCAACTACCTGAAAGGCGCCCTGCCCAAGGACAAAGTGAAGCAGGCGTATATTCCCGACGTCCACGGTAAGGAGCGCCGGAAGCGCCATGCCGGGAAAGAGGGCAAGCTGGGCGTGGAGGGCATGCGGCCCGAGGTCCTGCTGGAGGCCCTCCGCTGGGCCGGTGCTACGTTCCTGGACGAGGCGGAGGAGCCCGCCCCGGCGAAGGAACCCTTCACCAAGGCGGACCTGTTTGTCTGGGGCCTGACGGGCGGGGCCGACAGCGCCGCCCGTCGGCAGGCGCTGCTGAAGCGGCTGGACCTGCCGGAGCATCTGACCGCCAACGGCCTGCTGGAGGCACTGAACCTGCTGTACAGCCGGGAAGAGGTCACGGCCTTGCTGGAAACACTGTGAGATGGTAAAGAAAATCCTGTGAGACGCGGCGCGTTTCACGGGATTTTCTCCGTTTTCAGGCGGAAATTGCCATAAAAAGTTTGCTAAGATTAAGTTGCTCTGCAAAATCCGACTTTTTTCGACAAGTTTTGTGTCACCCGGGTGATATGCTTTAAAAAGTTCCATACGATCTGATTTGGCTGAGGAGGAGAGAATCATGCGAAAACGGTTGGTTGGCACGGCACGGTGTTGTACGCTGCCGGTGCACTACTATCTGCTGACGGGGGAGACGGAAGATGGCAGAAAGACGTACGGCGTACTCGTGGAGGGAGACGGTCGAACCTCCATCCCGGACATCACGTCCTCCAGAAGCCGTGTCCAGTCCCTGCTGGGCCGTTTGATCCGGGGGCGTGTCACGCCGGTGACGGCCTTGGACGTGGTGGAGGACTGGATACTTGCCTGAAACAAGACCCCTGTCAGTGGCCCGCAATCGTATACTTGCCGGAAATCCTGATTCTCCTTGCAATTTTTCACGGAATTCTGTATAATACAGTCCTATGTTGAAAAACTTGCACAGGGAGGACTGACAGCGCATGGCAGAGGAGATCAAAACCACGCGGGAGGAGCCGGCGGAGAGCCGGAATTTCATCCACGCTTTCATTGAAGAGGACATCGCCCCCGGCGGACAGTTCGAGGGCATGACCGTCCACACCCGTTTCCCGCCGGAGCCCAACGGCTACCTGCACATCGGCCACTGCAAGGCCCTGACCATTGACTTTGGCACCGCCGAGAAGTTCGGCGGCATCTGCAATCTGCGGTTCGACGACACCAACCCCGCCAAGGAGGACACGGAGTTCGTGGACGCCATCCAGGAGGACATCCACTGGCTGGGCTTTGATTGGGACGACCGCATGTTCTACGGCTCCGACTATTTTGAAAAGACCTACGAGCTGGCGGTGGGCCTCATCAAGAAGGGGCTGGCCTACGTCTGCGAGCTGTCCCCCGAGGAGTTCAAGGAGTACCGGGGCAGCATCGGCGTTCCCGGCAAGTCCCCCTGGCGGGACCGCCCCATTGAGGAGAGCCTGGACCTATTCGAGCGGATGAAGAACGGCGAGTTCCCCGAGGGCAAGTATACCCTCCGGGCTAAGATCGACATGGCCAGCGGCAACTTCAACATGCGGGACCCGGTCATCTACCGTATCCGCTACATCGAGCACCACCGCCAGGGCACCAAGTGGTGCATCTTCCCCATGTACGACTTTGCCCATCCTATTCAGGACGCACTGGAGGGTATTACCCACAGCCTTTGCTCGCTGGAATATGAGGCCCACCGGCCTCTGTACAACTGGGTGATTGAGCATGTCGATGTGCCCTGTCATCCCCGGCAGATCGAGTTCGCCCGTCTGGGTATCAACTACACCGTCATGAGCAAGCGGAAGCTCCGCCGTCTGGTGGAGGAGGGCCGCGTCTCCGGCTGGGACGACCCCCGGATGCCCACTCTGTGCGGCCTGCGCCGCCGGGGCTATACCTCCAAGTCCATCCGGAACTTCTGCGACCGCATCGGCGTGTCCAAGGCCGACTCCACCGTGGACTACGGTTTCCTGGAGCACTGCCTGCGGGAGGACCTGAACGAGACGGCCCAGCGGGTCATGGGTGTCCTGCGCCCCATCAAGCTGACCATCACCAATTACCCCGAGGGCAAGACCGAGACCGTCACCGTGGAGAACAACCCCCTGGATCCCGCCGCCGGCACCCGGGAGGTCAGCTTCTCCCGCAATCTGTATATCGAGGCCGACGACTTCCTGGAGACCCCGGTGCCCAAGTACAAGCGCCTGTTCCCCGGCGGCCCTGAGTGCCGTCTGAAGGGTGCCTACCTCATCACCTGCACTGGCTGTGTGAAGGATGAAAACGGCAATGTCACCGAGGTCCTGTGCGAGTATGACCCCGAGAGCCGGGGCGGCGACCCCGCCGACGGACGGAAAGTGAAGGGCGCCACCATCCACTGGGTGGATGCCGCCACAGCCATCGACGCCGAGGTCCGGCTGTACGACTACCTGTTCTCCGACGAGTCTCCCGACGGCGCGGACAAGGACTTCATCGACTGCCTGAACCCCAATTCTCTGGAGATTCTCCAGGGCTGCAAGGTGGAGGCCGGCCTGAAGGCCGCGGCCGAGGCCTACGAGCAGACGGAGAAGAAGGGGAAGACCGCTCCCTCCTTCCAGTTCATGCGTCTGGGCTACTTCTGCCTGGACAGCAAGGACTCCACGCCGGAGAATCTGGTGTTTAACCGCAGCGTGTCCTTGAAGGACAGCTTCAAAAAGTAATCTTCCTGTGTCTGGAACACGTAAAAAATCAACAGAAAAAGAGCTGACGCAGTTTGCGTCAGCTCTTTTTGACGATATGGGCTCATGTGTTGATCTTCTGCTCCATCTGATAGAAGGAAAACGTCCCCGTACCAAGCAGTGTCCCGTTCTGATCCGTGATGCGGACATCATAGACGCAGATGGTCTTGCCGGATTTGACCTCGGTGGCCACAGCGGTCAGCGTATCTCCCGGCACGGCGCTGCGAAAATAGTTGTAGCTGGCATTGACCGTGACGGCCATGTGTCCGTGAGAGGCCATGGCGGAGCCGCAGGCGGTGTCGGCCATGGAGAAATAGACGCCGCCGTGGGCGAAGTTCAGCGGGTTCAGGTCCTCCGGCGTGATGGCCTTGGTGACGCGGGCACAGCCCGGGCCAATCTCCTCCACAAAAATGCCCAGCCGCTGGGCGTAGGGATTGTGCGTGTTGCGGTAATCTACCATCTTCTGAAAATCCATCGGGCGCATCTCCTTTTTAGGATGGGAGTATTGTACGCTTTTTCATGGGAAAGGTCAATTTCACGGGAAATTGATTTGTACAAAAATACTGTTGCGGATTTGTGAAAAAGTGTTATAATACCAAATACAGCGTGTGGCGTAACTGCGTAAATCCGGTTGCAGGCCACGCGTTTCTTTTTTTGCCGTTAAAAAACGGCACGGTATGAAGTGTGTAGCCAGTGGCGTAAATCCAGCTTTCTGGCACATGCTTTATTTTTTTGCAATGAATGAAAGAGGAGGACATTCGAATGAACGAATCCAATGCCAATGCGTTCCTGGAACAGGAAAAGCTGGGGACACTGATGCGCAAGTACTCCGTGCCCTGCGTCATCTCTCTTCTGGTGGCGGCACTGTACAACATCGTGGACCAGATTTTTATCGCCAACGCCGACTATCTGGGCTCCTACGGCAACGCGGCCAATACCGTGGTGTTCCCGTTGACCGTGGTGGCTCTGGCTATCGCCGTCATGATCGGCGACGGTTGCTGCGCCTATGTCAGCATTTGCCTGGGCTCCAGAAATCAGGAGAGCGCCCACAAGAGCATCGGCAGCGCTGTGGTGCTGTGCATCACCAGCAGCCTGATCGTGACCCTGGCCTATCTGATGTTTCAAAACGGCATCCTGACGGCCTTCGGAGGCCGGGTCAACCAGGAGACCTTTGTGCAGTCCCAGGAGTATTTCTTCTGGATTACCCTGGGCATCCCGTTCTATATGTTCGGCCAGGCCATGAACCCCATCATCCGCTCCGACGGCAGCCCCAAGTTCGCCATGGCTTCCACCCTGGGTGGCGCCGCGGTCAATATCGTGCTGGACCCTGTGTTCATCTTTGTCTTCCGCTGGGGCATGATGGGCGCGGCAATTGCCACCGTGCTGGGCCAGGTCCTGACGGCTATTCTCTCCATCTGGTATCTCTGCCACATGAAGACGGTCCGGCTGCAGAAGAGCAGCTTCCGGCCCAACTGGAGCGTCATCCGCAGATTCATTCCTCTGGGCGTATGCAGTTTCCTGGCCCAGATATCTCTGGTGGCGGCCATGGCGGCCATCAATAACATGGTCCGTAAATACGGCGCCCTGGACCCGACCTTTGGTCAGGCTGAGTACGCTCAGATTCCCATGGCGGTGGTGGGCATTGTCATGAAATTCTTCCAGATCGTTATCTCCATCGTCATCGGCATGGCGGCAGGCTGTATCCCCATCGTGGGCTATAACATCGGCGCCGGCCGGAAGGACCGTGCCCGGCAGCTGTTCACCTACCTGCTGACCGCGGAGGTCATTTTGGGCGTGGTAACGCTGCTGATCGCGGAGTTCCTGCCCCATCAGCTCATCCAGATTTTCGGCGCGGCCAATGAGAGTGTTTACTATACGGAGTTTGCCATCAAGGCCTTCCGCACCTATCTCTGCTTGCTGCCCCTGGCCTGTGTCAACAAGGCTACGTTTATCTACCTGCAGTCTCTGGGCAAGGCGCTGCTGTCCACGGTGCTGTCCATGGTCCGTGAGGTGGTGTTCGGCGTGGGCTTCGCTCTGCTGCTGCCGGTGTTTTTCGGCCTGGACGGCGTGCTGTATTCCATGCCGGTCTCTGACCTGCTGACATTCATCATCTCGGCAATTGCCATCGTTCATACCTATCGGACATTGAAGTGAGGAGGCAGTTATGAAAAACAGGATCATCACCATCAGCCGGGAATTCGGCAGCGGCGGCCGGACCGTCGGCAAGCAGGCGGCCCAGAAGCTGAGCATCCCCTGCTACGATCAGGAACTGATCGAGAAGATCGCGGAGGAGAGCGGCTTTGCCCCTGCCTACATCAAGGAACAGGGTGAATATGTCGTCCGCGCGGGCTGGCTGTCCAATGCTCTAGCGGGACGGTTTTCCAACGGCCTGACCACCCAGGACCAGCTGTGGCTGCTCCAGCGGAAGGTCATCCTGGAGCTGGCGGAGAAAGGACCGTGCGTTATCGTCGGCCGCTGCGCCGACTATATCCTGCGGGAGGAGGCGGACTGCCTGACCGCTTTTATCCATGCGGATATGGAAAAGCGCGCCCAGCGCATCGTGCAGGTTTACGGTGAGCGGGAGGAGTCTCCGGAGAAGCGGCTTCGGGACAAGGACAAGCGCCGGGCTGCTTATTATCAAATGTATACGGATATGGCCTGGGGGGACGCCCGCCATTATCACGTCGCTCTGGACAGCAGTGCACTGGGCATTGAAAAGTGTGTCTCTATTCTGACAGGCCTGTATTGAATTGACTTCCGGGAGAAACCGCTCCTTATGGAGCGGTTTCTCCTTTTTCCGTCCATTTGTTCAGATATTTTTTTTAATGGTATTGATGGCACCTTTTTCCAGCCTGGAAACCTGGGCCTGGGAGATGCCTACCTCCGCGGAGACCTCCATCTGGGTCTTGCCCTCATAGAACCGCAGGGAGAGAATGCGGCGCTCCCGCTCGCTCAGGCGCTTCAGCGCGTCTTTCAGAGCAATGCGGTCCGTCCAGTTCTCATCGTTGTTTTTGGAATCACTGACCTGATCCATGACACAGATGGCGTCGCCGCCGTCGGAGTACACAGGTTCGTATAGAGATACCGGGTCTACAATGGCGTCCATGGCAAAGACCACCTCTTCCCGGGGAATGTCCAATTCCTTGGCAATCTGCTCCACCGTGGGCTCCCGCTGATTCTCAGCAATCAGCCGGTCCCGGATCTGGAGGACCCGGTAGGCGGTGTCCCGCATGGAGCGGGAGACCCGGATGGCGCTGTTGTCCCGAAGATACCGGCGGATCTCGCCGATGATCATGGGCACGCCGTAGGTGGAGAACTTGACGGGCTGGTTGATGTCGAAATTGTCAATGGCCTTGATGAGCCCCACACAGCCTACCTGAAACAAATCGTCCGCGTTTTCTCCGCGGCTGGAAAATCGCTGGATCACGGAGAGGACCAGGCGCAGATTTCCCTCGATCAGCTGACGGCGGGCGTCCTGATCGCCATCCTTGACGCGGCGCAGCAACTGCATCGTCTCGTCGTTTTTCAGCACCTTCAACTTGGCGGTGTTGACGCCCGCGATTTCGACTTTTCCCTGCATAAAAGCCGCCTCCCAATTGTTTGAAAACTTCTTTGGTCAGTATTGCCGGAGACGATTTTTCCTATACTGGAAGCTTTTGTCGCATTGTGGTCCGGGCCTGTCAGGTCTAGGACATTCTGCGCTTCGCATAAGGTCTTTCGAGGAGGGAGGTTTATGCAGTGCAGGATCAGGGATTTGCGGTGCAAGGAGGTCATCAACATCTGTGACGGCTGCCGGCTGGGGTTCGTCTCGGATGTGGATGTCAAGGTGCCGGAGGGGCAGGTGGTGGCCATCGTGGTGAACGGACCCTGCCGCTTTTTCGGCCTCTTCGGCAGGGGGGAGGAGTTTTACATTCCCTGGGAGTGCATCCAGCGCATCGGAGACGACATCATCCTCATCGACAAGCCCTTTCAGCGCCGGGACCCGAATCTGGAGCGGAAGCGCCGCCGAAAATTCTGACAGGGCGAAAAATGCGTGTAAATTCCGGCGAACGTCCGGAATTTACACGCATTTTTTGGAAAAAATACTTGCATTGCATGTCTCACTGTGATATTATATTTCAGCATTCCGCACGGTGCGTCGACTTTCTGTCTGTGCCAACTGGTTGGCAGAGGGGATGAAACCGCCGGAGGTCAAAACTAAATTCGATTTGGAGGAACAAACAACTATGGCAAATTCTAGCGTCGTATCCATGAAGGCCCTGCTGGAGGCGGGCGTCCACTTCGGTCACCAGACCCGTCGTTGGAACCCCAAGATGGCTCCCTATATCTACACCGAGCGCAACGGTATCTATATCGTGGACCTGCAGAAGACCGTCCGCAAGCTGGAGGAGGCCTATAACTTCGTCCGTCAGCTGAGCGAGAGCGGCCAGTCCCTGCTGTTCGTCGGCACCAAGAAGCAGGCTCAGGAGGCCATCCGCGAGGAGGCTACCCGCTGCGGCCAGTACTATGTCAACGCCCGTTGGCTGGGCGGCATGATGACCAACTTCAAGACCATGCGCACCCGCGTGGACCGTCTGAACCAGCTGAAGACCATGCAGGAGGACGGCACCTTCGACATGCTGCCCAAGAAGGAAGTCATGAAGCACCTGGGCGAGATTGAGAAGCTGGAGAAGTACTTGGGCGGCGTGAAGGAAATGAAGAAGCTGCCCGGCGCCCTGTTCATCGTGGACACCCGCAAGGAGCGCAACGCCATCGCCGAGGCTCACAAGCTGGGCATCCCCGTGGTGGCCATCGCCGATACCAACTGCGATCCCGATGAGATCGACTACGTCATCCCCGGCAACGACGACGCCATCCGCGCCATCAAGCTGATCTCTTCCATCATGGCCAACGCCGTGCTGGAGGGCAAGCAGGGCGAGCAGACCGAGGACGCTGCCGAGAAGGCCGAGGACGCTGAGTAATCTGCTCTTTCAGGCGCACTGCGCTTTGATATCAATGATAATTGGAGGAAACTAAAATGGCTTTTACCGCAGCTGATGTAAAGAACCTGCGCGAAATGACCGGCGTGGGCATGATGGATTGCAAGAAGGCTCTGGCCGCTTCCGATGGCGACATCGACAAGGCCATCGAGTTCCTGCGTGAGAAGGGCCTGGCCGCTTCCGCGAAGAAGGCCGACCGCATCGCCGCCGAGGGCATGGCTTACGCCGGCGTCATCGACGGCATGGGCGTGGTGGTCGAGGTCAACGCCGAGACCGACTTCGTGGGTAAGAACGAGAAGTTCGTGGACTTCGTCAAGGGCGTCGCCGCCACCGTGGCCGCCAACAAGCCCGCTGATCTGGACGCTCTGATGGCCTGCAAGTACGCCGGCTCCGACCGCACCGTCACCGAGCAGCAGCAGGAGATGGTCCTGGTCATCGGCGAGAACATCAAGGTCCGCCGTTTTGCCTTCTTCACCGAGGGCGTCTCCGTTCCCTATATCCACGCCGGCGGCAAGATCGGCGTGCTGGTGAACCTGGAGGTCTCCGGCGGCATCGACGCCACCGAGATCGGCAAGGACGTCGCCATGCAGATCGCCGCTCTGAATCCCCGTTTCTGGGACAAGTCCCAGGTCACCCAGGATGTCCTGGACGAGGAGAAGAAGATCATGATGGTCCAGATGGCCAACGATCCCAAGATGGCTTCCAAGCCCGAGCAGGTTCGCGAGAAGATCGTCGTCGGCAAGCTGAACAAGTTCTATGCCGAGAACTGCCTGCTGCAGCAGGAGTTTGTCAAGGACAACAGCATGAGCGTCGAGAAGTATATCGCTTCTGCTGCCAAGGCTCTGGGCGGCACTGTGACCTTCAAGGATGCTGTCCGCTTTGAGAAGGGCGAGGGCATTGAGAAGAAGCAGGAGGACTTTGCCGCTGAGATTGCTTCCATGGTGAAGGGTTGATTTTCAATACCAAAGAGACGGACGCTTCTGCGTCCGTCTCTTTTCTTTGCGGAAAAGATGGTTCACAGCGGGCTGGAAGAGGCGGATTATGGCAATTTGACTACCGGGGGCGGACATTTTCCCAAAAGATTCCCTGATTCCACCAAAAAAAATTTGCCGTTTTTGGTTGCGCCGCCGACAAAAATATGGTACTATGAGCGACATGTAAAGACAAATGACCGTAGGAGGCGGACGAAATGGCAAAGGCAATCAAGTATTATATCGTGGCGGCGGACGCACTGCCGGAAATCTTTATCAAGGTCGCGGAGGCAAAGCGCATGATGCAGACCGGCGAGGCGGACACGGTAGGCGCGGCCACAAAGCTGGCGGGTATCAGCCGCAGCGCGTTTTACAAGTACAAGGATTCGGTGCAGCCCTTCAATGACATGAAGTCGGAGCATATCATCACCTTTTACGCCATGCTGAAGGACAACGTGGGCATGCTTTCCAAGGTGCTGGGCGTGTTCGCAACATCGGGTGCCAACATCCTGACCATCAACCAGAGCATCCCCACCAACGGCTGTGCGGCGGTGACCATCTCAGCGGAGACCTCGGAGATGGAGGAGACGCTGGAGCAGCTGATCTCAGATGTTTCCAGCCTGGAGGACGTCATCAAGTTTGAGATTTTGGCGGGCTGACAAAGAGAAGAGGAAACACAGATGATACAGATCGCAATTATGGGCCTGGGCACGGTGGGTACCGGCGTGGCCAAAGTAGTGGCGGAAAACGCCCGGCAGATCGAACACAAGTTGGGAGAGCCGCTTCAGGTCAAAGCCATTCTGGTCCGGCACTTCAAGGACGGCCCTTATCGCCAGCTGATGACGGATGACTTCCGGAAGATCGAGGAGGACGATGACATCCGCGTGGTGGTGGAGACCATCGGCGGCGTGGGCGCGGCCTATGAGTACACGAAGCGGGCTCTGATGGCCGGCAAGCATGTGGTGACTGCCAACAAGCAGTTGGTGGCGGAACATGGCTGCGAACTGCTGGCACTGGCCAAGAAGAAAAACGTCAACTATCTGTTCGAGGCCAGCGTGGGCGGCGGCATCCCCATTCTGCATCCCCTGACCCAGTGCATGGCGGCCAACCGCATCGACGAGGTGTATGGCATCCTGAACGGCACCACCAACTATATCCTGACGCGCATGGTCCGCACCGGCGCGTTCTTCACCGACGCCCTGCGGGAGGCACAGGCCAAGGGCTACGCGGAGGCGGACCCCACCGCCGACGTGGAGGGCATCGATGCCGGTCGGAAAATCTGCATTCTGGCGGACCTGGCCTTCGGGCATCAGGTGGAGCCGGACAAGGTCCCCATGGAAGGCATTACGAAGCTGTCCCTCCGGGACGTGAAGATTGCACAGCGGGCGGGCTACCGCATCAAGCTGCTGGGCCGTGCCGTCCGGCTGCCCGGCGGCGGGCGCACCGCCTACGTGGCGCCTCACCTCATCCCGGAGGAGAATCCCATTGCCAACGTGGAGGACGTTTTCAACGCCGTCATGGTTAAGGGCAATGCCACCGGCGAGGTCATGTTTTACGGAAAGGGCGCCGGAGAGCTGCCCACCGCTTCCGCCTGCGTGGCGGACGTGATGGAGTGCCTCCAGGCCAGTCCCAAGCGGGAGGAGATCGGCTGGTCCGACAACACCGACGGTTTTGAGGACCCGCTGGAGCTGCATACCCGGTACTATTTCCGAATCGAGGGTAGCCTGACCGATGCCGCCATGGCCTTCGGACAGGTGGAGGTCCTCTCCGAGGACGGCGAGACCGCCTTCCTGACGGACCGCATCAGCGGACAGGACGCCGTGCAGCAGGCGAAGTTTTTGAATGTGCTGGCCTCCATGCGGGTGCTGAGCTGATTCGCAAACGCTCCATCATTCGCGTATGATGGGGTGGATGACAATATACCCCGACCAATCTAAAGCAAAGAAGGAAACCATATGAGTTTGATCGTACAAAAATTCGGCGGTACCTCTGTGAAGGACGCCCAACGCATCCGCAACGTCGCCGGCATCATCGCGGAGACCTATCTGGCGGGCAACGACGTGATCGTGGTCCTGTCCGCTCAGGGTGATACCACCGATGATCTCATCGCCAAGGCGGAGGAGATCAATCCCCACGCCTCGAAGCGGGAGATGGATATGCTGCTCTCCACCGGCGAGCAGATTTCCGTGGCCCTGTGCGCCATGGCACTGGAGAGCATGGGCTTGCCCTGCATCTCCCTGACGGCCTGGCAGGTGGGCATTCAGTCCACAGGCGTCCACTCGGATGCCCGCATCAAAAAGATTGATTCCGAGCGCATTCAGGCAGAGCTGGATCAGCACCGCATCGTCATCGTCACCGGCTTCCAGGGCGTGGACCGCAACGGCGATGTGACTACACTGGGCCGCGGAGGTTCCGATACTAGCGCTGTGGCGCTGGCAGCCGCCTTCAAGGCCAGCCTGTGCCAGATCTACACGGATGTGGACGGTGTGTATACCACCGATCCCCGTATCGTGCCCAACGCCCGCAAGCTGGAAGAAATTACTTATGATGAGATGCTGGAATTGGCGTCTCAGGGCGCCCAGGTGCTCCACAACCGCAGCGTGGAGCTTGCCAAGAAGTTCAGAGTGAATTTGGAAGTCGTGTCCAGTTTGGAACGCAAGCCTGGCACGAAAGTTAAGGAGGTCACCAAAGTGGAGAAAACCAATATCGCCGGTGTCGCAAAGGACACCAGCATTGCCCGTATTGCCCTGATCGGCCTGCAGCATAATCCCGGAGTTGCCTTCCAGGTCTTTGATCTGCTGAGCAAGCACAACATCAACGTGGACGTGATTCTGCAGTCCATCGGCCGTCAGGACACCAAGGATATCACCTTTACCCTCCACAAGAAGGACCTGGAAGAGGCGGAGGACATCCTGAACGAGCACAAGGAGGCCCTGAAGTTCGACCACATCGAGGCAGATGAGCACATCGGCAAGGTTTCTATTGTAGGCGCAGGCCTGATGAGCAACTGCGGCGTGGCCGCCAAGATGTTCGAGGCGCTGTATGAGGCGGGCATCAACATCCAGATGATCAACACCTCTGAGATTCGTGTCTCCGTCCTGTTGGACGAGGAGGATGTGAACAAGGCGGTCAAATCCATCCACGCCAAATTTTTCGACGAGACCTGAGATACATCCAAAACGCAAAGCCTTTTACACAATGGGGCACGCTGACGCGGGCGCGCCCCATTGAATTGTTTGAAGGAAAGAATTTACTTTGACGGTTTTTCGTGATAAAATAAACAAATTCACAATAAAACCGCATCAAGCCGCGATTTACAAGGAGGAAGTTTATGAACGCGATCGTCACCGTCGTGGGCCAGGATAAGGTGGGCATCATTGCCGCCATCTGCATCCGCCTGGCCGGATACAATGTCAACATTCTGGATATCTCCCAGACGATTCTTCAGGGGGCGTTTACCATGGTCATGGCCGTGGATGTCAGCAAGGCCACGGCTACCATCGGAGAGCTGAGCGCGGCTTTGGCGGAACTGGGCGCGGAGATGGACCTGTCTATCCGCATTCAGAGAGAAGAAATCTTTGATGCCATGCACAACATTTAAGGAGGGGAGACCATGCTCAATCGAAAGGAAATCCTCTCCACCATCGAAATGATCGACCAGCAACACCTGGACATCCGGACCATCACCATGGGCATCTCCCTGCTGAGCTGCTGCGATCCGGACCCGAAAAAGGCCTGCGACAAGATTTATGATAAGATCACCCGGTACGCGGAGAAGCTGGTGAAGACCGGCGAGGATATCGAGCAGGAGTTCGGCATCCCCATCGTGAACAAGCGTATCTCTGTGACCCCCATGGCTCTGGTGGCCGGTGCCTCCGAAACAGAGGACTACGTACCCTTCGCACTGGCGTTGGACCGGGCGGCCCAGACCTGCGGCGTCAACTTCATCGGCGGCTACTCCGCCCTGGTGCAGAAGGGCATGACCCCGGCGGACGAGAAGCTGATCCGATCCATCCCTGAGGCTCTGTCCCGGACGGAGCTGGTGTGTTCCTCCATCAATGTGGGCTCCACCAAGGCGGGCATCAATATGGACGCGGTTGCCCTCATGGGCCGCATTATCAAGCAGACCGCCGAGGCTACGGCGGACCGGGACGGCCTGGGCTGCGCCAAGCTGGTGGTGTTCTGCAACGCCGTGGAGGATAACCCCTTCATGGCCGGTGCCTTCCACGGCGTGGGCGAGGCGGAGAAGGTTATCAACGTGGGAGTCTCCGGCCCCGGCGTGGTGCATCACGCCTTGCAGGCAGTGAAGGGACAGCCCTTTGACGTGGTGGCCGAGACTGTAAAAAAGACGGCCTTCCGCGTCACCCGGATGGGCCAGCTGGTGGCCCAGGAGGCCTCCCGCCGCCTGGATACGCCCTTCGGCATCGTGGACCTGTCCTTGGCTCCAACTCCCGCCGTGGGCGACTCCGTGGCCCGCATTCTGGAGGAGATGGGTCTGGAGACCTGCGGCACCCACGGCACCACCGCTGCGCTGGCTCTGCTGAACGACGCAGTGAAGAAGGGCGGCGTCATGGCGTCCTCCTCTGTGGGCGGCCTGTCCGGTGCCTTTATCCCGGTCTCCGAGGACGAGGGCATGATCGCCGCCGCCAAGGCGGGGACGCTGCGCCTGGACAAGCTGGAGGCCATGACCTGCGTCTGCTCCGTGGGCCTGGACATGATCGCCGTTCCCGGCGACACCCCAGCGGAGACCATCTCCGCCATCATCGCGGATGAGGCGGCTATCGGCATGGTGAACTGCAAGACCACAGCTGTCCGTTTACTGCCGGCTCCCGGTAAGACTGTGGGCGGCACTATTGAGATGGGCGGACTGCTGGGCAGCGCCCCGGTGATGCCGGTGCACCCTGAGTCCAGTGCGGACTTCATTGCGAGAGGCGGCCGCATTCCGGCGCCGCTCCACAGCTTGAAAAACTGATTTTAGAAGGACCGCCTTCAGGCGGTCCTTCTTTCTTGTTGAACCTTGACGGAAAAAGAATAGCATGCTATCATACTGGAGAAAGGGGTGACAGTATGGACGAGCTGGGTTCCTGCGGTGGCCTAATCAAGCAGATTCACGACGCGCTGGAAAAGAGCGCCAACAACGCCATGCGTCCCCAAGGGATGACTATGGCGCAGTACGGCGTCCTGCTGGCCTTGAATCGGGCGGAGGATGGAACGCTGCCGTTGAAAGAACTGGAACAGCTTTTGCGGGTGGCTCAATCCACGGCGGCGGGCATTGTGGCCCGGCTGGAACAGAAGGGCTTTGTGGAGGGCTTTGGTGATCCCGCGGACCGCCGGGTGAAGCTGGTGCGCATCACGGCGGCGGGAGAGGCCTGCTGCCGTCAGGCGGAACAGGACATGGAGCGGACGGAGACGGAGCTGCTGTCTGGTCTGACGGAGGCCGAGCGTACTATTTTCCTGACCCTGCTGAAAAAGGTGCGGGATACTCTGCAATAAAATGTCCGCTTATTGGCGGACATTTTTACCGGCAAATCAATATTATGCTTTTGATAGCATGCTGACAATTTTGAAGGAATGACAATGGACGGGAAAAAGACAGTAGAGATTTTTGCAAAAGCCCCGGTTCCCACGGCGGTGCTGAAAAACGCGGTGCCCGCCATGGCGGCCATGCTGATGGTGCTGATCTACAATCTGGCGGACACATTTTTTATCGGCCAGACCCACGATGACCTGCAGGTGGCCGCCGTGTCTCTGGCGACGCCGGTGTTTCTGATCTTCATGGCCGTGGGCACTATCTTCGGTATCGGCGGCACCTCCGTCATCTCCCGGGCCATGGGGGAGGGGCGGCCGGACTACACCAAAAAGGTGTGCTCCTTCTGCATGTGGAGCTGCGTGGCTGTGGGCCTGGTGATGTCGGCATTGTTCCTGATCTTCATGGACCAGATTCTGATGCTGATGGGCGCCAGCCCGGACACCTGGGATTTTGCCAAGACCTATCTTACCATCGTCTCCCTGTCCGGACCTTTTGTCCTCATCGCCAATTGCTATTCCAACGTCATCCGGGCGGAGGGCCAGTCCGACAAGGCTATGATGGGCCAGCTGCTGGGCAATCTGGTGAACGTGATTCTGGACCCCATCATGATCCTGGCCTTCGGCTGGGAGATCGCCGGCGCGGCCATCGCCACCGTCATCGGCAACATGGTGGGCGCCTGCTACTATCTCCTTTACTTCCTGCGGGGCAAGTCCACCCTCAGCATCCATCCACGGGATTTCCAAATGGGAGACAAGGTCTGCACCGGTGTGCTGGCCATCGGCATTCCGGCGTCCCTGGGGTCTATCATGATGAGCGTGTCCCAGATTCTGGTCAATGCACGGATGACCGCCTACGGCGACATGGCGGTGGCGGGTATCGGCGTGGCTATGAAGGTGACGATGATGACCGGCATGATCTGCATTGGCTTCGGCCAGGGCATCCAGCCCCTGGTGGGCTACTGCGTGGGCGCCGGGCTGTGGGACCGGCTCAAGGCGTGCATGAAGTTTTCCATGGTGTTTTCACTGAGACTCAGCGTGGTGATGACGGTTTTGTGCTATCTGCTCACGGGACAGATCGTGGGCGCGTTCCTGACGGACCCGGCGGCTTTTGACTACGCTGTGAATTTCGTCCACATCCTGTTGACCACCAGCTTTCTCTTCGGCATCTTCTATGTACTGGGCAGTGCCTTGCAGGGCATGGGCGCCGCCACGGCGGCCCTCATCGTCAACCTCAGCCGCCAGGGCATCATCTGCATTCCGGCCCTATTTATTCTGGAAGCGGCCATGGGCATGAACGGCCTGCTGTGGGCCCAGCCGGTGGCGGACCTGCTGTCCACCACTCTGGTGGCGGTGCTGTACGTCAGGACCAGCCGCCGGATGATCGCGGCGGGTGAAGGGGAACAGAGTGCTGCCTGACGGAAAAGTCGAATATCCATAGACGTCAAAATCGCAAAAGCGGACCGCTGTTCAGCGGTCCGCTCCGTATATGCAAGGAAGATATAGGTTCCATCTGCCTTCGTCAGCCTGCCGATGGTCCCACATCACTGGACAGCAGGCACAGCGGCTCGTACAATGGGATCAGTCCACACTGAACTTCACCCTGTCTCGGTCGATCTGCTTTTGATACCGGTCCTGCTCGGAGAACACGCAGCCGCAGTATTTCTGCATGTAAAAGCCCAGCTCCCGGGCCCGCTGGTTTCCGGCCCGGAAATTGGGGCGGAAGTCCCGGTACAAAAACTCCACGCCGTACTGCTTCGCGTACTTTTCCGCCGCCCGTACAATGCCCTCGTGGTCCTGATAGAGACTGGCCAGCAGGGTGGAGGTAAAGGCGGTGAAACCGTGCTCCGCGGCGTATTTCGCCGTGCCCTCGATGCGGTGCTCATAGCAGTAGGCACAGCGGTGATCGATGTCATCCGCCACATGCCGGACGAACTCCCGCAGACCGTAGTCCTCCTGGACCCGGACCTCCATGCCGATGGTGGGCGCGTACTCCAGCAGGCAGTCCCGTCGGGCCTGGTATTCCTTCCAGGGGTGAATGTTGGGGTTATACCAAAACGCCACCGGCTCAATTCCCTCGGCCCGGAGGGGGTCGATGCAGGAGAGGGAGCAGGGGGCACAGCAGGTGTGCAGCAGGACGGTATCCATGAAAAAGCCTCTTTTCGTTCTGAATGGGACAAGTATAGCATAGAAGTTTCAAAAGGCCAAGAGTGAAAAAGTGCACGGGCATTCTTAACAAAATATTTACAGCCTTTCAGGATTTTGACGATTGAACATCCGCGGGAAAAAGAGTATGATACGAACTAATGTGGTATCTTGTCGCTACGTGTCAAAAACGACAGCGTAACCGTTTAACAGCCGAACAATTGCTTGAAATGCAGCCCCCCTGCGGTAGAGCCTGTCCGGCCAAAGGAGGCAATTATTTTGAAAGTAGGACTCGACGTGGGGTCCACCACCATCAAATGCGTGGTGCTGGACGACGCGGACAACATCCTGTACAGTACGTATGAACGACATTTCAGTCACATCCTGGAAAAATCCGAGGAGCTGCTGCGCCGGGTAGCGGAGCAGTACGTCCCCGGCGGAAAGGCTGAGTTGGCCATCTCCGGCTCCGCCGGCATGGGCATGGCGGACAGCGTGAAGGTCCCTTTCGTCCAGGAGGTTTTTGCCACCCGGGTGGCCGCCAACCGGCTGGCCCCGGGCACCGACGTCATCATTGAGCTGGGCGGCGAGGACGCTAAGATTCTGTTCCTGACGGGCGGCACCGAGGTCCGGATGAACGGCTCCTGCGCCGGCGGCACCGGCGCATTCATCGACCAGATGGCAACACTTTTGAAGATGAGCGCCGACGAGATGGACGACGCCGCCCAGAAGGCGGAGAAGACCTACACCATCGCCTCCCGCTGCGGCGTGTTCGCCAAGAGCGACGTGCAGCCCCTCATCAACCAGGGCGCCAAGGCGGAGGATATTTCCGCCAGCATCTATCAGGCCGTGGTGAATCAGACCATCGCGGGTCTGGCCCAGGGACGGCCCATCAAGGGCAATGTCCTGTACCTGGGCGGGCCGCTGACCTTCTCCCGTGTCCTGCGGGAGAGCTTTGACAAGACCCTGGGCGTCAAGGGCACCTGCCCGGAGAACAGTCTGCTGTTCGTGGCCCTGGGCGCGGCGTTTTACTCCGACCAGGTCTTTGACCTGAAAGAGGTGGCCGACCGGCTTCAGGAGCACGGTGCCTCCGAGACCTACCGCTCCCAGCCGCCCCTGTTTGAGAGCAAAGAGGAATACGAGGCGTTCCAGGCCCGCCACGCCAAGGCCACCGTGCCCCGCGTGCCCTTTGGCCCCGATTACGCCGCTCCGGTCCATATCGGCATCGACTCCGGCTCCACCACCGTCAAGATGACCGTCATCGACCAGGATGCCCGCATCCTGTTTACGGACTACCGCCCCAACCTGGGCAACCCCGTGCCCCTCATCCGGGAGGTCTTACGGCAGCTCTATGACGAGCATCCGGCTCTCCATGTGGCCTCCGTCACCACCACCGGCTACGGCGAGGATTTGGCGAAAAACGCTTTCCACGCCGACTACGGCGTGGTGGAGACCGTGGCCCACTTCACCGCCGCCCGGCACTTCCTGCCCAATGTGGATTTCATCATCGACATCGGCGGCCAGGACATGAAGTGCTTCAAGATCGAGG
>CAMBAJ010000026.1 GCA_945864305.1 uncultured Clostridia bacterium | reverse complement strand
CGATGAGGGGATTGATCTTCTCCTTCAGGAACAGGTTCATGAACTTGGCCAGCAGGACGCCGCCGGCGGTGCCGCAGCCGAAGGCCACGATACCCATGACCATGATCTTGATGGTCTGGAGGGACAGGAAGGTGGTACCGGTGGCGGTGGCGCCCACGGACACGCCCAGGAAAATGGTGACGATGTTGATGAGCTCGTTTTGCACGGTTTTGCTGAGACGCTCCGTGACGCCGCACTCCCGGAACAGGTTGCCCAGCATCAAACAGGCGATCAGGGGGCCGGCGGAGGGCACCAGCAGGGCCACGAAGATGGTGACAACGATGGGGAAGATGATCTTCTCCTTCTTGGAGACCTGTCGCAGGGGCTTCATCACGATCTGCCGCTCCTTCTCAGTGGTTAGCAGCTTCATGATGGGCGGCTGGATAACAGGCACCAGGGCCATGTAGGAGTAGGCCGCCACGGCGATGGGACCTAGCAGGGCCGGGGCCAGCATGGCGGTGACGAAGATAGCAGTGGGGCCATCGGCGCCGCCGATGATGCCGATGGAACCGGCCTCCGCACCGGTGAAGCCCATGAGGCGGCAGCCGGCGTAGGTCAGGAAGATGCCTACCTGGGCGGCAGCGCCCAGCAGCAGGCTCTTGGGGTTGGCGATCAGGGGGCCGAAGTCGGTCATGGCGCCCACGCCCATGAAAATCAGGCAGGGATAGATGCCCAGCTTCACGCCTAAGTACAGGATGTCGATAAGGCCGGTGCTGACAGTGACGCTGGCCATTTCGATGCCATAATAGGCGGCGGCCTGCTCCGCCTGGACCAGCGCTTCCAACTGCACCTCAAAGGTGCTCAGGGCACCGCCCGCGGAAGCGGCGATCTCCGCCATTGCGGTTTCCACGACTTCCGGAGTAAAGGCAGCCTGGGCCGCGGCCATCAGCTGTTCCGCGTATGGCGCCAGGACGTCCTGCGCCACACCCAGCCCCTGCATCTCACTTAGAAACTCCGCCGTGACAGGGCCGCCGCCGATGAGGTCCCAGTGGATATGGCCGCCGGCAAAGAAAATCTCGTGGAACATACCGGCGCCGGGCAGGTTGGTCATCAGCATGCCGAAGGCGATGGTGCACATCAACAGGGGCTCAAACTTTTTGCCGATGCCCAGGTACAGCAGGAAACAGGCGACGCAGAGCATCACCAGGTTTTTCCAGCCGCCGTCCTGGAAGAACAGGACGAAGCCGGTGTCATTGATAAAATTCAGGATAGCTTCCATACTTGGTCCTCCAGTCTGTCACTGGATGACGCACAGCAACGTGCCGGACTCCACGGAAGAACCCTTGGAGGTATTGACGGAAACCACCTTGCCGTCGCAGGGGCACATGATCTCGTTTTCCATCTTCATGGCCTCCAGGATCATCAGAACCTGGCCACGCTTGACAGCGTCTCCGGCGGCCACATTGACGGACAGAATGGTGCCGGGCATGGGAGAGGTCACCTGCTCACCGCCGGCGGGAGCGGCCGCGGCCGCAGGTGCGGGAGCCGTGGCAGCGGCAGGCGCGGCAGCGGGGGCGGCACCGGTCAGCTCTTCCAGTTCGATCTCATAGGCGGTGCCGTTGACGGTCACTCTGTACTTTTTCATGTTGTATGTTCTCCTTCTCTTAATTCCTCACAGTTTTTTGATAGACAGAATGCGGATACCGGTGATATCGGTGCCCAGTTCTTCCGCAATCGCGGCGGAAACAGCAGCGATCAATTCCTGCTGATTGGGCTCCGGTGCGGCAGGCGCCGGGACTGCCGGACAGGCCGCAGGGGCCTCCGCCTGTCCGCGGCCACAGATGCGGCCCAGAAGCGTCGTCAGGACGATCAGGCAGATCAGACCGAAGAATACGGTGCCCATGCCCATCAGACAGACAAATACGATGGAATAGTCCATAGATTCCCTCCCGAAGTGTAATGTGAATATATTGTAACAATTTTAATGTCGAAAAACAAGAAGATGTTGTTCAGATTTACTACGGTCGGATTCGTGAAAAGCGACGAAAAAAGAAAAATAGGAAACGATTATCTTGGCTCGATTGACAAAATAAAATGTGCTATACTACAAAAAACATGACGTTACCGAGGGGGCGACGCTATGCAGTATCAGTCGGTGATCTCCGGTCGTTTTCTGGACCGGCCCAACCGGTTCATTGCCCATGTGGAGACAGAGAGCGGTGTGCAGACAGTCCACGTCAAAAATACCGGCCGGTGCCGGGAACTTCTGATTCCAGGCGCCACGGTCTATCTGGAGCGGGGAACGAACCCGGCCCGGAAGACGGCGTATGATCTGATTGCCGTGGAGAAGGGAGAACGCCTGATCAATATGGACGCCCAGGCGCCGAATAAGGTCTTTGCCGAGTGGGCGGCGGCAGGCGGCTTTTTGCCGGATGTCACGGCGGTCCGGAGCGAGTATGTCTACGGCGGCTCCCGCCTTGATTTCTGCCTGGAGACATCTGGGGGACCGCATCTGGTGGAGGTAAAGGGCGTCACCCTGGAGGAGAACGGCACCGCACGGTTTCCGGACGCACCTACGGAGCGGGGGGTGAAGCATATTCTGGAATTGCAGCGGGCAGTACAGAACGGGCTTGACGCGACACTGTTCTTTGTGATACAAATGGAAAATATTGACCGTGTCTCCCCCAATGATGAGACGCATCCCGCCTTTGGCGCGGCACTGCGGCAGGCTGCGGCCCAGGGAGTGCGGGTTCGGGCGTTTGACTGCGCGGTCACACCGGACAGTTTGGTGATCCGCCGGCCGGTGCCAGTGATTCTATAAAGGGAGTAGGAGTGGGACGATGAGTATTCTGGAACTGTTCCTCATAGGCGGAGGCCTGTCTATGGACGCATTTGCCGTGGCAATCTGCCAGGGCCTGTGTATGCCGAAGCTGAACTGGAGACATGCAGGCGTGATTGCCCTGTTTTTCGGCGGATTTCAGGCGCTGATGCCGTTTATAGGCTGGCTGCTGGGGTCTCAGTTTGCCGGATACATTCAAAGTATTGACCACTGGATCGCCTTCGTACTGCTGGGCCTGATCGGCGGCAATATGGTCCGTGAGGCCCTGTCGCCGGAGGAGGAAGCGGTGGCCTGCGCGGTCAACACCAAGCTGGATTATAAGCAGCTTTTTCTGATGGCGGTGGCCACCAGCATCGATGCACTGGCAGTGGGCGTGACCTTTGCCTTTCTGGAGGTCTCCATTGTCCCAGCCATTTCCATCATTGGCTGTACGACCTTCTGCCTGTCTCTGGTAGGTGTGGCGGTGGGCAACTTTTTCGGCGCCCGGTATAAAAAGAGAGCAGAACTGGCGGGAGGTATTATCCTGGCTCTGCTGGGAATCAAAATTTTACTGGAGCACTTGGGAATCTTTTGAACATGCCAACAGCCGCCGAAATTTCGGCGGCTGTTGCTATATGGGGAAAAATAAAAAGAGACAGGTAAAACCTGTCTCTTTTTTGGTGGAGATAAGCGGGATCGAACCGCTGACCTCTTGACTGCCAGTCAAGCGCTCTCCCAGCTGAGCTATACCCCCGAACCGGAACAGTTGACAGTATAACAGGAGGGAAGAGATTTGTCAACTATTAATTTTCACTTTGTAGAAAATGTTGAATTATGGAGAAAAGAGTCTGGGAAGAAACCTTGCAATTGAATGAAAAATTTGCTAACATGTCTTCACCTATCATTTTGCTTTTAGAAAGGGGGGCGACCATCTTGGTGATCCATGAGTCCGCGGAGGATTATCTGGAGTCCATCCTGATTTTACAGGAGCGGCGTGGCCAGGTGCGCTCCATTGATATCGTCAATGAACTTGGGTATTCCAAGCCCAGCGTCAGCATTGCCATGAAAAAGCTGCGGGAGAGCGGATATATCTCCATGGCCCCCGATGGCATCATAACCCTGAACGACAGCGGCATGGAAATTGCCAGCCGGGTATACGGACGGCATAAGACCATTACGAAGCTGTTTGAATTACTTGGGGTATCGGCGGAGCAGGCCGCCGTGGATGCCTGCAAGGTGGAACACGACCTAAGCGAAGAGACCTTTGGCCGCATTTGCGCCTTCGTTGAGGCACAGCGAGGGGCCAAAAAGGCCGAATGATGCCAACGGCTGTCCATGGCCGCTATGATTAGATTGAACTGAGGAAAATCCCCGGTAGATATTGCATGAGACTGCAATGCCTGCCAGGGATTTTTTGTGTCACGAGATGGAATCTTTTTTGCGCTCCGCCATCATCCGCTCATATTCTCTCAGACAATCCAGTGCCTGACCGGACATAGGGATGATCACAATAATATTAAAAACCGTCATCAGTCCGACACCCACATCTCCCAGGTCCCAAACAAAAGTGTAAGTGGCCAGTCCGCCGACAAACAGCATGACCAGCGCCAGGACTTTGTAGGCGGTCTGGGAGACCCAGCTGTCGCCGAACAGGTACGCCACATTGGAGCGGGCGTAGAACAGGATGCCGATGAAGGTGGAGAAGCAGAAGAGCCACAGGATGAGGGCGATGAAAACCACGCCGAACCGGCCCAAATGGTACTCCATGGAGGCCTGCAGCAGGTCCATACCGCCCAGACCGTCCACATACTCCTGGGGCGTCACCAGCATGATGAAAGCCGTGCAGCTGCAGATGACGATGGTATCGATGAACACGCCGAGGGCCTGCAACAGGCCGGTCTTGGCGGGGTGGCTGGAATCAGCGGCGGCAGCTGCGCAGGGGGCGGAGCCGGAACCGGCCTCATTGGAAAAGAGACCCCGCTTCACGCCGTTCATCAGGACTGCGCCAAAACCGCCGGCAACTGCCTGACGGATGCCAAAGGCCTCTTCAAAAATGCGCTGGAACACGGAGGGGATGACAGCGATATTTTTGATGATCAGGAAGAGGGTGATGGCAAAGTAACAGGCGGCCATGATGGGAACCAGCACGTCGAGAACTTTAATGGTGGCGTTTTTGCGGAGAACAATGACAGCGGCCAGCAAAACAAGGATAACCGTCGTATAGATCGGCGGAATGCTGAAAGCATTTTGAAAAGCGGAAGAGACGGAATTGCTGATGACCTGGCTGATCCCACACCAGCAGATGAGACCGGAGACGGCAAACAGCACAGCGAGAAGCGAGTAGCGCCGGCTTCCGCCCCGCATTTGCTCCACAAAATGGTGAATGTAGTAAGCAGGACCGCCCCGGTAGCCGCCGTAAAGGGGGTCCTTTTCCTTATGGAGTTGTGCCAGAGTGGCCTCGATGAAAGCGGTGGAGGAACCGATTAGAGCCGTTACCCACATCCAAAACACCGCGCCGGCACCGCCCGCGGAGATGGCCGCCACGACTCCAATCAGATTGCCCATGCCCACCCGGGTGGCGGTAGATACGATCAGGGCCTGTACGCCGGAGATGGTACTGCCATGGGAGTTGACGCGCTTTTCCGCTGTGACGCGCAGCATCTCGGGAAACAGTCGAAGCGGGAGAAAACGGGTGCGGATGGTAAAATAAATGCCGGTGGGGATCAGCATCAGCACCAGCAGAGAAATACCCACGGAACCACCGCCGGGCAGCGGAATCGTGATGAGATCGCCCCATAGAAAATTGCAGGCAGCAGAAATAATATTGATAATAAACTCCATTGGATGCTCTCCTTTATCCAGATGCGGTAAAATCGATGCCACTCATGGGGCGCCGGGTTCTGAAATCGATTGACATGTTCAGCACTTGTTAAGAGTATACAATAAAAAACCCAGTTTGTAAAACAGATAATTGGACAAAACGGAGAGAGCAACCACCATGTTTTGATTGGTTGGAGCGCTATGAAGAACAGCGGCCTGATTGCGGCAAGCCTCCATTCCGATTTACTTTGGAATACATTGGCTTTGCGCACATCCTGAATCTGGGACCCTGTGGCTCCCATGCCCACCCCGCAGACAGCCTCCACACGTTAGCGCCCGGACGCTTTGGCATACCAAATGGAACCACACCACCGTCAAGAAAATCCTCACCTTGCAGGAATATTGCGGCGACGTGATCAACTTCAAGAGCTATTCCAAGTCCTACAAGGTAAAGCGGCGGCTCGAAAACCCGGAGGAAAACCGGGCAATCTTTCTCAATGTCCATGAGCCGATCATTGACCGCATCACATGGGAAAAGGTGCAGAGTCTGCATACCACGCGCCGCAGACGGACTACCGTTACACAGGAGCCCAGCGTGTTCTCCGGCGTGATGAAATGCCCCGAGTGCGGCGGAAATTTGAACTTCCACTTTAATCAGAACAATCACGACATCAAGTTTTTCAGTTGCCAAAACCATAATTCGGGGCTTCGTAAATGCTCGTCCACTCATTATATCCGGCTGGACTTCTTGGAGCAGGTGGTGCTCTACGAGGTACATCGGCTAGCCTGTTTCGCCAATGAGTACGAAAACGACTTTATCAAGGCGATGGTGGGCCGTTCGGCAAAGGTGGCCGAAAATGAGCGGGTACGCAAAAAGCGGGAGCTGGATGCGCTGCTGGCCCGTGACCGGGAATTGGATGCGCTCTTTGAACGGCTGTATGAGGACAATGTTTCCGGCAAGATTGACGATGCCCGGTTTGCGAAAATGGCAAAGCGTTATGAACAGGAGCAGGGTGAAAACGCCGGGCGCATTAAGACCCTGCGGCTGGAAGTGGAAAAACTGGACGAAAAGCGTATGGATGTGGAGGACTTTTTGGAAACGGTACGCCGTTATACGGACGCCACCAAAATCACCAAGCGCATGGTAGCCGAACTGATAGACCATATTGAGGTATATCCGGCGGTCAAGGAGGACGGTGTAACCAATCAGCGGGTAACAATCCACTACAACTGCATCGGCGTGTTTGAGGTGCCGGATCGCCGGAAAATCCCCAAGCGGGATATTCTGCTGGAAACAAGACGAGGCGTAGCATTGAGCTACGCCCCGGCAGAGGTTGCGGTATAAGATTGGAAATAAAAAATGCGGAGTGCCCGTTACAGGATACTCAGATCCTATAAGGACACTCCGCATGGTCCGAGTAGCGGGATTTGAACCCACGGCCTCTTGGTCCCGAACCAAGCGCGCTACCAACTGCGCTATACCCGGAAATTCAATTTTGCAATTTAAAATTTCGCCTATCTGCGGACAATGCATCGGAACAAATCAATCGCCGAACTTCACAATGCCCGATGCGGTATCCATTATTATACGGAATTTCTTGATGGATGTCAAGGTCATATTCCTCGAAAAGCGTACATAGAGTGTAAAAGAAGATTAAATCGGGGGGAGGGGACAGCCATGACTTCACGGCAGGCGGGACGCCGGATGACGACGATCGCGGCAGAGCGGCAAAAAAGAAAGAGCAGGCGGCGCGGGACCCGGCAGGCGGGATACCGAAAGGACGAAGCACTGCGGCCTAAGGACCGTCGGCTGCTGCTTCAGGTGGTGATCTGCGGCAGTATATTCGTACTGCTGGTGGTGGCTAAGCTGTTGCTGCCCGCAAAGATGGCATCGCTTAACCAGCGGATTTCCAATGCCTTGCACCAGAACATGGATGTCCAGACTGTGTTTTCCGTGGTGGGGGATATGTTCACCGGGCAACAGGATGCCGGCGGCGCTGCGGAGGAGGTGTACCAGGCCGTCTTTCATCCGGAGACCAAAAGCAGTATCCGGGAGACCTTAGCCCCTGCGGGGATAACGGATGGCGGACAGGCGGCACTTGACAGTTTGAGGACATACCGGGCGGAGAATATTTCTGCGGAAACGGAGGAAGCGGCCCAGGGCGAAGAGAAAACTGCCACAGAGCAGACGGAAGTATCGACCCTGGCATATGTGCTGTATTCCGACAAAAACCTCCCGGAGAACGTCAGCCTGGAACAGGCCATTCTGGGCTTTGACTACTGTACACCTTTAGCCGGAGCGCTGACCTCTGATTTTGGATACCGGGAGCACCCGGTGGAGGGCGAGGAACGGTTCCACTACGGCGTGGATTTGGCGGCGGACAGCGGGACCGCCATCTGCTGCTTTGCCGGGGGTACCGTCACAGCGGTTGGAGAGAGCAGCAGCTATGGAAAATACTGTATCGTCGCCCACGAGGGCGGATATTCCACCCTGTACGCCCATTGCAGCCGCATAACGATCTCTTCCGGAAAAACGGTTAAAAAGGGAGAAAAGATCGCCGAGGTAGGTGAAACGGGAATTGCCACGGGACCGCATCTCCATTTCGAACTTCAGAAAGACGGCGTGTATCTGAATCCCATCTACTATGTCTCGACGGTCTGAATGCAGAATACAGATATCCAGCGGATTTTTCCTGCTGGCCGCGTGGTTCGGCGTAGTCAATGGATGGAGGCTGCTGGCGGTCGTGCTGGGCGCGGCCGCTGTCCATGAGATGGGGCACTGGGCCGTTCTGAAATGCATGGGAGCGCCCATCACGGGGCTGCGGCTGAATGTGTTCGGCGCGGTGATGGAGACCGACCGCACGTCGCTCTCCTATGGCGGGGAGCTGGCGGCGGTGCTGGCGGGCCCCGCCGCCAATCTGCTGTGCGCCGTTCTGCTGTCGCTGGCAGACAAAGAGGCTTCTGTTCTCATCGGCGCCAACCTGATCCTGTGCATGTTCAACCTGCTGCCCGTGCGGCCCCTGGACGGCGGCCGCGCTCTGTATCTGCTGGTATCCTGGGCGGCGGGCCCGGGAACAGGGGAGACAGTGACATGCCGGATGGGCATGGTAGCAGCTGTACTGCTCGCGGCGGCGCTGGGCCTTTTGATGTGGCGCAGCGGCGGGAGCCTGTGGCTGCTGCCGGCCATGGCGGGATTGCTGACGGCAGCCGGCCGCGAATGCCGCGGAAAGTTTGCAAATCTGTAAAAATGCGGAAGAAAAAATAAAAATAATCCTTGCAATATAATTCCCTATATGGTATACTACCTAAGCTACAAAGGGTGGTCCTCTGTCGTGCACGCGCTCAAGATGCGCCGAAGTGCCTTGGAAAAGCGGCATGAACACCTATACATTAGGAGGAAATATCCATGGATCTCATTCAGGAACTGAACAAGGAAACCCTGCAGAACGAAGTGACCAAGGTCGCCATCGGTGACACCGTGCGTGTCCACGTGAAGGTAAAGGAAGGCTCTCGCGAGCGTATCCAGGTCTTCGAGGGCACCGTCATCGCCAAGAAGCACGGCGGTATCGAGGAGACCATCACTGTCCGTCGTATCTCCTACGGCGTCGGCGTGGAGAAGGTGTTCCCCGTTCATTCTCCTTCCATCGACCACATTGAGGTGGTCCGTGGTGGTTCCGTCCGTCGTGCCAAGCTGTACTATCTGCGCGGCCGCGTCGGCAAGGGTGCCAAGGTCAAGGAGAAGCTCTAAGAGAGACAAAGAGAGAGGCGCAAGCCTCTCTCTTTTGTTTCCTGCAAAAAATTCCTGCCCACCCTTGTGGTTTGGGGAGATTTTTGTTATACTATTTTAGATTATGCTGGAAACGTGTTCGCTGCGGAGGTATCGCGATGGCGTTGGGAAAGAAGCGGAAGCAGCCGGACCGGGGGCTTTATGACTGGCTGCAGGCGGTATTGAGTTCCGTTCTGGCGGTAGTCCTGGTTTTTACATTCGGTGTGCGCCTGGTGGGAGTTTCCCGCCAGTCCATGCGGGAGACTCTGCAAAACGGGGATAAGCTGCTGGTGGTGAACGGTTACCTGTGCGGGGATTATCACCAGGGGGATATCGTGATCTTCCAGAAGCCCTCCTTTGAAAACGGCGATGCCATCGTCAAGCGGGTCATCGCCACGGGGGGGGGCAGACAGTGGATATTGATTTTGACGCCGGCGTGGTGTATGTGGACGGCGAGGTGTTGGAAGAACCGTATACCCGGGAGCCCACCTGGCTGGATGAGGGGCTGGAGTTCCCCGTCACCGTGCCGGAGGGCTGCGTGTTTGTCATGGGCGACAACCGGAATAACAGCAAGGACAGCCGATATGCGGATCTGGGTCCCATCGATACCCGCCATATTTTAGGCCGGGCTGTATTTTTGATTTGGCCCGGGGAATCGGCGGAACTGGGAACACGGGAATGGAGCCGGATCGGCGGTTTAACCGGATCGGCGGTTTAAAGGGATAAATCCAAGGAGAGACAGATATGCGGGAAAGCACAGAGAAAAAGGAAGAGAAGAACAGGGGACGGGACCTGTATGAGTGGGTGCAGGCCCTGGTGTGTTCCGTACTGGCGGTGGTGATCCTGTTCACCTTCGTCATCCGGCTGATCGGCGTGGACGGCCATTCCATGGTGCCCACGCTGCAGGACGGGGACCGGCTGCTGGTCCTGAACTCCCTTCTGTATGACGACTATCAGTACGGCGATATCGTAGTCCTGCGGAAGGACACCTTTTTGGACGAGCCCATCGTGAAGCGAGTCATCGCCACAGCGGGGCAGACGGTGGACATTGACTTCAACACGGGCTCTGTCTATGTGGACGGAGCGCTGCTGAAAGAGAACTACATCAATGAGCTGACCTATCTGGAGGAGGGGACGGAGTTTCCCCTGACCGTGCCGGAGGGCAGCATCTTCGTCATGGGCGATAACCGCAACCACAGCAGTGACAGCCGGGACTCCCGGCTGGGAACGGTGGACACCCGCTATGTCATCGGCAAGGCGGTGTTTCTGGCATTCCCGGGTCCGGACGAGCGGACCGGTGAGCGGAGTCTGGAACGGATCGGAGTGATCGCATGAATATTCAATGGTACCCCGGACATATGACCAAGACCCGGCGGATGATCGCCGAGCAGGTAAAGAATGTTGACGCGGTCTGCGAGATTCTGGATTCCCGCATCCCTATCTCCAGCCGGAATCCGGATGTGGACGAGCTGACTGCCGGGAAGCCCCGGCTGGTGGTGCTGAACCGTGTGGACCAGGCGGACCCCGAGGCCACAAAGCAGTGGGCGGCGTATTTCCGGGCCAGGGGCTATGCCGTGCTGGAGTCTGATGCCAAGGGCGGTATGGGCACGGCCAGGTTTGCGGGAGCCGTCCGGGAGCTGCTGGCGGATAAGCTGCGGGCCTATGCGGAAAAGGGCATGGCTGGCCGGGTGGTCCGGGTGATGATCCTGGGCATCCCCAATGTGGGCAAGTCCACCTTTATTAATAAGGTAGCGGGCCGCAAGACCGCCAAGACCGAGGACCGCCCCGGCGTCACCCGCTCCAAGCAGTGGGTGCCCATCGACAAGGGACTGGAGCTGCTGGACACCCCCGGCATCCTGTGGCCCAAGTTCGAGGACCAGAGCGTTGGCCTGAATCTGGCCTACACCGGTGCGGTGAAGGACGATATCCTGGATGTGGAGACCCTGGGGTGCCATTTGATGGCCTATCTGGGGGAGAAGTATCCTGACGCCTTAAAGGCGGGCTACAAGCTGCCCGCCCTGCCGGAGCGGGAGGAGTCGGAAAACGATGTGGCCTACGGCTACCGCCTGCTGGAGGCAGCGGGCCGGAAGCGGGGCTTCCTGGTTTCCGGCGGAGATGTGGACACGGAGCGGATGGCGAAGATCCTGCTGGACGAGTTCCGGGCCGGCAAGCTGGGACGGTTTACGCTGGAGCTGCCGGAGTGAGGAGGGGTTATCCATGGCGGGAAGAGAGCAGGAAGCACTGCCTGACCGGGCGGCAAAATATGCTTTCTTATTGCTTGGACTGCACTGTGCCGCTTTTTTCACGGCAATACGCGAGGAGGAGCGGGACACCATCCTACGGCTCATTTTGTATCTGGCCTATGGCCTGTGCCTGCTGGCAATGGACCGCATTCTGTTCCGGCTGAAAAGCCCGGGCGCGCTTCGCTTCATGCGCTGGTACTGGGCGGCGGCATCTATCTGCATGACTTGCTGGCTGATCTGGGGGGAGCACTGGCTCTCATCCACCAACGATTTTTTGAAGCTGCTGCTCTCTTGCGCCATTGTGCCGTACTGCCACATCTTTTTGGTGAGTTACCAGGGCTGGCCCTGGAAAAACAGCGGTTTGGCCAGTAGATGGGGGACGGCGTCCCTCCTGCTGCTGTGCCTGGCGCACCTGGTCTATTACTGCTGGCTGTCCTGGAGAAAGAAACGGCCAGAGAGCCGCGCCGGAGGATGAGAGGTGGAGTCCTTATGAACTGCCCTGTCTGCGGAAAAGAGATGAAAGTGGGAAAGGTCGCTTACCAACCCAGCGCCGGACTGCACTTCCTGCCGCCCGGCGAGCGCCTTCCGCATGTGCTCACAAAGAGCGGCATTGAAAAGCGGGGCGGCATCGCCCTGGACGGCCCCAATAACCTGGGACTGCTGGAAAGCGACGGGACGCTGCCCGCCCATATCTGCCGGTCCTGCCGGAAGATCGTCATAGACTATTGAGGGATACCGGGCGGGACTGGAACATATGAATCCGGCGGTGGATTCAGACGCCGGAAGCTGAGGTAAAACAAATGGACCTGTGGACCTATGAGCGTGAACAATGGAATCAGGGCATCCAGACTGTCTGCGGCGTGGACGAGGCGGGAGCTGGCCCTCTGGCGGGGCCGGTGTACGCCGCCGCCGTCATCCTGCCCCGGGAGCTGGACATCCCCGGACTGAACGACTCCAAGAAGCTGACGGAGAAGAAGCGGGAGACCCTGTTCGACATCATCACCGCCCAGGCGGTATCGTACAGCATTCAGCGTGTAGAAGCGGCGGAGATCGACGAGATCGATATTCTGAACGCCCGGATGAAGGCCATGCAGCTTGCCATTGACGGGCTGTCTATCAAACCGGACATAGCCCTGATCGACGGCAACCGAGACCATGGCAGCCGCTTTGCCGTCACCGCACCCCACATCACCATCGTGGGCGGCGACGGGAAAAGCGCCTCCATCGCGGCGGCGTCCATCCTGGCGAAGGTCAGCCGGGATCGCTACGTGTCCACGGAGCTGGACAGCCTGTACCCCCAGTACCAGTTCGCCAGACACAAGGGTTATGGCACCAAGCTGCATTATGAAATGCTGGACCAGTACGGCCCCTGTCCTCAGCACCGGAGGACGTTCCTCAAAAAATGGGAGGCCCGAAAGCCATGAGCCGGACGAAGGCCGCCGGCGACCGGGGCGAGGCGGAGGTCGCCAGATATCTGCGGAAAAAGGGCTATACGCTTCTTGCCAGCCAGTGGCGCTGCCGGTTCGGGGAGCTGGACCTGGTGGCGCGGGACCGGCGGGGGACTATCTGCTTCGTGGAGGTCAAGCTCCGGAGCGCCGGGTCCATCGGCCTGCCCCGGGAGTTTGTGGATGGGCGCAAACAGGAGCGTCTCCGCTCTGCTGCCGCCGCCTACCTGAGCACCTACGAGATCGACGCTCCGGCCCGGTTTGACGTGGCGGAGGTCTATGCGGAAAATAACGGCGCTCTCCGGATCGAATATCTGGAAAACGCGTTTGAATAGAGAATCTTCCTTTGAAAGTGAGGAAATGATCATGAAGTATTACAGCACAAGAGACAAGTCCCTGCGCTACGATGCGGCTGAGGCCGTGAAGATGGGCCTCTCCAGAGACGGCGGCCTGCTGACCCCCACGGAGATTCCCCAGATCGACGAGGCGTTCTTAAACAGCCTGGTCCACGCCTGGTATCAGGAGCGGGCGGCCAAGATCATGGGCCTCTATTTGACGGACTACACCCAGGACGAACTGATGACCTTCGCGGAAAATGCCTACGGCACTGATAAGTTTGATACGGATGCCGTAGCCCCCGTCCGCACGGTGGACGAGACGACCCACTGTCTGGAACTGTGGCACGGCCCCACCTCTGCCTTCAAGGACATGGCGCTGCAGATGCTGCCCCAGCTTCTCTCCGCCGCTCTTCGCAAGACCGGTGAGGACAAGACCGTCTGCATCCTGGTGGCCACCTCCGGCGATACCGGCAAGGCCGCCATGGAGGGCTTTGCCGATGTCCCCCAGACCCGCATCATGGTGTTCTATCCCAAGGACGGCGTGTCCAGGGTCCAGGAGACCCAGATGGTCACCCAGGACGGCGCCAACGTGGGCGTCTGCGCTGTGGTGGGCAACTTCGACGATGCCCAGGCCGGCGTGAAGCGCATCTTCTCCGATGAGTCCATCCGCGCCACCCTGGCGGACAGGGGCTTCTTCCTGTCCTCCGCCAACTCCATCAACTGGGGCCGTATCCTGCCCCAGGTGGTCTACTACATCTCCGCCTACTGCGACCTGGTCCGGGACGGCCGTATCGTCATGGGCGACAAGGTGAATTTCTGCGTCCCCACCGGCAACTTCGGCGACATCCTAGCGGCCTATTATGCCAAGCGCATGGGCCTGCCCGTGAACAAGCTGGTCTGCGCTTCCAACCGCAACGATGTGCTGACGGACTTCCTCCGCACCGGCGTGTACGACCGCAACCGGCCCTTCCACACCACCATGAGCCCCTCCATGGACATTCTGGTGTCCAGCAACCTGGAGCGGCTGCTGTTCGACCTCTCCGGCGAGAACGACGAGGAGGTCAAGGGCTACATGGCGGCCCTGGCAAAGGACGGAAAATACGAGGTCAGCGAGACCATCAAGGCGGCGCTTGCGGAGCAGTACTGGGGCGGCTACTGCGACGAGGCGGGCACCGCCGCCACCATCGCCAAGTACTATAAGGAGTACGGCTACCTCATCGACACCCACACCGCTGTGGCGGCCAATGTCATGGAGCAGTACCGCCAGGCCACCGGCGACAAAACCGTGACGGTGTTCGTCTCCACGGCCAGCCCCTACAAGTTCTGCAACCACGTCCTGACGGCCATCGGGGAGACGCCCGTGGGCGACGGCGTGGAGCTGCTGGACCAGCTGAACGCGGTGTCCGGCGTCCCCGTGCCCCGGCGTCTGGCGGCGCTGAAGGGCAAGGCCCGGCGGTTCGACCTGACGGCGGAGAAGCAGGACATGGACAGCGTGGTGCTGGATTTCCTGAAATAAACCTGCTGCGTTGCAGCGACAAGAGAGGAGGGGCGTGAATGGCCCTGTATGCGATTGGGGACCTGCACCTCTCCCTGACGGCGAACAAATCCATGGAGGTATTCGGCGAGGCCTGGAAAAACTATGTGGCCCGCATCGAGGAATCTCTGAGCACCCTGACCGACGACGATACGCTGGTTCTGGCGGGGGATACCTCCTGGGGCATGAGCCTGGAGGAGGCGGAGGCGGATTTCCGATTTTTGGACCGCTTTCCGGGGCGGAAGTTGCTGGTCAAGGGAAACCACGACTACTGGTGGAACACCGCCGCCAAGCTCCATCGTTTCTTTGAGGAGAAGGGCATCCGGACTTTGGAGATTCTCCACAACAACTGCGCCTTTTACGGGGACTACGCCATCTGCGGCACCCGGGGCTGGTTTCTGGAAGAGGACCAGAAGCCCCACAACGCCAAGGTGCTGAACCGGGAGGTCCTGCGGCTGGAGGCCTCCCTGCGGGCGGCGGGGGATCGGCCGATTCTGTGCTTCCTCCACTATCCGCCCCTGTACCAGGGCTATGAGTGCCCGGAGATCCTGGCGGTGCTGGAGAAGTACCATGTGGGCACCTGCTGCTACGGCCATCTCCACGGCCCGGTCATCAAGCGCAGGATGGAGGGGAGACGGGGAGAGACCGACTTTTCTCTGATCTCCGCGGACTATCTGGGATTTGTTCCAAAAAAAATTTGCGAATAACAGAAAAAAGACTGGATTTTTCGAGATTTTTCTGCTAAAATTTTTATTCGCATCGGCGTGTAGCCAATGATGAACGGAGGAGTAAACATAATGACTGTCAAAAGCTGCGAAAAAGTTGAAAAGAGCCAGGTCGCTCTGACCGTGGAGGTCAGCGCGGCAGAATTCGAGGCTGCTATCGAAAAGGCATATCAGAAGATGCGCAAGAAGATCAACGTACAGGGCTTCCGTCCCGGCAAGGCCCCCCGCAAAATCATCGAGGGTATGTACGGCGCAGAGGTGTTTTTCGAGGAGGCCATCAATATTGCATTCCCCGAGGCCTATGAGGCCGCTGTGAAGGAGAAGGAGCTCCAGGTCGTAGGCTATCCCACTGTGGAGATGGTGGGCGAGTGCACGAAGGAGGGCTTTACCTTCAAGGCCACTGCTCCCGTGTATCCTGAGGTCACTTTGGGCCAGTACAAGGGCCTGTCCGCTCCCAAGGACGAGGTCAAGGTCACGGCCGCCGACGTGGACGAGCGCCTGAAGCAGCTGTCCGACCGCAACACCCGTCTGGTGAGCGTGGACCGCGAGGCCAAGGAAGGCGACACCGCTGTCATTGACTTCGAGGGCTTCTTGGACGGCAAGCCCTTCGACGGCGGCAAGGGCGAGAACCACAGCCTGGAGCTGGGCTCTCACAGTTTCGTCCCCGGCTTCGAGGAGCAGGTCGTCGGCATGAAGGCTGGCGAGGAGAAGGACATCGACATCACCTTCCCCGAGGACTATCACGCGGACCTGGCCGGCAAAGCCGTGGTCTTCAAGGTGAAGGTCCACGAGGTCAAGGAGAAGGAAGTCCCCACCATGGACGACGAGTTCGCCAAGGACGTTTCTGAGTTCGACACCCTGAAGGAGCTGAAAGCGGACCTGAAGAAGAAGATCACCGAGGAGCGCCAGAAGGACGCTGACCGCGCTTTCGCGGACACCCTGATGGATCAGGTGGCGGAGGGTATCACCGCCGACATCCCCGACGCCATGGTGGAGGCCCAGTGCCATCAGTTCCTGGACAACTTCAAGATGCAGATTGCCCAGCAGGGCATCCCTTATGACCAGTATCTGAAGCTGACCGGCATGGACGAGGCCAAGCTGCTGGAGGACGCCAAGGAGCCCGCCCTGCGTCAGGTGAAGATGGACCTGGCTGTTGCCGCCATCATCAAGGCCGAGAACATCGAGGCCAGCGACGAGGACGTGGAGGCCGAGTTCCAGAAGCTGGCTGACCAGTACAGCATGGACCTGGAGATGGTCAAGAAGTATCTGCACGCCGACCAGGTGAAGGATCAGATCGTCAGCCAGAAGGCCGTGGACATCGTGGTGGAGAGCGCCACCGCCACCAAGCCCGAGAAGAAGACCGCCAAGAAGTCCACCGCAAAGAAGACCACCAAGAAGGCTGAGACTGCCGAAACTGCTGAGGGCGCAGAAGACACTGAGAGTGCCGAGAGCCAGGAGCAGCCCGCCGAGAAGGACGCCGAATAAGCACGAATCTTTCCATAGGATTTTTTACAGATTCGACACATTCTCTCATGGTGCCTGTGGTATCATGAGAGAATGGTTTATTAGGCATCCCCAGCTATCGGGGGTCACAAAAGGAGGTTTTCTAACCATGAGTTTAGTCCCTTATGTTGTGGAGCAGACGAACCGGGGAGAGCGGTCTTACGATATCTTCTCCCGTCTGCTGAATGACCGCATCATTTTCCTGGGTGAAGAAGTGAATGCCACGACCGCCAGTCTGGTGGTGGCTCAGCTGTTGTATCTGGAGGCCCAGGACCCCGACAAAGACATCCAGCTGTATATCAACAGCCCCGGCGGCTCCGTGACCGATGGTATGGCCATCTATGACACCATGCAGTACGTCAAGTGCGACGTGTCCACCATCTGCGTCGGTATGGCCGCCAGCATGGGCGCGTTTTTGCTGTCCGCCGGTGCCAAGGGCAAGCGCATTGCCCTGCCTAACGCGGAGATTATGATCCACCAGCCCTCTGCCGGTACACAGGGCAAGGTGACGGATATGGAGATTGACGTGGAGCACTTCCTGCGGATCAAAAAGAAGCTGAATGAAATCTTGGCAGCGAACACCGGTAAGACCGCTGAGGAAATCAAGGAAGCCTCCGAGCGGGACCACTGGATGACCGCCGCTGAGGCCCAGGAGTTTGGCCTGGTGGATAAGATCATCACCGGTAAGAAGTAATACCAGAAACCGAGGTAAAACCATGAACGACGACGGCAAGAAGTCTCTGAGGTGCTCCTTCTGCGGCAAGCATGAGCAGCAGGTGCACCGCATGATCCAGGGACCCGGCGTGCGCATCTGCGACGAGTGCGTCCAGCTGTGCATGAGCATTCTGAACGACGGGTTTGAGGATACCAGTTCCAATCCCATGGAGGATATCCCCGACGAGCTCCCCACGCCCCGGGAGATCAAGGACGTGCTGGACCAGTATGTCATTGGCCAGGATGAGGCCAAGGTGGCCCTGTCCGTGGCGGTGTACAACCACTATAAGCGCATCTTTTTCGGCGGCGACGAGGACGTGGAGCTGCAGAAGAGCAACATTCTGATGCTGGGCCCCACCGGCTCTGGCAAGACCCTGTTTGCCCAGACCCTGGCCCGTATCCTGAAGGTCCCCTTTGCCATCGCCGACGCCACCACTCTGACCGAGGCCGGCTATGTGGGCGACGATGTGGAGAACATTCTGCTGCGCCTGCTACAGGCGGCGGACTTCGATGTGGAGCGTGCCGAGCACGGCATCATCTACGTGGACGAGATCGACAAGATCGCCCGGAAGAGCGAGAACACCTCCATCACCCGGGACGTGTCCGGCGAGGGCGTGCAGCAGGCACTGCTGAAGATCGTGGAGGGGACTGTTGCCAACGTGCCGCCCCAGGGCGGCCGGAAGCACCCCCATCAGGAATTCATCCAGGTGAACACGAAGAACATCCTGTTCATCTGCGGCGGCGCGTTCGACGGTCTGGAGAAGATCATCGAGCAGCGCCTGGACCAGAAGAGCATCGGCTTCGGCGCCAATGTCCAGGGCAAGAAGGACAAGGACCTGAGCCGGATTCTCCACGAGGTCCAGCCACACGATATTCTGAAGTTCGGCATCATCCCCGAGCTGGTGGGCCGCCTGCCGGTCATCGCGCCGCTGAACGCCCTGAAGCAGGAGGATTTGGTGCGCATCCTGCAGGAGCCCAAGAACGCTCTGGTCAAGCAGTACAAAAAGCTGATGGAATACGACGACGTGGACCTGGAGTTCGAGCCGGAGGCCCTGGAGGCCATCGCAGACAAGGCCATTGAGCGCAACATCGGTGCCCGGGGCCTGCGGGCCGTCATGGAGGGCCTGCTGACCCAGATCATGTATGACGTGCCCTCCGATCCCACCATTGTGAAAGTGGTCATCACGAAGGACTGCGTGGAGGGGAAGGGACAGCCTGTCCTGACCCGGGACGCCAACAAGATCAATTATTCCGTGAAATTGAACACCGGCAAGGGTGACAAGCCGAGATCCGGCTCCACCCCCAAGTCGGCGTCTTAAAGCGAAACAAGGGGAGACGCCAGGTGGCGTCTCCCTGTTTTGATTCCTCAGAAAGGAAACATTTCCATATGGAAGCAACGACATTGAATATTCCCGTCCTGGCTCTCCGGGGCCTGACGGTTTTTCCCCATATGAGCCTGACCTTTGATGTGGAGCGCCGTATCTCCATCACCGCTCTGGAGCGGGCCATGGAGGCGGATCAGGACATCTTCCTGGTGACACAGCGGGAGATCGGCGTCAACCAGCCGGAGGAGAAGGACCTGTACCAGATCGGTACGGTGTCCCACATTACCCAGATTCTGCGCCTATCCGCCAACTCCGTCCGGGTGATGGTGGAGGGGCGCCGCCGGGCCCGCATGCGCCGCCTGTGGCAGACGGAGCCCTTCCTTCAGGCCAACGTGGAACTGCTGGAGGAGGAGACTGCCTCCGAGGCCTTCCAGCGTAGCCCCCGGACGGAGGCGCTGCTGCGGCAGACCTGGAACCTGTTCAGCGAGTACGCGGAGCTGGCCGGAAACATGGCGGAGGAGGTCATCTCCACTGTCATGGACTGCCGGGATGTGGGCTATCTGGCGGATTATATCACCCAGAATATTGCCCTGCGTCACACGGATAAGCAGGAGATTCTGGAGGAGATGGCCCCGTTCGTCCGCCTGCGGAAGCTGAATGGCTTCCTGGCCCGGGAGTGCAACGTCCTGGGGTTTGAGCACGAGATGGAGGGCAAAGTCCGGGACCAGCTGGCCCGCTCCCAGCGGGATCAGATTCTGCGGACCCAGATTCGTGTCCTGCAAAATGAGCTGGGCGAGGGCGAGGACCCGGATGATGAGTTGGATGCCTACCGGGAGAAAATCAAGGCCCTCGGACTGGACGAGGACGCCGAAAAGCACCTTTTGAAGGAAGTCAATAAGCTCTCCAAGCAGCCCTTCGGCAGCGCCGAGGGCGCGGTTATCCGCAATTATCTGGACGTCTGCCTGGAAATGCCCTGGAATACGGAGACCAAGGAGCGAGTCAGCGTGGACGCGGCCCGCAAGGTCTTGGATAAGGACCACTTCGGCCTGGAAAAGGTCAAGGAGCGGATTCTGGAGACGCTGGCCGTGCGCCAGATGAACCCGGAGGGGAAGGGACCGATCATCTGCCTGGTGGGCCCTCCCGGCGTGGGCAAGACCTCTATCGCCATTTCCGTTGCCAAGGCACTGAACCGAAAGCTGGCCCGTCTGTCTCTGGGCGGCGTTCGGGACGAGGCGGATATCCGGGGCCACCGCAAGACGTACATAGGCTCCATGCCCGGCCGCATTGTGGAGGCCATCAGCCGCAGCGGGTCTATGAATCCCCTGCTTCTGCTGGATGAGATTGACAAGCTGGGCAACGACTACCGGGGCGACCCGGCGTCGGCGTTGCTGGAGGTCCTGGACAGCGAGCAGAACTACGCCTTCCGGGACCATTTCCTGGAGATTCCTCTGGACTTGAGCAAGGTCATGTTCATCACCACCGCCAACACCACTGACACCATTCCCCGGCCCCTGCTGGACCGCATGGAGGTCATCCAGCTGTCTAGCTATACCGATGAGGAGAAGGTACAGATCGCCAAGCGCCACCTGCTGCCCAAGCAGATGGAGGAGCATGGCATCAAGAAAGGGGCCCTTCGGGTCAGTGACGACGTGCTGCGGGCCGTCATCCGGGACTATACCCGGGAGTCCGGCGTTCGCCTCCTGGAGCGGCGGCTGGCCGCCATCTGCCGGAAGGCGGATATGACCCTGCTGAAAGGAACTGTAAAGCGCATTACTGTTACAGAAAACGACCTGCCTAAACTGCTGGACTGCCAGCCCTATCCCCCGGCTCTCCACACGGAGAAGGAGGAGATCGGCGTGGTCAACGGTTTGGCTTGGACGGAAGCCGGCGGCGAGATTCTGGAAGTGGAGGTCAACGTCATGGAGGGCTCCGGCAAGCTGGAGCTCACCGGCAATCTGGGCGACGTCATGAAGGAGTCCGCCCAGGCGGCGCTCTCCTGCTTGCGGAGTCGGGCGGCGGCGCTGGGCATCGAGGCGGACTTCTACAAGACGAAGGATATCCACGTCCACTTCCCGGAGGGCGCGGTGCCCAAGGATGGCCCCTCCGCCGGCATCGCCGTTACCACCGCCATGCTGTCCGCTCTGACGGGCCGAAAAATCAAGGCGGGTGTGGCCATGACAGGCGAAGTTACTTTACGGGGCCGGGTGCTGCCCATCGGCGGCCTGAAGGAAAAGACCATGGCCGCCAAGCGCAACGGCATCGGTACAGTCCTGATTCCCAAGAACAACGTCCGGGACCTGGAGGACATCGACCAGACCGTCCGGGCGGCGCTCCGGTTTGTGCCGGTAGAGACGGTGGACCAGGTGTTTGTCGAGGCGCTGTGCCCGGAGGCAGAACCCGCCAGGGAAGAAGTTGCCAATCATGTGGCGGCTTTTGCTCCCATGGGACGGGAGAATGGCAGCGGCGATACCGCCCTGCGGCAGTAAAGGAGCAGCCACATGGCATTGAATTTTGGAAAGGCGGAGTTTGCCCGTTCCGTCGGTGCGCAGGATGGCTTCCTGCGGGACGGCCTGCCCCAGTTTGCCTTCGCGGGCCGGTCCAACGTGGGAAAGTCCTCCGTCATCAACCGCCTGCTGGGCCGGAAGAATCTGGCCTATGTGGGCGCCTCCCCGGGTAAGACCACGCAGATCAACTACTTTCTGGTGGACAGTCGGGCCTATCTGGTGGACCTGCCGGGATACGGCTACGCTAAAGTCAGCCGCGCGGAGAAGGAGCGCTGGGGCCGCTTGATGGAGAGCTACTTCCAGCAGGGAAGCGACTTCATCACAGCCGGCGTGCTGATTGTCGATATCCGCCACAAGCCCACGGCGGACGACGTGACCATGCATACCTGGTTCCGGGAGACGGGCTGCCCGGAGATCATTGTGGCCAACAAGCTGGATAAGCTGAAAAAGAGTCAGGTGGAACCGGCTCTGGCGCTGATCCGGGAGACCCTGGAATTGGATGAGGAAGACGTTCTGGTTCCCTTCTCTGCGGAAAAAGGTACTGGCAAAGAGGAATTGCTGGGCTTGCTGAATGCAGCCTGCGAAGAATGAGAAAAAGGAACGGCGAAAGCCGTTCCTTTTTTTGTATAAAGAAAACCACTCGCTAAGCGAGTGGTTCAAAAGAGCTTAAGCGATGAATAAGAATCCCTGTTACAATCAAGTGTGCGGTCTGCCAACTGCACAAAAAGTAACAGGGAGGCATTCATATGGGAATGAATGATGTAAATAGTTTATCACATACAAAATGGAATTGCAAATATCACATAGTATTTGCGCCGAAGTATAGAAGGAAAGTATTCTATCAAGAAAAGCGCGTGGAGATAGGAAGAATATTACGACAGTTATGTGAATGGAAAGGGGTAAAGATTATCGAAGCAGAGGCATGTCCAGACCATATTCATCTATTTGTGGAAATACCACCGAAGATTGCAATATCGAAATTTATGGGATACCTAAAAGGAAAAAGCAGCACGATGCTGTATGAGCAATTCGGCGAACTGAAATATAAATTTCGGAATCGGGAATTTTGGTGCAGAGGGTACTATGTGGATACGGTAGGAAAAAATGAGAGCCGAATTGCGGAGTACATCAAGAATCAACTAAAAGAAGACGAACTGGGCGAACAGTTAAGAATTCCGTCGCCCAGCCCGTTTACGGGTAGCAAGTAACAGTCCTCACGCAATTGGCAGGCCGTATTACGCGTTAACGCGTCCGCGAGGAACAAAGGGCTATGCCCGTCTAATGACAACCACCGGCGTAGCCGGTGGTTGTGTTTTGCTAGCTCATGTTTTCTTATATAATCTTACATAAACAGACAAAGAACGATGGGCAGGAGAATAGCCGGGACCAGATTCATGACTTTGATCTTGGTCAATCCCAGCATATTCAGGGACAATGCCACAATCAGCAGCGAACCGACACAGGTCATCTCTGCGATGACCGCGTCTCCCAGCAGAGGAGCCAGGAAAGAGGCCAGCAGAGCAATCAGGCCCTGGTAGATCAGCACCGCCACGGCGGAAAAGGACACGCCCAGCCCCAGGGAGGCACCAAAGACAATGGAGCTGATACCATCCAGCAAAGACTTGGCAAACAGGGTGGAGTGATCTCCGGTCAGGCCGTCCTGCAAAGCACCTACAATGGCCATGGCGCCGACGCAGAACAGAAGACTGGCAGTGACAAAGCCTTCGGAGATGGAGGGGGCACCACTGTCCCCTTTGACCAGCCGCTCGGTCTTCGTCTGGACCCAGTCGCCCAGCGTCCGCATCCGGCGGTCCAGATCCAGCAGCTCACCGATGACGGCGCCGATGACCATGGAAAGAATAGCAATCAGGGAGTTTTGTCCCTCCAGACAGCCGCTGATTCCCAGATACATGACACACAGGGCCACACCCTGCATGATAATGGACTGGAGCCGATCTCCCAGCTTCGCGCTGCCGGAGGGAAGAAAAGTGGAAAAGTGCTTTGCCAGCCAGGTCAGAGCCATACCAACCAGGGAGCCGGCCAGGATTGCAAGGGCATTTACGATGGTACCTGTTAACATGAAGGTTCTCTCTCTTTCTCAAGAAGGTCCCGGACCACGGCACTGCCCAGCAGTAATCCCGCTGTGGCAGGGACCCAGGGATTGCTGGCAGGTACACTGCGCCGGCCGGGAGGGGGGGATTCCAGCTGCAGAGTCGGTGCGGCCTCCTCCGGACTGAACACCACCTTTTGATGATGGATGCCCCGATTCCGCAGTTCCTTGCGCATGACACGGGCCAGGGGACAGCCGTAGGTCTCGGAGATGTCAGCCAGACGGAGCTGGGTGGGGTCCAGTTTGTTGCCGGTGCCCAAGGCCATGATGAGGGAAATATCCAGCCGCCGGGCGGTCTCCGCCAGGTCCAGCTTGCAGGAGACCAGATCGATGGCGTCCACGATGTAGTCGTAGCGGCAGCCAGTGGGGAAAAAGTCATCCCGATGAGCGGCGTCATAGGTGGCCTGCATGGGGTGCAGGATCGCGTCCGGGTTGATATCCCGGATGCGGGCGGCCACAGCCTCCGCCTTGGGCAGTCCCACTGTGGAGTGCAGCGCCTCCAGCTGGCGGTTGATATTGGTGACGGAGACTGTGTCGCTGTCCACCAGCGTTAGCTCTCCCACACCGGCCCGGGCCAGGCATTCAGCGGTGTAGCTCCCTACGCCGCCCAGACCGAAGAGAATCACATGGGAGGCGGCCAGACGCCGCTGCCCGGCCTGCCCCCACAGCATTTCATTGCGGAGAAATGGATTGTCCATATCTGACCTCCCAAATTAAGGAAAAGAGCCGGCTTTGGCGATACAAAGCCGGCTCTTGGTTATCGTCGATCAGCCAACAAACTTCATGCCGAAGTCATGCTGCTCAATGGTGTAATCGGCGTCCAGGTCCTCTACCCAGGTGTTGTAGTCCTCATCCTGCAGAGTCTCATAGACCTGAGCCTGCCAGCAGGGCATGTCCTCACCCACGAAATACATGACATGATAGCCGTAGTCCGTTTTCACGATATCGGTGTCGCCGGTCTTCCGGGAAGCATCGAAACACCAGTCGTTGAAAGCGGTGACCATCTGGCCCTGATAGACCCGGGTGTATAGGCCACCGTCATACTTGGAACCGTCGCTGGAGTACTCCATAGCCAGAGCAGCGAAGGAGTCCTCGGTGGCCTCACCAGCCTGCCACTGGGCCAGGATGTCCTCGGCCTGGGCCTTGGCGTCGGCGTCCAGCTGAGCCTGCTCATCCTCATAGCCCTCATCGCCTTCGGACAGCTCGCCGTCAGCGGGCTGGATCAGGATGTGGCGAACGTCAATGGTGGGAGTCTCGTCCCGATAACGGTCATGGAAGACCACCACATAATAGGTGGAATCGCTCTCCAGGACAGTGCTGTCACCTGCATGACGGGCATTATCGAACAGCCATTCAGTGACGGAGTTGCCGGAGTAGGTACCACTTTCGGTGCTGGAATAGCTGTAGTCCTCACCAGCCAGGGCTTCCAGATCGCCGCCGGCCTGATAGGCGGCCAGCATTTCGTCCGCAGTGGACTTGGCGGCCTCTTTAGCAGCGGCCTCTTCTTCCTCGGTGGGCTCGATCTCATTGCCATCGGCGTCCGTGGTGCTCTCGGCGGCACCGCTGATGCTGACAGATTCATAGGATACCCGGTCATAGCTGTTGGTGTCAGCCTGATAAGCCGTCTCCAGTTCGTCATCGGTGTAGGTCAGGCTGTCGGAATAGGCGCTGGAGTATGCGTCGTACTGCAGCATCCGCATCAACTGAGTCTTATAGACCTTGGCGGTCATGCTGCTGCCCAGGCTGTTCTGCAGGTACTGATCCACGGAGAGATTGCTGGCAGCAGCTGCGGCCTCCAGAGAAGCCAAGGAGTCATCGTACTGCGCCTGCACGCTGGCAGGGTAAGTAAAGCCCTCGGCTTTAGCCGCGTCCAGACCGGCCTGCACGGAGGCCATCTGGTCCAGCGCCTGCTCCAGAAAGAAATCGTGCCAGGTACGGCCTTCCTCTGCCTCCAGACCCAGCATGGCGGCGTCGCTTTCCGTCATGACCTGAGACTTAAGATCGGCACTGGTATTCAGGCTGATCATGCCGTAAGTCATATAATAGTAGTAGTTGCTGTAAAAGCTCTGATAGACGTTCTGGTAGTAGAAATCCACCTCAGCGGCATTGTACTTCTCCCCGTTGATGGTGACGGCAGTGGCAGACTTGGGGATAATGTTGGAACGCCAGATGATGGAGGTGATCGCCACGATGACGAAGACAATGGCAATCACGCCGTAAAGGATATTGCTGCGCTTTTGCTCCTTGCGCTGCTGTGCCTCACGGGCGGTCTTGGGATCGGTCCAGCCGGAGCTGACCTGATCCTGACGGGTTTTCTTTTCTCTAGATGCGCTCATTTGTGTTTCAGTCCTCTCAAATATTGGGTGCATTTGGTGCATTTACATGCCAAATATTATTTACGCACTTGCTTATTATACTGGATAGAACGCTATTGTGCAAGTGGAAAATCCAGATATACATTTTAAAACAAAAAACTAAAAATTTCCTGAAAAGGGCGAAAAAAGGCAGAGCAGCCGGCTGCTCTGCAAATGTACCCCGCAGTGGCCGTGTAGACCTCGTTATAACCTGCACCTTTACGGACAGGTGGGTCGCCTCCAAGACGCTTTATCGCTTCCAACTTCCAGCCGCAAACAGCAGCCGGGAGGCCTGCGAACCACGCCTTGATCCGGCATCCCGTATAACGAAATGTGGGTTAAAAAAAGATCTATCACGAACCCCGCAGGGTACTTTCAAATTAACATATTCGGGCCGGGATTGCAAGAGGCAATCCGTGAATCATTCTTCTTCGTCGCTGAACAGACTCTCCATGAACAGGTCGTACACAGCGTCCAGCTCCTCGTCAGAGTCAAGTGTGGAGAGCAGGTCCTCGCCGTCCTCATGGATGGTCTTCAGGATCACCAGGCCGTTATCGGGGTCATCCTCGTCCTCGCCCTCGGTCTCGGCGGGGAAGAACGCCTGGTAGGTCTGGCCATTGTACTCCAGGGAATCCACGAATTCCAGAACAATCTCTTTGCCGTCCTCATCCGTGACTGTGATAAAAGTAGGGCCGAAGTCTTCGCTCATGGGGTGTCCTCCTTTGTTCCTTACGTGGGACCATTGTACTCGAAACTGAGAAGGAATGCAAGAGAGGAAGCGTTGAAAAAACGGGAAAGAATGTCTCTTTAACAGCAATTATTCTGCCCTAAAACAAAAAAGCCATGCAAAGACGGAACTTTTTTTCGAGAAATTGCGACATTTTCAATGTTGACAGAGGATGTTACAATAAAAAGTATTATGGCGTATTGTTGACTTCTGCCTGCGCCTTGCGGCGGTATGGCCGGGAGTTTGCCAAATCTATGGAAGAGGAGGTGCCCCTCGTTGGAGCACGGAAGAAGAGAACGCCCGTCTGAGCAGCCGGCCCGCAAGAGCAGGAAGCACAGGTGCAAGGGCGGGATCGCCGGAAAGATATTCGGCGTCCTGGGAACGCTGATCCTGATCGGCGTTTGCACGACTGCGATGCTCGCGGGCATTTTCATGAAGTATGTGGAGACGAGTGTGATCCCCACAGTGGAAGTGAGAGCGGAGGACTACACCATGGCGCTCAGCTCCTTTATCTACTATCAGGATAAGGAGACGGGAGAGTGGGTGTCGTTCCAGACGGTACATGGCGAGGAAAACCGCGTCCTGGCGGAGTATGATGAGATCCCGGACGCCCTGTGGCAGGCCGCTGTGGCCATTGAGGATGAACGGTTTTTCCAGCACAACGGCGTGGACTGGCTGCGGACAGCGAAGGCAACGCTGAATATCTTTTCCAGCGGAGCCACTTTCGGCGGGTCCACCATCACCCAGCAGGTACTGAAGAACATGACCGGTGACAAGGAAGGCACGATTAACAGAAAGGTCCGGGAGATCTTCCGCGCGCTGGAGTTTGAAAAGAACTACACCAAGCAGGAGATCCTGACTCTGTATCTGAACACCATTTTTCTGGACAAGGGCTGCTACGGTGTCAAGACGGCGGCGGAGTACTATTTCGGCAAGGAGCTGAAGGACCTGTCCGTGGCGGAGTGCGCCAGTCTGATCGCCATTACCAACAATCCGTCTCTGTACGGCCCCATGTACGATATCACCTATACCCGGGAGGACGGGACCACCGTCACGCCCCGGGAACTGAACAAGAAGCGCCAGGAGCTCATCCTGGACAAGATGGCCGAAGTGGGAGCGGACGGCAAGGCGGAGGACGGCGCCACGCCCTTCCTGACCGAGGAAGAGGCCGAAGCCGCCAAGGCGGAAGTTCTGCAATTTACCGACGGCGACGCCACTGCCACCGCCGAGGAGCTTGTGACCAAGGCCGTGGGCGGCGTGGAGATCAACTCCTGGTTCGTGGACGAGGTCATCCGGGATGTCTCCGCGGACCTGTCGGAGGAGTTGGGAATCTCCGTGGCGGAGGCCCGGCTGAAGCTCTACAACCGCGGCTACCACATCTCCACGACTCTGGACCCGGACATCCAGGCCATCGCTGAGTCGGTGTATGAGGACCG
>CAMBAJ010000025.1 GCA_945864305.1 uncultured Clostridia bacterium | reverse complement strand
CCTGGCCCTGGAGCTCCTCGCAGACCCGGACGCAGTCGCCGCAGAGAATGCATTTGTTGGGGTCCCGGAAAATGGCCAGACTGGTGTTGTCCTGCTCATAGCGCTCCCGGGTGTCCGGGAACCGGACCCGGCTGACGCCGAAGCGCTGGGCCAGGGCCTGCAGGCGGCAGTTGCCGCTTTTGGCGCAGGTGGTGCAGCTGCAGTCGTGGGAGGCCAGCATCAGCTCCAGGATCATCCGCCGGTGCCGCAGCAGCCGTGCGGTGTTGGTGCGGATCTTCATGCCGTCCCGGGGCTCCATGGAGCAGGACGCGTCGATCTTGCCCTTTTCATCCTCCACCACGCACATCCGGCAGGCGCCGAAGGTGGACAGCTCGGAGTAGTAGCAGAACGTAGGCATGTCGATGCCGGCCTTCTGAATGACCGCCAGAACGTTTTTCTCCCCGTCGAAGGGCACCCGCTGGCCGTCGATGTACATAATTCCCTTTGCCATAGGTCAGCCCTCCTTTGCCGCTTCGATGGCGCCGAAGGGGCAGTTGCCCACACAGGCGCCGCAGTTGATGCACTTCTCCGGGTCGATGGTATGGACCTTCTTCACAGCGCCCTCGATGGCCTCCATGGGGCAGTTCTTCCGGCACTTGCCGCAGCCCTTGCACTTCTCGGCGTCGATGACGGGGTGGGGCTTCTCCCGGTTGCAGATGGGGCAGTGGTGGTCCACCACGTGGGCCAGATACTCGTTGCGGAAGTATTTCAGGGTGCTCTGAACCGGCTTACAGGCGCTTTGGCCCAGGCCGCACAGGGCGGTGGAACTGATGGTGTCCGCCAGTTCCTCCAGCAGCTCCAGGTCCTCCAGAGTGCCCTTGTTGGCGATGATCCGGTCCAGAATCTCCAGCATCCGCTTGGTGCCCTCCCGGCAGGGAACACACTTGCCGCAGGACTCCTTCTGGGTGAATTCCATGAAGAACCGGGCCGTCTCCACCATGCAGGTGTCCTCGTCCATGACCACCAGGCCGCCGGAGCCGATCATGGCGCCGATGCTCTTCAAAGAGTCAAAGTCCAGGGGCAGGTCCAGGTGCTCCTTGCTGGCGGTGGTGGCGCCGCCGGAGGGGCCGCCGATCTGGACGGCCTTGAACTTCTTGCCGTTGCGGATGCCGCCGCCGATGTCGAACACCACTTCCCGGATGGTGGTACCCATGGGCACCTCGATCAGGCCCGTGTTCACCACGTTGCCCGTCAGGGCGAAGGCCTTGGTGCCGGGGCTCGTCTTGGTGCCGATGTTGCGGTACCAGTCGACGCCGTTGCGGACGATGAGGGGCACGTTGGCGAAGGTCTCCACGTTGTTCAGCACCGTGGGCTCCGCCCACAATCCGTGCTCGATGGTGCGGGGCGGCTTGACCCGGGGCATGCCCCGGTTGCCCTCGATGGAGGCGGTCAGGGCGCTGCCCTCGCCGCAGACGAAGGCGCCAGCGCCCTTATTGACGTGGATACGGAAGGAGAAGTCGGTGCCCATGATGTGATCGCCCAGCAGGCCGTACTCCTCCGCCTTGGCGATGGCCGCCTTCAGGCGGTTGACCGCCAGGGGATACTCGGCCCGGACGTAGATGTAGCCCTCGTCGCTGCCCACGGCCAGGCCGGCGATCATCATGCCCTCCAGCACGCTGTGGGGGTTGCCCTCCATGATGGAGCGGTCCATGAACGCGCCGGGGTCGCCCTCGTCTCCGTTGCAGACGATGTACTTCTTGGAGGACTTCTGCTTCCGGGCGCCCTCCCATTTCCGGCCGGCGGGGAAGCCGCCGCCGCCCCGGCCCCGGAGGCCGGAGTCCATGATGGTCTTGCAGACTTCCTCGTCGGTCATCTCAAACATGGCCTTTTCAAAGCCGGAGTAGCCGCCCTTGGCGATGTACTCCTCAATGTCCTCGGCGTCGCTGCGGCCACAGTTCTCCAGCACCACCCGGTGCTGCTTCTTGTAGAAGGGGATGTCCTCCTGGCGGGGATAGGCCACGCCGTCCAGGTGGTACACCAGCCGGTCGATGATCTCGCCGCCCAGAACCGTCTTTTCAATGATCTCGTGGCAGTCCTCGGGCTTGACGTGGATGTACATGATGCCCATGGGCTCGATGTGGACCAGGGGGCCCATCTCGCAGAAGCCGTGGCAGCCGCTCATCTTCACGTGGAGGCTCTTCTCCTCGTCGGTGTCGTGCTTCAATCCCACGTACACTTGAAGGCCCCGCTTCTCGCACTCGGCCTTGATGTTGTCGTAAATCTTCATGGCGCCGCCGGCGATGCAGCCGGTGCCGGCGCAGATCAGGACAGAGGGGACCTGCTCGCTCTGTTTCAGGGCGTTCCGGGCGTTGGCCTGAAACACGTGGAAGCTGTCCCGGGTCATCTTCGCTCTGCTTCTCATACGGCAGTGCCCTCCTTCTTCCGAATGTCCTCCAGCAGCTCCAGCGCCGCCTCAGGCGTCATTTTCGCGTGGACTTCGCCATCAATGGTCATAACCGGCGCCAGACCGCAGGCGCCCAGGCACGCCACCGTCTCCAGGGTGAACAATCCGTCCGCCGAGGTCTTTTTCTTGCCCGTCAGGCCCAGATAATCGTGGATTGCGTCATAAATAGGGCCGGATTTCCGTACATGACAGGCCGTGCCGGCGCAGACCTTCACGATGTGCTTTCCCTTGGCCTCCAGGGAAAAGTTCTCGTAGAAGGTCGCAACGCTGTACACTTTGGCGGTGCTGATGCCCAGCTTCTCCGCGATCAGGGTCAGAGACTCTTCGCTGAGATACTTGTACTCCGCCTGAATCTCCTGCATGATGGCGATGAGATTCGACTGGTCGCACCCATAGCTCTCGATGATCTCATCCGCCCGCGTCAATTCGTTGCTCATTGGCGTATCTCCTTTTCAATTGATGGAGCGCCCCCTCCGGACGCTCCGCTGGAAAGTCTGTGATGAATTTATCAATCTGTACACCTATTATAAAATAGTATGAAATCACTGTCAAAACGTTTTTGCTTTTTCGCCATAGCACACGTTTTTAGACCAGTATTTTTGTACAAAAGCGATAAAGAGCCGCCGTCCCAAACGGGACGGCGGCAAAAATCTAAATGCGTTCTGAACTTGTCATTTCTCACCGAGTTCACCCAGGGAGAAATTGGCCGTTTATGAGTCTTTATTTCCGGGCCCCGGACTTGTGGACAACGCCCACCACCATGCTGGTCAGGGCGAACAAGGCGATGGCGTTGGGAATAACCATCAGGTTGTTGAACATATCGGTCAGCTCCCACACCAGGTCATTGCTCATGACGGTTCCCAGGAAGATGAACACCAGGGCGATGACGGAATAGACCTTGGCGGACTTCTTGCCGAAGAGGTAAATGACGTTGATCTTGCCGAACAAGTTCCAGCTCAGCACAGTGGAGAAGGCGAAGAAGAACAGGCAGATGGCCACGAACGCGGCGCCCAGGCTGCTGCCGAACACAGTGCCGAAGGCGGTCTGCGCCAGGTTGGCCTTGCCGATGCCCTCGGGGATGGTGCCGGAGGCCAGGATGCCGTCGGAGGTGTACAGCGTGGAGATGATGACCAGGGCATTCAGGGTCAGCACCACGAAGGTGTCGATGAACACGCCGATCATGGCCACAACACCCTGGTCGTGAGGATCGGCCACGTTGGCCTGGGCATGGGCGTGAGGCGTGGAGCCCATACCGGCCTCATTGGAGAACAGGCCCCGCTTGGCGCCCTGGCTGATGGCGGTCTTGATGGCGTAGCCGAAGCCGCCGCCGATGATGGCCTGGGGCTGGAAGGCGTACTTGAAGATCATACCGAAGGTGGCGGGGATGTACTTGATGCGGACGATCAGGATGATCAGGCCGCCCACCAGGAAAATGCACGCCATGATGGGGACGATCTTCTCGGTCACGGAGGCCAGCCGCTGGACGCCTCCCAGGAAGATAATGCCGCAGATGATCACCAGCACGATGCCCACGATCCAGGAGGGCACACCGAAGGCGGTCTCAAAGGTGGAGCCGATGGAGTTGGACTGGACCATGCAGCCCATGAAGCCCAGAGCCAGGATGATGGCCACAGCGAAGAAGCCGGCCAGGAATTTGCCGAAGGCGCCCTTGAAGGCGGTGGTAATGTAGTACACGGGGCCGCCGTGGATGGTGCCGTCCTTGTCAATGACGCGGGTCTTGAGAGCCAGAGTCGCCTCGGCGTAGATGGTGGCCATGCCGAAGAAGGCGATGATCCACATCCAGAAGATGGCGCCGGGGCCGCCGGTGAGGATGGCGCCGGAGGCGCCCACGATGTTGCCGGTGCCCACCTGGGCGGCGACGGCGGTGGCCAGAGCCTGGAAGGAGCTCATGCCGCGCTCCTGCTTCCCGCCCCGCAGGGACAGGTTGCCGAAGACCTTCCGCATGCCCTCGCCGAAGCAGCGGACCTGGACGAACCCGGTCTTGACAGAGTACCACACGCCCACCGCAATGAGCAGAAAGACCAGAATATAGCTGGACAGATAGGTGTTGATGTCGCATACGACGGGATAGAGTGCCGCCTCCAAGGATTCCATAAATGCTGCCATAATGTTGTTTCCCTCCTGCATAAATAAAAACGGAACGGCTGAAATCTCAGCCGCTCCGGAAAAGAAAGCGCAGAATACAACGGACGCCTGTCCGTCTTCCCCTACTCTGTCCTTTTACCTGAGAGATTCAGCGGCTGACGCCGCCTTGCACCTTCGGTACCCGTTGCCGGGCTTCTCCAGAGCCACATCCATTCTTAGTCCCCACCCGGTACGCCGGGCGCCTGAGAGTTTTACTCCTTCGGCGGGCTTTCGCCGCTTCCCTAAGAACTTCGTTTGCCGTTTTTTGAATTGTGGTACTACCATACCACTCCCCCGAATAGTTGTCAACACCATTTTTCGCCAATTTGTCCGCCTAAGAGCGACGCATATTCTTGCTATATGGACAAAAGAGCCGTCCGTGTACCCCACGGACGGCTCAGCTTGGTGAAAAAATCTTTTCACCAAGCTGAGCAAGTTTTTCGGAACTTATAGTTCCGAAAAGCTTATAATTGAAAACGAAAGACACCCCTCCTGGGTTTCTTTCGTAACTATCTTCCTTCCCGTCCAATACGTCTTTTCAGTTTATCGACAGTCTGAGAGCCGTCCGTGTACCCCACGGACGGCTCTTTCGGACGGTCTCAATAGAACTCTTTGATGTAATCCAGCACATCCTGCCGGGTGCCCTGGAAGGGGCCGGGGGTCTCCATTTTCAGGGAGACCAGGGCCGTGCAGTACTGCAGCGCCTCGGCGATACCGGCCCGCTGGCGCTCGGTGATGTAGCCGGCGAAGGTGGTGTCGCCCCGTCCCGTGCGGCCGGACAGGTTCCGGGCCTTGATGGGGCAGGTGTATATCTTCTGGCCGTCATAGGCGAGGACTTCCGTGTTGTGGGTGATGAGGACCTCCTTGGCACCCCAGCTGTGGAGCAGCTTCGCCGCCTCCGCCCGGTCCGTCAGGCCGGTCAAAATCTCGGCCTCCGCCGCGTCGGTCTTGAGATAGTCAATGCAGGGGAGGTACTGCTTCTTCTCCGCCCAGTCGTGGAAGGCCATGGTCTTGTCCGGCTCCACATGCCGCAGCAGGCACTGGACGTCCACCGCCACCTTGCCGTGCCTGGCGGCCTCGGCAAACAGCGCGCCGTCAAAATCGCCGTACACCAGTCCGGCAAAGTGGTATATCTTCGTCTGAATGTCAGGCAGCTCCTCGAATTTAAAAGGGTCGCACACGCCCATGGAGGTGCAGGCCCGCTTCTCCTTGTCGGCGGTGAAATACTGGTTGCGGATGGAGCAGGTGGCCTTGGACGCCTTCCAGTACACGTCCGCGCCGGAGTCCCTGAACCGCTCCTCCACGTCCGCGTCCGCGGGGTTCAGCTTGGTGAACAGGGCCGTCCGGTTGCCGCTTTTGGCCGCCGCGAAGCCCGACGCCACCACAGCGCCGCCGACCTCCTTGCGCTCGTTGCCCTGATAGTCGATATTGTGGTCCAGAGACACCGGTCCGATGACCAGCACATCATATTTCTTTCCCATATCGCGCCTCCCTTTTATGTAATCAGAATCTTATGGTCCGATCCCTTGAACCGGTCCTTTTCACTGCTTTTCAGTATATCACAGCTCTTCAACGGACACAACGCCCTCGGTGCCGCTGACCTTGGCCACCAGCTGCTCCACCTTGCATCTCTTGTTCAGCCGCAGGGAGAAGATGGCGCAGGCATTGTGCTTTTCGCTGCCGGTGGACCGGGTGATCTCCATGTTCAAAATCTTCAGGTTCAGCTCCCGGTACAGCTTCAGCACGTTCTCCAGGCAGCGCTTGTCGGTATACTCCATATACAGGTTGATCTCCGGCGCGTTTTCCAGCATCCGGTACTCCAGCTTGGAGAAGAGCAGCTCCGCCAGCAGGATGAGAATGGTCGCGAAGATGCCGCCCTCATAGAAGCCGCCGCCCAAGGCCAGTCCGATGATGGCCGCGGCCCAGAGGCCCGCCGCCGTGGTCAAGCCCTTCACCCTCTGCCGCCGGGTGACGATGATGGTGCCCGCGCCGATGAAGCCGATACCGGCCACCACCTGGGCGCCCAGGCGGGCCATATCGGTGTAGTAGTGCATATTCAGATACAGATACTGGCTGGTCAGGGTCGTCATGGCCGCGCCCAGGCAGATCAGGATATGTGTGCGGAAGCCGGCGGGCCGGCGCTTATACTCCCGTTCGATGCCGATGATGCCGCCGCAGGCCACGGCCAGCAGCATCCGCACGGTGACAGACAGCATCGTCACGGTCCGCAGACCGTTAAAAATCGATAACATAGCGGTTCCTCCCCTCTCAGATCTCGTCGATGGTGCGCACGCTCTCCAGCTCTGAAATCGCGGCCAGCACCTGGGCATGGAGCTGCTTTTTGTTCAGGCAGATGGAAAACACCGCGCTGGGATTCCGGGACTTCTCCTCCCTGCCGTGGTCGATATCCACATCATAAATCTGCACATCCTGGGACTTGATGCGGCCGATGATCTCGCCCACATCGTCCAGGGATTCAAATTCCACATAGATGTTCATATGGCGCGCATTTTCAATGATCCAGTTCTCAACAAAGGGCAGCAGCCGGATGGAGAGAAAGATCAGCAGGAATCCCAGGATCACGCACTCATAAAAACCGGCGCCGATGGCAAGTCCCATGCAGGCGGACGCCCAGAGGCCCGCCGCCGTGGTCAGGCCCTTGACCTCCTGATGCCCCGTGACAATAATGGTGCCGGCGCCCAGAAAGCCGATGCCGTTGATCACCTGGGCCCCGAAGCGGGACACGTCGGTGCGAATCCCGATCTCTGCCGCCAGCTCCGCCCAGTCATGGGTCACCATATAGGATTCATACTGGCTCAGCAGCATGGTCAGCGCCGCCCCCAGGCACACCAGCATATACGTCCGGAAACCGGCCGGCCGGCGCTTCCGCTCCCGTTCCAGTCCGATCAGACCGCCAAAAAGCATCGCCATCGTCAGCCGCACCATCACAGTGACCATATTCATCTGCCGCAGGTAGTCCAGTACCGCTTCCACAGCGTTTCCTCCCCTTCCGAGGCCAATCGCCTCTTGATAATTTGAAAGGAAGAACTGGCCAGGCCACTTCTTCCTCTTTCCTGTTTTTCACCGCATTAGGGCCCCGCCGCAGGCAGAAAACGTTTGCGTAAGCATGCCTAGGCCTTGTTTTTCCATGGGTGTTATTTATTCTTAACATTCATTCACATTTTTGTCAACGTTTTTTCCGCCGGGCTTTTGTTTTTTGTATATCCGGCCAAATAGGCTGCCCTTTTTTCGGCGTTTCTGTCTCTGACCGAAAAACAACCGGGGCGTGAAAGTTTCCTTCCGCGCCCCGGCTGTTCGGTGTAGGGTCTCAGTCCAGTTCCAGCTGTCCGGTGTACAGCTGATAGTATCTGCCGTGCTGGGCAATCAGGTCATCGTGGTCGCCCCGCTCGATGATCTGGCCCTGCTCCAGGACCATGATGGCCTTGGCGTTGCGGACCGTGCTGAGCCGGTGGGCGATGACGAACACGGTGCGGCCCGCCATCAGCCGGTCCATGCCCTTTTCAATGATCTTCTCCGTCCGGGTGTCGATGGAGCTGGTGGCCTCATCCAGGATCAGCACCGGCGGGTTGGCGCAGGCCGCCCGGGCGATGTTCAGCAGCTGCCGCTCGCCCTGGCTCAGGTTGCCGCCGTCGCCGGAGAGGACGGTGTCGTAGCCGTGGGGCAGGTGCCGGATGAAGGTGTCCGCCCCCGCCAGCTTGGCGGCGGCCTCCACCTCCTCGTCGGTGGCGTCCAGGCGGCCGTAGCGGATGTTGTCCGCCACCGTGCCGGTGAACAGGTGGGTATCCTGGAGCACCACGCCCAGGGACCGGCGCAGGGAGTCCTTCTCGATGTCCCGCACGTCGATGCCGTCGTAGGTGATGGTGCCGCTCTGAATCTCGTAAAACCGGTTGATCAGGTTGGTGATGGTGGTCTTGCCCGCGCCGGTGGAGCCCACGAAGGCGATTTTCTGGCCGGGCTTGGCGAACAGGGAGATGTCCTGGAGGACGATCTTCCGGTCGTCGTAGCCAAAGACCACGTGGTCGAACCGCACGTCGCCCCGGAGGGCCACCAGCGTCCCGTCGGGGCGCTTCCAGGCCCAGGCGCCGGTGTCGAAGTCGGCCTCCGTCATATGGCCCTCCCGGTCCTCCGTGACCCGCACCAGCTGGACCTTGCCCTCGTCCGGCTCCGGCTGGGCCTCCATGACCTCGAACACCCGCTCCGCGCCGGCCACGGCGGAGAGGATGGTGTTCACCTGCTGGGTGATTTGCGTGATGGGCTGGCTGACCTGCCGGGTGTACTGCAAAAACGCCGCCAGACCGCCCAGGTCGCCGCTGCGGATAGCAAGCAGTCCGCCCACGCAGCAGGTGATGGCGTAGTTGATGTGGCTGAGGTTGCCCATAGCCGGAGGCATGGCGCCGCCATAGATCTGGGCCCGGGTGCCCGCCTGGCGGTAGGCCTCATTGCGCTGGTAGAAGCCCTCCTTAGCGGCGCTCTCGTGGTTGAAGACCTTGATGACCTTCTGGCCCTCGATCATCTCCTCGATATAGCCGTTGACCTCGCCCAGAGCCTTTTGCTGGGCCGCAAAGTACCGGCGGCTGCGGCTGCCGATGGTCTTGACCACCACCAGCATCACCGCCAGCATGGCAAAGGTGATCAGCGTCAGCGTGGGGCTGAGGACCAGCATCATGGCAATGGTGCCGATGAAGTTCAGCGAGCAGGAGATCAGGCTGCCGAAGCTGTTGTTCAGCGCCTCAGACACCGTCTCGATGTCGTTGGTGTAGCGGCTCATCAACTCGCCGTGGGTGTGGGTGTCGAAGTATTTCAGGGGCAGCTTCTGCATCTTCTCGAACAGATCGGCGCGAATCCTCGCCACGGTGTTCTGGGACACGTGGACCATGATGCGGGCGTAGCCGAAGGAGCAGGCGGCGCCCACAATATACACCGCCGCCATGACGCACAGCATTCTGGCAAGGCCCGCGAAATCGCCGGGCAGGATATAGTCGTTGATGAGGGGTTTGATCAGGTAGGAGCCGCCCACGGTGCAGGCGGAGCTGATGACCAGCAGGAACACCACCACGACCAGGTGAGCCTTATACCGGCCCAGATAGTGCATCAGCTTCCCCAAAGTGCCCCGCAGGTCCTTGGGCTTGCGGAAGCCGCCTCTGGGACCGCCGGGGCCATGTCCGGGGCCGCCAGGACCGGGGCCGGGACCGCCGGGTCCCATGGGGGGCATGTTTTTCTGTTCAGCCACCGATGCTCACTCCTTCCTGCTGGGACTGGTACACGTCACGGTAAATCTCACAGTTCTCCATCAATTCCTCATGGGTCCCCTGGGCCACCACCCGGCCGCCGTCCATCACCAGGATCAGGTCTGCCTCGCAGATGGACGTCACCCGCTGGGCAATGATGATCTTGGTGGTGTCCTTCAGCTCATGGGCGAAGGCCTGACGGATTTTGGCGTCGGTGGCAGTATCCACGGCGCTGGTGGAGTCATCCAGAATCAGGACCCGGGGCTTTTTCAAAATGGCCCGGGCGATGCACAGCCGCTGCTTCTGGCCACCGGAGACGTTGACGCCGCCCTGGCCCAGGTCAGTGTCCAGGCCGTCGGGCATCCGCTCCAGGAACTCGTCGGCGCAGGCCGCCCGACAGGCCGCCCACAGCTCCTCCTCCGAGGCATGGGGATCGCCCCAGAGCAGGTTCTCCCGGATGGTGCCGGAGAACAGGGTGTTCTTTTGCAGCACCACGGACACCGCGTCCCGCAGGTGCTCCATGGTGTACGCCTTCACCGGCCTGCCGCCCACCCAGACCGTACCCTCCGTGGCCTCGTACAGACGGGGGATCAGGGACACCAGCGTGGTCTTGGCGCTGCCGGTGCCGCCCAGGATGCCCACGGTCTGGCCGGACCGGATGTGGAGCGTGATATCGTTCAGAATCCACTCCGGGCTCTCCGGGTCGTACTTGAAGGACACGTGGTCAAAGTCGATGCTGCCGTCCGCCACGGCGGCGGGGGTCTCACGACCATCGGCGTCCACGTCGGTCTCCGCCTCGTCGTTGGTGATGGCGGGCGTCTCGTCCAGCACCTCCACGATCCGCTTGGCGCAGGCCACGGACCGGGTCAGCATCATGAAGATCATGGAGACCATCATCAGGGACATCATGATCTGGGTGATATAGGTGAAGAAGGTGATGAGCTTGCCGGCCTCCAGGGTCCCGGCGTAGACCATCTTGCCGCCGAACCACATGACGGCGATGATGGTGCCGTAGATGATCAGCATCATGATGGGCATGTTGATGACCACCGTGCCGAAGGCCTTTTCCGAGGTGGCTTTCAAAGCGCTGTTGCGCTTGGCGAACTTCTCCTCTTCATGGTCCTCCCGGACGAAGGACTTCACCACCCGGATTCCGGTCAAGTTCTCCTGGACCACCAGGTTCAGAGCATCTGTTTTCTCCTGCAGGGACCGAAACAGCGGGCTCACCCGGGTCAGGATGACAACCACCATGATGATCAGCAGCGGCAGCGCCACCAGGAACACGTTGCTCAGCTGATAGCTGATGCGGATGGACAGGAACAGGGCGGCGATCAGCATCACCGGCGCCCGCACCAGCAGCCGCATGCCCATCATCAGGGTCATCTGCATGTTGTTCACGTCATTGGTCAGGCGGGTGACCAGGGAGGCCGTGGAGAACTTCTCAATATTGGAGAAGGCGTACTCCTGGATGTGGTCGTACTCCGCCCGGCGCAGATTGGCGCCGAAGCCCTGGCCGGCCACGGAGGAGCAGACAGCGCCGCCCAGGCCGAAGGACAGAGAGATCAGAGCCATCACCACCATCAGCAGGCCCTTTTTCATGATATAGGTCTGGTCGCCGGTGGCGATGCCCACATCCACGATGTCGCTCATCACCAGCGGGATCAGCAGTTCAAAGATGGCCTCCGACGCGCTGCACACCACGCCGGCGGCGATCCACCCGGCGTAGGGTCTGGCGTGGGGCCAGAGTTTTTTCATCATACCGTTCGATCCTCCTCGAGATTTTGAATGACCCGTTCCAGCATGGTGCGGAATTGCCGGCTCTCCTCCGGGGAAAAGCCCCGCAGCACGACCGCCTCCGTATCCATAAAAAGCCGGCAGAACCGGGCCTGCTGCTCCCTCCCCTTCTCTGTCAGGGTGATGAGCCGCCGCCGGGCGTCGGTGCCGCTGACAGAGCGGGTCACAAGGCCCTTTTCCTCCATCCGGTCCAGAATGCCGTTGGCGGTAGAGGGCTTTACCCGCAGGAACGCCGTCAACTCACATTGGGGCGCCTGCCCGCCGTGGCGGTGCAGGTACATCAGCGCGTGGGTCTGCGCCGGCGTGATGCCGCTGCCGGCCAGCCGCGCGTCCATCCGCGCCCGCGCCAGATGGGCGCAGCGTCCCAGCATGGGGCCCAGTGCGCTTGGCTGCTCCATGGGCATGTTCCTCCTTTTCAAGTATTTAGCACACTAATTTTTAGCGTGCTAAATAATAACACATTGTCACTTGTGCGTCAATATGCAGAATCACGGTATTTTTTGAACATTTTATGAACGGAAAATAGGGAAATCCGGGGTTCTGTAAACAAATTGTGAAGGTTCTCCCAAAGCGGTTGACTTTCCCGGTTTCCCCCGGTATGATGTACACATCAAACGAAATGTTTGAGTTGACACACACCATTTTCCCTCTCCTTTCTCTATATCATACAGGAACGCGGGCAGCCCCAACGGGTTGCCCGCGTTCCTGTTTTTCACATAAAATTTATCGAATTTCAATAAATAATCATTGACTTTCAATAATAGCCGTGATAGGATACGGGTAAAAGGAGGGATGCTTCTTGGGTTCCGCAGCCGTTCGGAAAACCGCCGTAGTCCTGGATATTCTGGTGCTCATCACGTTTGTATGCAACCTGACCGCTCTGCCGCTGGCACCGGCTCTGGTGTACTGGCGGTACAACCCCACGTTTTTCGCCGCCAAGCAGTCTCTGGGGGCCTCGCCCCTCTCCTTTTGGCTGGAGGGGCTGTCCAAGGTCTGGAGTGAGCCCCGCACCGCTGCCCTGGCGCTGTTCCTGCTGTTCTCCGGCGTCTGCACCGCCGTGATCCTCTGGCAGGCCCGCCGGGTGCTGAAAACCATCCTCCGGGGCAGGCCGTTCTCCGCGGAGAACGCCGCCAGTCTGAACCGCGCCGCCGTCTGCGCCTTCCTGATCGCCGCCGCGGCGCTGGTGCGGGTGGTTGTCAGTGTCCGCCTTTACCGCTCCGTCCGGCCCCTACTGAACTACAACGCCCTCTTCATCGCCGTCTTTTCCATCGCGGGGCTGCTGTGTCTGGTGATGGCCGCCCTGTTCCGGCAGGCGGCGGAGCTGAAGGCGGAAAACGACCTCATTATTTAGGAGGACGCCTTATGAAGCAAACAATTCCGAAAAACGTCGCGAAAATCCTGCGCGTCCTGCTGCTGATCGCCTTTGTCTGCGACCTGCTGATGCTCCCGCTGGTGCCCGCTCTGGTGCTGCTGAACGGAATGGAGCCCCTGGAGGCACTGGCCGTCTCCGGAATGCCCGACGCCCCCATCTGGCTGCTGGCCATCTTTCTTATGGCCTGGATAACTGTGTGGAGCTACGGAGGCCACGCGGTCATGCTGACGCTGTTTCTCCTGTTCTCCGGCGTCTGCGCCGCCGTCATCCTCTGGCAGGGCCGGCGGGTGCTGCGGACCCTTCTCCGGGGCCAGCCGTTTTCCGCCGAAAACGCCGTCAGTCTGAGGCGGGCCGCCGTCTGCGCCTTCCTGATCTCCGGGGCCGCCCTGGTCCGGACCGTGTCCACGGCCTTTTGGAAAGGCCCTGGCGCCGCCCTGGTGTCTTACACCGCGCTGTTTATCCCCCTGTTTGCCATGGCGGGTCTGCTGTTTCTCCTCATGTCCGGCCTGTTCGGTCAGGCCACGGCCATGAAGGAGGAGAACGACCTGACAATTTGAGGTGACGGTATGATCGTAGTCAATCTGGATGTGATGATGGCGAAGCGGAAGATGTCCCTCTCCCAGCTGTCGGAGAAGGTGGACATCACCCTGGCCAACCTCTCCATCTTAAAAAACAACAAGGCCAAGGCGGTGCGCTTCTCCACGCTGGAGGCCATCTGCGCCGCCCTGGACTGCCAGCCGGGAGACATTCTGGAATTCGTACCGGACCCGGAGGAGGGACAATAAATCCCGCCCCGCTTCGTCCGAAGTCCTGAAACCGTTTTTTGAAATATGGCTGTCCCCGCTATACGGACAGTCACGATAGGAGAATCGAATATGAACCATCCTGAAAATGCCCTGCCGGCGGGAGGGCCGGCGAAGCCTGCCCAAAATCCGGTCAAAGTCTACGAAATCCTGCCCAAGGACCGGCTGGTGCTGCTGTTTACCGCCGCGTTCTGTGTGCTGCTGGCGGACACCCTGCTGTGGCACGGTCCCACCGCCGGTCTGACCGCCGCCGTGTTCGCCTGGTACGCCCTGGTGCTGTACATCACCGGCCCGACGCCGCTGGTGGTCCGCTCCAACCGCGCTCTGCTGCTGTTCAACCTGTTTCTGGCCGTCACGCTGGCCCTGGGCTCCAACTGGTACTTCCGGCTCTGGAACCTGATGGCCCTGCTGATGCTGCTGCCGGTCCACGCCCTGGCCCTCTCCGGCGGCGTCCGGCTCCCCTGGTGGCGGCCCGCCATGCTGTGGGAGCGGTTTTGGCTCCTGCTGCGGGGCCTGTTCGGGCATCTGGGCGCCGTCCCCGCCGCTCTGGCCCCCGGCGAAAAGAGCCGGGTCTCCCGGCGGGTGGTACCGGTGGTCCTGGGGTGTTTCGGCGCGGCGCTGCTGGTGGCGCTGCTGGTGCCGGTGCTGGCCTCCGCCGACGCGCTGTTCGCCGCCGTCACGGAGGACCTGCGGGCCTTTCTCCGGGCCCACTTCACCACCGCCCTGCAAAAGCTGGTCTGGGGGCTGGCGCTGACGCCCTTCCTCTTCGGCTTTCTGTACAGTCTCCGCCATCCCAAACCGCTGAGGGACAGCCCGGCGAAGCGCACCGCCGACGGTCTGGTCTTTGTCCTGGTGCTGGCGGCGCTGGACCTGCTGTACGTGTGCTTCCTGGCCGTCCAGTCCGCCGGGCTCTTCGGCGGCGCGGAGTACCTTGCCCAGCGGGGCATCAGCTACGCCGAGTGGGCCCGCAGCGGCTTTTTCCAGATGGTGGGCGTGACCGCTGTCAATCTCACCGTCACCATGACCGCCCTGACGGCCTCCCGGCGGGAGGGGCGGGCCTGGACGGTCCTCCGGCTGCTGGCCGCCCTGCTGTGTCTGGAGAGCCTGGTGCTGCTGGCCTCCGCCGCCTGGCGGATGACGCTGTACGTGACGGCCTACGGGCTCAGCTTCAAGCGCTGCATGACCTACTGGGGCATGGTGATGATGGCCCTGTTCCTGCTGGCGGCCCTGTGGAAGGTCCGCAGGCCCGGCTTCTCCTACTGCCGTCTGGCGTTTCCCCTGGCCCTGGCCGGGTGGCTGGTCATCAACTGCGTCCCCGTGGATGGTCTGGTGGCGAAGAACCAGGTGGACCGGTATCTGAACGGGGACAGCGCCACTGTCAGTGTCCACTATCTGGCCTACTCCCTGTCCTACGACACCCTCTCCCAGCTGGAGCGGCTGGACAGTGGCCTCTCCCTGGCCGCGCTGGAGGGCGACTGGTGGGGACGTGACGAGACGCTGGGAGACCTGCTGGAACAGCGGCGGGATGCCGCCCGGGCGGAGTGCGCCGACTGGCACACCTGGTCCCTGTCCGCCTGTCTCGCGGCGGGCTGAGAGGGCTGCTTCAACGCAGAATGCGCACAAAAAAAGGAGCTGCTGCCGCAGCTCCTTTTTGTTTTCTTCTACTCCGCTTCCTCCGTGATCTCCACGGTCCCGGCTTCCTCAACAGGCTCCGCCGTCTCCGGCGCCTCGCCCACCGGGTGGGTCCGCAGGTACTCCAGCCACGCCTGGCAGCCCTTCACGTTCAGATGTACGCCGTCGAAGTTCCAGTCCGCCCGCAGGCAGCCGGTCTCATCCGCGACGGCCTCCGCCACGTTGAGATAGGGGCAGTCCTTCTCCTCCGCCAGCTCCAGCAGGGCCTCGTTGTAGACCCGGATGCGGTCGTTGTTGACGTAGCTGCCCTTCTCGTCCTGTTTGGCGCTGACCGGCAGCAGGGACTGGAGCACCACCTCCGCGTCGGGGTGGTCCTCCCGGAGGCGGTCGATGACCTTGGCGTACTGGTCCCGGAAGGTCTCCACCTTGGACCAGCCCAGCTCATTGACGCCCAGCATCACGTAGATCTTGCCGCAGTCCTCCTCCGCCACAGCGTCCAGCAGCGGCACCTTGCCCGCCGGAGTCTCCCAGGCCTTTTTGGTGAACACGGACTCCACCGTGGCGCCCACCGCGTAGTAATAGCTGCCCGTCCCCAGGCCGCTGTACAGGGAGAAGCCCTCGGTCCGGGAGTCTCCCAGGAACACCACATCGTCGAAATAAGTATCCGCCACCGGTCCGCTCTCCGGCACCACCACGGACGTGGGTCCCTCCGCCGCCGGTTCCTCCGGTTCTGCATCCGGCTCGGAGTCCGCCTCCGGCTCCGTCTCTTCCGGCTGGTCCGCCGCCTGGGCGTCTGCCGCCGGTTCCGCGGTCTCAGCCGTCCGGCTCCATGGCTCCATCATCCGCTCCACCGGGGAGTCCGCCGCCACGCCCGCCGGTCCCGACGCCGCCAACAGCGCCGCCAGCACGGCCACGATAGCCAGAACGCCCGGCAGCCGTGTTCTCTTCTTCGGTTTTTCTCTCTTTCCCGCCATCTGTGTTCGCTCCTCCGGCCGCTATGTTTTCTACTACTATTATAGACGGGATCAGGCGAAAAAAGTCGAAACAAATTGTTAAAAATTTGGTGACAAATTTTTTCAAATTGCACAAGTGTTTTCGGGCATCCATCCATATGCAGAAAATTGCCCGCCTATTCCGGCAAAACAGCGCGCACGGCTACCGCCATGCGCGCTGTTGGATTGAATCGCTTGTCCCGCCGTTACACCCGCAGGTCCTCCGGATAGGCGCCCGTCTCGTGGAGCTTTTTCAACTCCTCCGCCACGACCTCCCGGTCCTGCTGGTAGGTCATGCCGAACCAGCGGTCGGCGGATTTCAGCACGGAGACCTCCAGCTTGCCGGCCTGCATCTGGCTGTCCACCATCACCGGCAGCAAACACTCGGCCTTGATATTGTCCCCGGCTTCGTTGCGCAGGAAGTCCTCAAAATACGTCCGCAGCGCCGGGAAGATGGAGGGCGTAAATCCCCAGAAGTTCATGGACACCACGGTGTCCGGGTCCAGCGGCCGGTCCTCCGCCAGGTCCTTCAGCGTGCCGTCGGCGTACAGCTGGACCTTCAGGGCCTCCCGGACAGTCTTGAGCTTGCCGTCCGCCACGGTACAGATGCCCCGGGACACCGTGCCGTGGAGGCTGGCGGTGTTCTTCAGAAGATACCCCACCATGGTGGCCCTGCCCGTCTCGGGCAGCTTGACAAGTTCATTGTAAATGGTCTGGTAGGCGTCGATGCCGTAGTAGTCGTCGGCATTGATGACGCAACAGGGCTCGTGGACCACGTCCGCCGCGCACAGCAGGGCGTGGACGGTGCCGAAGGGCTTGGTCCGCTCCGCCGGGATGGTATAAAAGTCCGGCACGGAGGAAAAGTCCTGGAAGGCGTAGGCCACCTCCACGGGGCTGCCGTCCCTGGCGGTCTTCTTTGCCAGATAATCTCCGCACAGCCGGTGCATCATCTCCTCCATCTCGGGCTTGATGATGAACACAATCTTGTTGAAGCCCGCGCGCAGGGCGTCGTAAATGGAATACTCCATCAAAATCTCGTGATGGGGTCCGATGCCGTCCACCTGCTTACTGCCGCCGTAGCGGGAGCCCAGGCCCGCCGCCATGATGACCAGAGATACTTTCATGTGATCTTCTCCTAATTCTTGTTCTTGCGCACACTTGCGCAACGGATGCTGTTGTCTTTAAGATACCTCACTTTTTTGTTTTTTGCAACCGCTCTTGACTTTTTTGCGGAGTTGTTTATAATACGAAAATGATTCTCATTTTCAAATTGGAGGCATTCCATGTCATACAGCACGAAACAGCACCAGGCCGTCCTCCGCTGCCTGGAGCAGCGGGCCGAGGAGGCCCTCACCGCCGCGGACCTGGCCGAGGACCTGCGCCGCGCCGGCTGCCCGGTGGGCCTGGCCACCATCTACCGCCAGCTGGAGCGGCTGGAGGCCGCCGGGCGCATCCATAAAATCCAGACCGAGGAGGGTGCCCTCTATCAGTACTGCCCCCATCCCTCGGAGGACCACGGCTGCTTTCTCCTCCGGTGCGAGGGCTGCGGCCGTATCGTCCATCTGGACTGCTCCCACCTGCAAAGCCTGTACGCCCATCTGGAGTCGGAGCACCACTTCCGCATTGATCCCCGCCGGACCGTGCTGACGGGGCTGTGCCAGACCTGCGACGGAAAGGAGGTCCCCCATGGAGTCTGCTGAACTCATCGTCTGCAAGGACATCTCCCTGGGCTATGAGGGCCAGAGCGTCCTGACCCATCTGGACCTGACCGTCCGGGCCGGGGACTATCTCTGCATCGTGGGCGACAACGGCTCCGGCAAGTCCACCCTGCTGCGGGGCCTGCTTGGTCTGCTGCCGCCCCAGTCCGGCGAGATTTGGCGGGCGCCGGAGCTGCAAAAGGGCGCCGTGGGGTATCTGCCCCAGCAGACCAAGGCCCAGAAGGACTTCCCCGCCACAGTGTTCGAGGTGGTCCTGTCCGGCTTTCTGAACCGGAAGGGCATGCACTTCTTCTACTCCGCCGCCCAGAAGTCCGAGGCCCTGATGAACATGGGCAAGCTGGGCATCCTGGAGCTGAAGGACGCCTGCTACCGGGACCTGTCCGGCGGACAGCAGCAGCGGGTCCTGCTGGCCCGGGCCCTGTGCGCCGCCAGCCGCCTGCTGATCCTGGACGAGCCCATCACCGGCCTGGACCCCGCCGCCGCCCAGGACCTGTACAAGACCCTGGCCTATCTGAACCGGAAGGAGGGCATGGCGGTGGTCATGGTGACCCACGACCTGAAAGCCGCCCTCCGCAGCGCCCGGACCGTGCTGCACATCGGCCGTACCGGGTATTTCCTCGGCACCCCGGCGGACTATCTGGCCTCCCCCATGGGACGCCGTTTCCAGGAGGACCACCCATGAGCATTTTACAGATGTTTTCCTTCCCCTTCATGCAGCGGGCCCTCATCGCCGGCATGCTGGTGAGCCTGTGCGCCGCCCTGCTGGGGGTGTCCCTGGTCTTGAAGCGGTACTCCATGATCGGCGACGGCCTCTCCCACGTGTCCTTCGGCGCGCTGGCCATCGCCGTGGCCCTGGGCGTCACTCCGCTGTACTTCTCCATCCCGGTGGTCATCGCGGCGGCGTTTCTCCTGCTGCGGGTGGCGGACAATCCCCACTGGAACAGCGACGCCGCCATCGCCGCCATGAGCGCCTCGTCCCTCGCCATCGGCATCCTCGTCATCTCCTGCACCACCGGCATGACCACGGACGTGGACAACTACATGTTCGGCAGCGTGCTGGCCATGACCAGGGCGGACGTGGCGCTGTCCGTGGTGCTGTGCGCCGCCGTGCTGGTGCTGTTCCTGCTCTTCTACCACAAGCTCTTCGCCGTGACCTTCGACGAGAACTTCTCCCGGGCCACGGGCCTGAATGTGGGCCGCTACAACACCCTGCTGGCCATCCTCACGGCGCTGACCATCGTCCTGGGCATGCGGATGATGGGCGCCATGCTGATCTCCTCCCTGGTCATCTTCCCCGCCCTCACCGCCATGCGGCTGTTCAAGAGTTTCCGGGGTGTCATCCTCTGCGCCGCCGTCACCTCTGTGGCCTGCTTCTGCGCGGGACTGACCATCTCCTTCACCCTGTCCACCCCCGTGGGCGCCACCGTGGTGGCCGTGGACCTGGCCCTGTTTCTGCTCTCCTGCCTGCTCCGGGCGCTGGCCGTCCGGCGCTGAGCGCGGGATGGGGCAAATACTCTTATATAAATAAAAGAAAAGACTTGCACTTTCTCATAGTCTGTGATATATTGCATATGTTAGAACGTGTAAGTTACGGAGTGGGCCAAACGGTCCGCTCTTTTTCTTGGCCTTTTTCCCCTGTGCAAAATTTGAAAAATCTGTAAAACGAAGGGAGCGATCCCATGAAAAAGATCACGGAACTGACCGCCGAGCTGGCGGCTCCCGCCATCGCGGAGGCCGGCTGCACCCTCTGGGACGTGGAGTACGTCAAGGAGGCCGGCACCTGGTATCTCCGGGTCCTTCTGGACAAGGAGGGCGGCGTGGACATTCTGGACTGCGAGAACGTGTCCCGGAAGCTCAGCGACCTCCTGGACGAGGTGGACCCCATCGAGGGCAGCTACACCCTGGAGGTGGGCTCCGCCGGCGCCGAGCGGGCGCTGAAGCGGCCCTCCGACTTCCAGCGGTTTCTGGGCAGCCCCGTCCTGGTGAAGCTGTACCGCAATCAGGACGGCCGGAAGGAGTTCGCCGGCACCCTCGCCGCCTATGACGAGGCCACCGGCGCCGTCACCGTCACCGTGGGCAAGCAGGACATGACCTTTGAGAAGAAGGACGTGGCCCTGGTCCGCCTGCGGGTGGAATTTTAATCAGGTATCTATATTTCTGTCAAAAAAGACGTATTTTACAAGAGTAAGGAGAATCGACCCATGAGAGGCAAGAAGCAGAAAGAACCCGCCGGCATGAACCCCGCGGAGATTTTTGCCGCGCTGGAGCTGCTGGAAAAGGAGCGCAACATCCCCCAGTCCTTTATGATGGACAAAATCATTCAGGCCATCACCACCGCCTACAAGCGGGACCACGACGGCGTGGAGAACGTCATCGTGGACGTGGGCGAGGAGCATCGGACGCTGAAGATGTTCGTCCAGAAGAACGTGGTGGACGAGGAGGACTATGTGGACCCCGCCAACGAGATGACGCTGGCCGAGGCCAAGGCCCTCTCCGCCAAGTATGAGATCGGCGACATCGTCAACATCCCCGTGGACAACACGGAGTTCGGCCGCATCGCCGCCGGCAACGGCAAGCAGGTCATCATCCAGGGTCTGCGGGAGGCTGAGCGCGGCCAGGTGTACGACGAGTTCAACTCCAAGCAGCATGAGATTTTGACCGGCGTCGTCACCCGCATCGACCCCCGGAACGGCAACGTGTCCCTGCGCATCGGCACCGGCACCGAGTCCACCGAGGCGCTGCTGATGAGCGGCGAGCAGGTCCCCGGCGAGGCCATGGAGGAGGGCATGCACGTCAAGGTGTACGTGGTGGATGTCCGCCGCTCCACCCGCGGCCCCCAGATTCTGATCTCCCGGACCCATCCCGGCCTGGTCAAGCGCCTGTTCGAACTGGAGGTGCCCGAAATTTACGACGGCACCGTGGAGGTGAAGTCCATCGCCCGTGAGGCCGGCAGCCGCACCAAGATGGCCGTGTGGTCCAACGACGAGAACGTGGACCCCATCGGCGCCTGCGTGGGCCCCAAGGGCCAGCGGGTCGGCAACATCGTGGAGGAGCTGCGGGGCGAGAAGATCGACATCATCAAGTACAGCGAGGACCCCGCCCAGTTCATCGCCGCCGCCCTGGCGCCCGCCGATGTGGTGGACGTCTGGATGGCCGACGAGGGCAAGGCCTGCCGCGTCATCGTCCCCGACGACCAGCTGTCCCTGGCCATCGGCAAGGAGGGCCAGAACGCCCGCCTGGCCGCCCGCCTGACCGGCTACAAGATCGACATCAAGCCCCAGAGCTACAAGGACCCCGAGGAGGGTGTGGACGAGGACAACGTGAAGATCATCGACGAGGTCGATATCCCCGAGGAATAAGCGGACAGAAAGGCGGTCTGACCCATGCCGAAAGTGAAAAAAATCCCCCAGCGGCAGTGTGTGGGCTGCCGTGAGATGAAAGATAAAAAATCCCTGCTCCGTGTGGTGAAGTCCCCTGAGGGGACCGTCAGCCTGGACTTCGGCGGAAAGAAGCCCGGACGGGGTGCCTATGTGTGTCATGACGTGGAGTGCCTGAAAAAGGCCCGGAAATCCCGGGCGCTGGAGCGGGCCTTCGAGATGGCCATCCCGCCGGAGGTCTATGACGCCATGGAGGCAGAACTGGGAGGTGCCGATGGACAGCCGTGACAACATCCTCTCCCTGCTGGGCCTGGCTCTGCGGGGCGGACGGCTGGTGATGGGCGAGGAGCCCGTGGAGGGCGTCGCCCGCGCCCGGGACGCCCGGGTGCTCCTGCTGGCCTCTGACGCGGCGGACAACACCCGCCGCCGGATCGAGCACTTCGCCGACGAGGGACAGTGCATGTGGCTGCGGGTCCCCTTCACCAAGGAGGAACTGGGCCGGGCACTGGGCCGCACTTCCGTGGCGGTGGCCGCCATCACCGACATCGGTCTGGCCGCCGCCGTGGCCCGCCGTCTGGCGGAGCTGGACCCGGCCCGGTACGAGGAATCCGCCGCCCGGCTGGACGTGAAGGCCCAGCGGGCCGCGGAGCGCAGAGCCGAGCAGCTGGCCCACGAGAAAAATCTCCGCCAGGGCAAAAAGCGCGTGAAAAAAGTCCCCCCTCCGGAGGAGGCCCCGCCGCCCAAAACCGTGCGGTCCCGGATCGCCGGCAGTCCCTCCGGCAGTCAGCCGAAATCCCGTCCTTCCAAGGGAAACCGCCCCAAACCGAGGGCCAAGCCAAATCCCTATGCGCACAGCCGCCCGGTGAAAAAGGGCAAGGGCTCCTTCCGTAAGAAAGAGTCCTGAGCGCATTGACTGATTCAAAAATTCCCCAGCCCTCGGGTTGGAGCATAACGAGGTGTTTTTATTGGGTATCGAGAAATACAGGGTCCATGAGGTGGCCAAGGACTTCAACCTGCCCACCAAGACCATTACCGAAATTCTGACCAAGTATGTGGCCGCGCCGAAGAACCACATGCAGGTGCTGACGGATCACGAGCTGTCTGTGATCTTCGACTATCTGACCCAGCACAACCAGGTCTCCAGCATCCAGGCCATCTATGACGACGTCCAGCCGGCAAAGCCCCAGCAAGCCGCGCCCGCAAAACCCGCTGCCGCTCCCGCGCAGCAGAATCCCGGCAAGCCCGGGGCAAAGCCCCAGCAGGCAGCCCAGCAGGGCGGCGCCAGACCCGGCCAGCAGAGCGGCAGGCCCGCTCAGCAGGGTGCTTCCAGGCAGGGCGCGCCTGCCCAGCAGGCGGCCCAGCAGCAGGCGAAGCCCGCCGTGCAGCAGCCCACCACCCGCGTGCCCCAGAAAAAGATCGTGGACACCCGCAAGGGCGGCGACGTGAACCTGGCCAAGTACGACGAGCGCCTGGAGGACCTGGGCGGCGAGCGGGGCCAGCGGATGCAGCAGAAGGGCGGCAAGGAGAAGTTCCGCAACAACCAGCGCAAGGGCAACATGACCTTCTCCAATAAGCGCAAGCAGGATGAGGCCGAGAAGATGCGCAAGCTCCAGCTGGAGATTGCCAAGAAGGCCCCCGTCAAGGTCCAGATTCCCGACGAAATTTCCGTCGGCGAGCTGGCCAGCCGCATGAAGAAGACCGGCGCCGAGGTGGTCAAGTGCCTGATGAAGAACGGCGTCATGGCCTCCCTGAGCCAGATGATCGACTTCGACACCGCCGCCATCATCGCCGAGGAGATGGGCTGCAAGGTGGAGAAGGAAGTCGTCGTCACCATCGAGGAGAAGCTGATCGACGTCTCCGAGGACAAGGCCGAGGACTTGGTGCCCCGGGCCCCCGTCGTCGTGGTCATGGGCCACGTCGACCACGGCAAGACCTCCCTGCTGGACGCCGTGCGGAACACCAACGTGGCCGCGGGCGAGGCCGGCGGCATCACCCAGCACATCGGCGCCTATCAGGTGCAGATCAACGGCAAGCCCATCACCTTCCTGGACACCCCGGGCCACGAGGCTTTCACCTCCATGCGTGCCCGCGGCGCCATGATCACCGATATCGCCATTCTGATGGTGGCGGCGGATGACGGCATCATGCCCCAGACCGTGGAGTCCATCAACCACGCCAAGGCCGCCAACATCCCCATCATCGTCGCCATCAACAAGATCGATAAGGAGAACGCCAACCCCGACCGGGTCCTCCAGCAGCTGACCGAGTACGGCCTGGTGCCCGAGGAGTGGGGCGGCGAGACCATCTGTTGCAAAATCTCCGCCAAGAAGGGCATCGGCATCGACAATCTGCTGGAAAACCTGGTGCTGCTGGCCGAGATTCAGGAGCTGAAGGCCAACCCCAACCGCGCCGGTCAGGGCACCGTCATCGAGGCCCGTCTGGACAAGGGCCGGGGCCCCGTGGCCACGCTGCTGGTCCAGAACGGCACCCTGAAGCAGGGCGACATCATCATCGCCGGCACCGCCGTGGGCCGTGTCCGCACCATGCTGGACTACAAGGGCAACCGCCTGACCGAGGCCGGTCCCTCCGTGCCCGTGGAAATTGCAGGTCTCAGCGAGGCCCCCTCCGCCGGCAGCCCCTTCTTCGCCGTGGCCGACGAGCGCATGGCCCGTGAGCTGGTGGAGCAGCGGAAGGCCGAGGAGAAAGCCAAGGCCGCCGCGCCTCTGCAGAAGGTGTCTCTGGAAAACCTGTTCGACCAGATCCAGGCCGGTGAGCGCAAAGAGCTGGCCCTGATCGTCAAGGCCGACGTCCAGGGCAGCGTGGAGGCCGTGAAGGCGTCCCTGGAGAAGCTCTCCAACGAGGAGGTCAACGTCCGTGTCATTCACGGCGGCGTGGGCGCCATCAACGAGTCCGACGTCATGCTGGCCGCCTCCTCCGGTGCCATCATCGTGGGCTTCAACGTGCGGCCTGACGCCGCCGCCCGGGACGGCGCGGTGCGGCAGAACGTGGATATGCGGATGTACCGCGTCATCTACGACTGCATCGACGAGATTGAGGCCGCCATGAAGGGCATGCTGGCCCCCAAGTACCGCGAGGTCGTTCTGGGCCACGCGGAGGTCCGCCAGACCTACAAGGTCTCCGGCGTGGGCACCGTGGCCGGCTGCTACGTCCAGGACGGCAAGATCGTCCGGGCCTGCTCCGTCCGTGTGGTCCGGGACGGCATCGTCATCCACGAGGGCGCCCTGGCCTCCCTGAAGCGGTTCAAGGACGACGCCAAGGAAGTCGTCCAGCGCTTTGAGTGCGGCCTGACGGTTGAGAAGTTCAACGACATCAAGGAAGGCGACATTATCGAGGGCTTTACCATGGAGGAAATTCCTCAGTAATCGCAGCCGCCTGTTCTCTCCTCCATGCCGCCCGTCGCCTTCCTGAGCCGCAAGGCGGCTCCCCGCGTCAGCGGGTCCAAGCGTTTTGCAAAGCAAAGCCTTGCCGGAGGCGGGCTTCGCCTGCCGAGGATTTTCAATTGGGGCCCCATGAAAACCCTGTTTTCACGGGAAGGGCGACATTATCGAGGGCTTTACCATGGAGGAAATTCCTCAGTAATGCACACAATAGGGGCGGCGACCGCGTCGCCGCCCCTGGTTTTTGCATGTTCCCCAAACTGGGGATATACGGGGGACACGGCCCCCACTTTTCTTTGACAGCGTCAAAGAAACCCTCCAGAGGGGCTTCTCTTGCCCCTGCGGGGCAATTCACCTTCAGTCGCCGCCGCAGCGGTGGAAAAGAAAACGCTTTGGCGCAAAACGGCACGGTGTGCCTTATTTGCTTATGATACGGGGGTCCCAGCAAGAGCCCCCGGGAGGTTGAATCGGCGTCAGCGTTAGGCGCGGGTTCGGTCTTGCTGAAACTTTCGGCCCTCCTCCCGCGACGGACTGCCATCGTGTGTCGGGGGATGCAAGACCGATTTGACCTGCGTTTTCCCGCCGCTGCCGCTCTGCCGATCTCGAATCGGCCTTCCCGCTGCCTCCTGGTAGCGCGTAGCGAAGCGGAACGCGCGGGGCCAGAAGGACATGCCTTTCATCGAGTACCCCCGAAAGCCGCACCCACGCCCCCAACTGCGGGGAAGCACTCTCTCTGTTCCCAAAGACCCAGGCGCACCCGGTAGGAGACTATCGTTTACGGAGGCACCGGCTCGCTCGCCCCCCGTTTGCCCAAACCTGACCGCAGGGAAGGATTTGGGCCCCGACATTTTTTCTTTTCCACCGTGCACGGCGCATTTTCTTTTTGATGTCTCAAAAAGAAAATGGGGGGTGCATCCCCCCGTCCCCCCGAGGGGGGACACCCAAACCCCTTATTTAAAGGAGGTATCTCCATGCCCAGCAATCGAATCGGCAGAATCAACGAAGAGATCCAGCGGGAACTGTCCGACCAGTTCCGCCGCCTGAAAGACCCCCGCGTCTCCTCCGGCATGGTCTCCATCACCCGTGTGGACACCACCGGCGACCTGCGCTATGCCCGGGTCTATGTCAGCGCCCTGAACAAGAACCAGGAAAAAGAGATTTTAAAAGGCCTGAAATCCGCCTCCGGCTTCCTGCGGCGGGAACTGGGCCGCGCCCTGCAGCTGCGCTATACCCCGGAGCTGCAGTTCATCGCCGACGACTCCATCCAGTACGGCGCCCACATTCTGGAGGTCCTGCGGGACCCCGACAAGGTCAAGCCCGTCAACCCCAACAACGACGCCGTCCTGCCGGACGAGGAGGCGTGAGCCATGCTGACTGTCTCCGAGACCGCCGCCCTGCTGCGGACCTTTGACAACGTGCTCATCCTCACCCATGTCCGCCCCGACGGCGACACCGTGGGCTGCGCCGCCGCCCTGTGCGCCGGTCTGCGGGCTCTGGGCAAGACCGCCTACCTGCTCCCCAATCCGGAGCTGACGGACACCACGGCCCCCTACGCCGCCCCCTATGCCGCTCCGGCGGACTTCACGCCGGACAGGGTGGTCTCCACCGACATCGCCACCCTGGGACTTTTCCCGGAAAACGCGAAGGCCTACGCCGGCCGGGTGGACCTGGCCATCGACCACCACCCCTCCTTCGAGCACTTCGGCAGGGCCAACATCGTCCGCCCGGAGGCCGCCGCCTGCGGCGAGCTGATCTACGACATCCTGGCGGCCCTGGGCCCCATCACGCCGGAGATGGCCCTGCCGCTGTACGTGGCGGTGTCCACGGACACCGGCTGTTTTGCCTACGCCAATACCACCGCCCATACCCACGCCGTGGCCGCCGCCCTGATACAGGCCAATATAGACTACAAAACAGTCAATAAAGTGTTCTTCCGCACCAAGTCCCGGAAGCGGATGCAGCTGGAGGGCGCCATGATGAACGCCTGCGAATTCTACGACAACAGCCGGGTGGCCATCCTCTCCGTCCCCATCTCCCTGATGGAGCGCTTTGAGGCCACGGAGAGCGACGCCGAGGACCTCTCCGCCCTGGGCGGGCAGATCGAAGGCGTGGACTGCGCCGTCACCATGCGGGAGCTGCGGCCGGACGTGTGGAAGCTGTCCCTCCGCACCGGCGACCGGGTCAACGCCACGGACGTCTGTCGGGTGCTGGGCGGCGGAGGCCACCGGGCCGCCGCGGGCGCCACCATCGAGGGCACCTGGGCCGACTGCAAGGAGCGCGTCCTGAAGGCCATCGCCCAGCACGTGCCTGATTTTACAAGATAAGTTCCCCCGCCGGGGGGAACATCCCCGACAAAGGAGAACCACCCATGTCCAACGGAATCCTCATCATCGACAAGCCCCAGGACTGGACCGCGTCGGAGTTCGCCCTGACGGAACGCCGAATCGCGTGCGATTCGGCTGATCCGGGCGGGCGACTCCTCCTTTTCGCAGCGCACCCGCTTCGCTGGGCTGCGCCGCGAGGAAAGGGGGCGTCTTCCTGTGCCTAACGGTATTGTCATCATTGACAAGCCCCAGGACTGGACCAGCATGGACGTGTGCGCCAAGCTCCGGGGCATCCTCCGCGAAAAGCGGGTGGGCCACGGCGGCACCCTGGACCCCATGGCCACCGGCGTCCTGCCGGTGTTCGTGGGACAGGCCACCCGGGCCGTGGAGTTCGCGGAAAACGGCCGCAAGGAATATGTGGCCGGCCTGCGTCTGGGCCAGGTGACCAACACCCAGGACGTGACCGGCGAGACGCTGGAGACCCACCCCGTCACCGCCGGCCGCCGGGACGTGGAGCAGGCCCTGGCCCGGTTCCTGGGAGACATCCAGCAGATTCCCCCCATGTACTCGGCCATCAAAATCAACGGCCAGAAGCTCTACGACCTGGCCCGGAAGGGGCAGGAGGTGGCCCGGAAGCCCCGGAGCATCACCATCTACGAGCTGGAGCTTTTGGAGCAGGTCAGTGAGACGGACTATACCTTTCGCTGTGTCTGCTCCAAGGGCACGTACATCCGCACCCTCTGCCACGACATCGGCCAGGTCCTTGGCTGCGGCGGCACGCTGTACAGCCTGCGGCGCACCATGGCCGCCGGGTTCACCCTGGAGCAGGCCGTCACGCTGGAGGAGGTGCAGGAAAAGGGCGAGGCCTTGCTTCTTCCCGCCGACAGCCTGTTCGCCCAACACCCCGCCCTGCATCTCCCCTCTTCCAAACAGGAAAAACGGGTCCGCAACGGCAATCCCGTCACCGACCCGTCCATCCCCGACGGCACGTACCGCGTGTACGGGCAAAACGGGGAATTTCTGTGCCTGTCCCAGGCCAGGGACGGCACCCTGACTTCCATGAAAAACTTCTTTGGAGCGTAATGCCATGTCCACTAAGGAAAGAGTCATTGCCCTGGGCTTCTTCGACGGAGTCCATCTGGGCCACGCCGCCCTGCTCCGCCGGACGGCGGAGGAAGCCGCCGCCCGGGGCGTCACCCCGGCGGTGTTCACCTTTGACCGCGTGCCGAAGGAAGTCCTCACCGGCATCCCCTGCCCCCTGATCAACTCCCCCGAGGACCGGGCGAACCTGGTCCGCCGTCTCTACGGCATCCGGGACGTCATCATGGTCCCCTTTGACCACGAGATGATGACCACTCCCTGGGATAAATTCGTCACGGAGATTCTGGTGGGCCGGTATCACGCGGTCCATCTGGTGGCGGGCCACGACCACCACTTCGGCCACAAGAACCAGGGCTCCCCGGAGCTGCTGGTCCAGAAGTGCGCCGAGCTGGGGCTGGGCTGCGACATCATCCCCAAGGTGGAGATCGGCGGCATCACCGTCAGCTCCACCTACATCCGCCGTCTGGTGGAGCTGGGGCAGATCGAGCGGGCCAACCAGTTCCTGGGCCACCCCCACGTGCTGACCCAGGTGGTGCGGCACGGCCGCCGCATCGGCCACACCATCGGCATCCCCACGGTGAATCTG
>CAMBAJ010000024.1 GCA_945864305.1 uncultured Clostridia bacterium | reverse complement strand
TTCGCCATGTGGGAGAGCTTCTCCGCAAGGTTGTCCGTCCGCAGCTCCACCGCCTTGGCAAAGCCGGCGATCTGTGCCGTGGCCTCGGTGCCGGAGCGGATACCGCCCTCCTGGCCGCCGCCGGCCAGCAGGGGCCGGGGATTCCGGACCCGGGGACCGATGTACAGAGCGCCCGCGCCCTTGGGGCCGCCGATCTTGTGGGCGGAGATGGTGATGAAGTCGGCGCCCAGGGTCCGGGCGGTGAAGGGCACCTTCAAAAAGCCCTGGACGGCGTCGGTGTGGAGCAGCGTCTTGGGGTTCTTCGCCGCAAGGCCCCGGGCGATGTCGGCAATGGGATAGACATTGCCCAGTTCGTTGTTCACCAGCATGACGGAGACCAGCGCCGTGTCGGGCCGCACGGCGGCGAGCACCTGCTCCGCCGTGATGTCCCCGTTTCCGTCAGGGGCTACGTAGGTGACCTCATAGCCCTGCTTCTCCATCCATTTGCAGGCTTCCAGTACGGCGTTGTGCTCCACCGCTGTGGTGACGATGTGCTTCCCCAGATGCCGGTTTTGCCAGCAGGCGGCGGTGACGGCCCAGTTGTCGCCCTCCGTGCCGCAGGAGGTGAAAAAGAGCTGTCTGGCGTCGCAACCCAGCGCCCCGGCCACGGTTTTTCGCCAGCCCGCCACCCGGCGCTTCATGTCCAGACCCAGCTGATACTGGGAGCTGGGATTGCCGAACTGGTCGGTCAGCACTTCATACATGGCGTCGGCCACCTCCCGGGGGACGGGGGTGGTGGCGGCGTGGTCCAAATAGATCATAAGCGGCCTCCTCATTTCGCATTAGGGGTTGCCCAATGCAAAAAATAAAAGTATAATAATAAACTAATAAGTTTACACGGTCAGAAAAGCCGACCTTAAAAAAGAAAGGCCCGCAAATTCTTTATTATATAGGGAAAGTTGAAAAAGCGCAAGGCGCAGTCCGTGATTCCGCCGAAGTTTCCGGCGGGAGCGCATCCTTTCCCATGATCAATGACTTGAGAGAAGGAGGGAGGCCCCGGCCTGCGGAGCCAGAGGGCTTACCGAAAGAAAATATGAAAGTTGCCATTTACACCCTGGGGTGCAAAGTGAATCAGTACGAGACCCAGGCCATGGAGCAGTCCCTCCGGAGCCGGGGACACGAGATCGTGGACTTCTCCGACGCGGCGGACGCCTATGTGGTGAACACCTGCTCCGTGACGGCGGTCAGCGACCAGAAGTCCCGCCAGATCATCCACCGGGCCAAGAAGCAGCATCCGGAGGCCGTGGTGGCCGTGTGCGGCTGCTACTCCCAGACCCACGCCGAAGAGGTGGGCCGGCTGGAGGTGGACCTGATCGCCGGCACTGGCGACCGGACAGGCTTTCTGGACCTGCTGGAGCAGGCCGTCGGTGAAAAACGGCATATCGAGGCCATCGACCAGTCCTTTGAGCGCCGGGTGTTCGAGGTGCTGCCCGCCGGCGGCATGGCCAGCCGGACCCGGGCCATGCTGAAGGTGGAGGACGGCTGCGTCAATTTCTGCACCTACTGCATCATTCCCTACGCCCGGGGCCCGGTGCGGTCCGCCCCGCTGGAGACGGCGGTGACCCAGGCCGCCCAACTGGCGGCGGAGGGCTACCGGGAGATCGTGCTGACGGGCATTGAGATATCCTCTTGGGGCAGAGACCTGAAAAACGGAAAGAGCCTCATCGACCTGCTGGAAGCCATCTGCGCCGCCGTGCCCGGTGTCCGGGTCCGGTTGGGCAGTCTGGAACCTCGGACCATCACGGAGGAGTTCTGCCGCCGTGCGGCGGCGCTGCCCAATCTCTGCCCCCAGTTTCACCTGTCCATGCAGAGCGGCTGCGACGCCACCTTGAAGCGCATGAACCGGAAATACGATACCGCGCGGTTCTATGAATCCGTGGAGCTGCTGAACCGGTTCTTTGACCGCCCCGCCGTCACCACGGACCTGATCACCGGCTTCCCGGAGGAGACGGAGGAGGAGTTTGCCCAGACACTGGACTTCATCCGCCGGTGCGGCTTTGCCCAGATGCACATTTTCCCCTACTCCGTCCGCCCCGGCACCCCGGCGGCGAAGATGCGGCAGAACCCCAAGGCCGTGAAGGAGGAGCGGGCACACCGGGCCGCCGCGGTAGCGGCGGAGATGCACCGGGCATATCTGGAGGGCTGCGTGGGCCGGGTCTACCCCGTGCTCTTCGAGCAGCCCAAGAACGGCCGCTTCTCCGGCCACGCCCCCAACTATATGGAGGTGCTGGCGGACGGCGAAAACCTACACAATATTGTCCAAAATGTACAAATTATCGGCATTGACGGAGACGCCCTGCTGGGGGAGCTTCTGGAGGAAGGAGATGGGACGCCAGTATGAAGAGCCACTTTTTCGCCTACATCTCCCGGATGCGGTTTATCCAGCGCTGGGCGCTGATGCGCAACACCGCCCCGGAGAACGTCCAGGAGCACAGCCATCAGGTGGCGGTGCTGGCCCACGCGCTGGCGGTGCTGCGGAATGAGAAGTTCGGCGGCCATGTGGACCCCGGCGCGGTGGCCGTGGCGGCGCTGTACCACGACGCCAGCGAAATTCTGACCGGCGACATGCCTACCCCCATCAAATACGACAACCCCGCCATCCGCACGGCCTATAAGGATGTGGAGGCGGTGGCGGAGCACAAGCTGCTGAACATGCTGCCGGAGGAGCTGCGGGGGGTGTACGCCCCTATCCTGACGGTGGAGGACCCGGAGATCGAGGCTCTGGTAAAGGCGGCGGACAAGCTGTCCGCCTATATCAAGTGCGTGGAGGAGCTGAAGGCCGGGAACAACGAGTTCCGGGAGGCCGCCGCTCAGACCCGAAAGGCGCTGGAGTCCTACGGTATGCCGGAGGTGGAATCGTTTCTGGAGACATTCATGGACAGTTTTTCCCTGACGCTGGACGAGCTGAAATGACGCTCCGGCGATTCCATGAAAGGAGAGAAAGCTATGGAGGCGTATTTTGAGAAATTGCTGGAGACCCGGGGCGCCCTGGAGTGCGCGCTGGTTTATCTCGCGGCCCAGAAGGCCACGCCGGAGGACGGAAAAAAGCTGCAGCAGCCGCTGAGTTATGCCATTGCCCGGGATGTGGACTATGGGCTGGAACGGGACTTCGACTTTCATCTGGCCATTGCGGACATTGCGGACAACGACTTCCTGCGGCGGAGCCTGCAGGGCCGCATGGTGGAGATCACCGAGTACCTGAGTAAGAACCGGGCTCTGCTGCCGGAGGTGGATGACCAGTCCGCGTCCCAGCATTGGAACATCATGGTCGCCATTCTGGCCAACGAGCCGGACCGGGCGGAGCAGGCCATGCGCTCCCATATGCAGTACGTGAACCGCCTGTACTCCCGGGAACTGCGGCGGGGAGGCCGGTAAAAGAGAATATGGAGATGCAGGACGCGCCGGAGAACTCCTCCGGCGCGCCTTTTCATTAAATATTCAGTTCAGAGTGTCCGCCGCCTGGGTGAACAACTCCGCGATCCGCTCCGCCGTGGCGGGATAAGCTGTCAGCTCCGGGTCCCTTTCCAGCAGGTCTTCCGCCGCCTGCTGAGCCTCCTTCAAAAGCTGGGTGTCGCAGCCGATGTCCGCGATCTTCAGCCCCGGCAAGCCGTGCTGCCGCTCCCCGAAGAAGTCGCCGGGGCCCCGGAGACGCAGGTCCTCCTCGGCAATCTTGAAGCCGTCACCGGTCTTCGTCATGACCTTGAGCCGCTGTTTCGTCTCCTCGTTCTGGTTGTCGGAGATGAGGATGCAGTAGGACTGATGCTTTCCCCGGCCCACCCGGCCCCGCAGCTGGTGGAGCTGGCTCAGGCCGAACCGCTCGGCGTTCTCAATGACCATGACGGCGGCGTTGGGCACGTCCACGCCCACCTCGATGACGGTGGTGGACACCAGAATGTCCGTCTCGTGGTTGGCGAAGGCGGTCATCACCGCGTCCTTCTCCTTGGGCTTCATCTTGCCATGGACAAAGGCCACTTTCAAATCGGGGAACACCTCGTCCTGGAGCTTTTTCGCGTACTCCGTGACCGCCTTCCGCTCGTCGGGCTGCTCTTCGTTCTCCTCGACCATGGGGCAGACCACATAGGCCTGCCGCCCCTCGCCCACCAGTTTGCGGATGAAGTTGTACACCCGGGGGTGATAGCTGCCGGGGACGGCGTAGGTCTCAATGGGCTGGCGGCCCGGGGGCAGCTGGTCGATGACGGACACCTCCAGATCGCCGTACAGAATCAGCGCCAGCGTCCGGGGGATGGGCGTGGCGGACATGACCAGGGTGTGGGGGTGCTCCCCCTTGGCGGCCAGGGCCGCCCGCTGCCCCACGCCGAAGCGGTGCTGCTCGTCCGTGACCACCAGTCCCAGGTCGGCGTACTCCACGCCGCCGGTGATGAGGGCATGGGTACCGATGGCGAAGTCGATCTCCCCTGCTGCCAGCTGGGCGCAGATGGAGCGCTTGGCGGCGGCTTTCGTGGACCCGGTCAGCAGGGCGCAGCGGATGCCGAGGTTCTCCATCAGCGGCGCCAACCCATTGTAATGCTGCTGGGCCAGAATTTCCGTGGGGGCCATCAGCGCCGCCTGACGGCCGTTCTTCACGCAGAAATACACGCAGGCAGCGGCCACCATGGTCTTGCCGGAGCCCACGTCGCCCTGGCACAGCCGGTTCATGGGCACGCCGGACCGCATGTCCGCCAGGGCCTCCTCCACGCAGCGCCGCTGGGCGTCCGTCAGGGAGAAGGGGAGGGCCCGGTAAAAATCGTCCATGTCCACAGCGCCGCAGGGAGGCACGTGGACGGTCTCACGCCGGGAGCGGAGCCGCTTGAGCCCGATGGTGAACAAAAACAGCTCCTCAAAGGCCAGCCGCCGCCGGGCCAGGTCCAGCGCCTCGGCGCTCTCCGGGAAGTGGATGTTCTCGTAGGCGTAGTTGACGCGGCACAGGTGGTGGGCCTGCCGCACCTCGTCGGGCAGCACGTCCGGCAGGATGTCCGCGCAGGCGTCCAGCCCCTGCCGGATGGACCGGGACAAGATCAGCTGGGACACTCCGGCGGTCAGGGGATAGATGGGCACGATGCGGCCGGTGAACTCCCCCCGGCCCTCCCGCTCCACGATGGGGGAGGCCATGGTCTTGCGGAGGAGGTTCCCCTCCGCCTTGCCGTAAAAAATGTAGGTCTCCCCCTGCACAAGCTGGTTTTTCAGCCAGGTCTGGTTGAAAAAGGTGACGTCCAGCACGCCGGAGTCGTCCACCGCCCGGACCTTCACCAGGTCCATGCCCTTGCGGATGTGGGACACCGTGGGGGGCGACGCAATCATGGCGGCCACGCAGGCGCTCTCGCCGGGCACCAGGTCCGCGATCTTCTTCGCCTGGGTGCGGTCGTCGTACTTCCGGGGGAACCAGGAGATCAGGTCCCGCAGCGTTGAGATGCCCAGCTTGTTCAGGGCCTTGGCCCGCTGCTCGCCGATGCCCTTGATATACCGCACGTCGGTGGTCAGGTCCGCCATAAAGTTTCCCCCTTTCTTGCCAATTCAGTATATCCATGATATCATGCTTTCAACGGAAAAACAAGGAAAGGGGGCGGCGCCCTCTTCCCACCCTGGAATATCGGCCCAGAGAAATCATTTTCGCGTCCGGGAGACCGGGCGCGAACTTTTTGTAACGAAACCGCATTTCCACCGTCTTATGGGTGAGGAAGGGAGAGGAGGTGGAGCGGATGCCCGATTTTGAGGAGGTCTACCGGCGGTATTTCGCCGATGTCTACCAGTACGTCCTGGCCCTCAGCCGGGACGAGGCCACGGCGGAGGAGGTGACGCAGGAGACCTTCTTCAGGGCCCTCACCGCCATCGATGACTTCCGGGGTGACTGCCAGCTCCGGGTCTGGCTGTGCCAGATCGCCCGGAACCAGTACCTCTCCCTGTGCCGGGAGCGGAAGCGGTTCGGAGTGGCGGAGGAGGAGCCGGGAGACGACGGCATCGAGGCGGGCTTCGCCGACCGGGAGAACGCGAAAAAACTCCACCGCCTGCTCCACGGCCTGCCGGAGCCGTACAAGGAGGTGTTCTCCCTGCGGACCTTCGGGGAGCTGCCCTTCTCCCAGATCGGGGAGCTCTTCGGCAAGACGGAGAGCTGGGCGCGGGTGACGTACTTCCGGGCCCGGCGGAGATTGAAGGAGGAATTCGATGGAACATGAGATCGTGATGGATCTGCTGCCCCTGTACCACGACGGCGTGTGCTCCGACACCAGCCGGGCGGCGGTGGAAGAACACCTGAACACCTGCGAGGTCTGCCGGACCGCTCTGGCGGAGATGGACGCCCCTCTGCCGGCGACGGAGGCGCGAAAAAACGCCGCCGACGGTGCGGCGGTGAAAAAAATCAGCGACGAGTGGAAACGGACCAAGTGGAAGGCCCGCCTGAAAGGTGCCGCCATCGCGGCTGCGGTGTGCCTGGTGCTGTTCGGGGCATGGAGTGCGGCGACGCGGCTGTACCTCTTTCCCGTCCCCGCGGAAAAAATCCGGATCACCAATGTGCGCCAGCTGTCTGATGGCCGGGTCCTGTATCACTTTTATATCGACGATGACCGGAACCTGCGGAGGACGCGGTTTGAATACGACGAGGTGGGGAACAAGTACTATGTGCCAGTCCGGGCGCTCATCACGGAAAAGCGGTGGGAGGGTGCCACACCGGCGGACCGGGAGATGGCCCTGGACGTAGCGGAGGAGAACGCCTGGGCCAGAAGTCAGGGAATCGACCGGGAGATTACCCGGGTCTGGTATGGCCGGGGCGAGAACGCCATTCTCCTGTGGGAGGAGGGCATGGACCTGCCTGCCGCCAGCGAAGCCGACGAGGAGGCCTGGGGCTATGAGCCGGGCAGCGCTGACTATTGGGCGGAGAGAGGTCAATAAGAAAGGCGGCGGACCAATGGTATCCGCCCGCCGGCCGAAAAATCAGGCCCGCCGGGGAATTTCCCCGGCGGGCCTGCGCACGCTTACAGTTTTGTATTCACATAGTCCACAAACCGGTAGGTGACCCCGTTTTCCTCCACGGGCTCACTGGTGCGCTCAACTTCCCACGCCGGCAGTTTATCCAGATTGGGAAAGAACGTATCGGCATCCTCCGCCACCGCTTCTACCTTGGTGAGGTAGGCCCGCTTGCACCGGCTCAGCAGGGCGGCGTACACGCTGCCGCCGCCGATGATCCACAGCTTGTCATCCTCGGTTCCGGCGGCCAGCTCCAGGGCGGCCTGGGGGCTGGGGACGATCTCGCAGTCCTGACGGTCAAAATCCACATTGTGGGTGATGACGATGTTCCGCCGCCGGGGGAGGGGCCGCCCGCCGGGGAAGGAGTCCAGAGTCTTGCGGCCCAGGATAACGGTGCCGTCAATCGTCAGGGAGCGGAACCGCTTCATATCCGTGGGCAGGGAGAACAGCAGCCCACCGTCCCGGCCGATGGCCCAGTTTTGATCCACAACAACGATCGCATTCATGTCATTCACCTCAGATGGCAATGGGAATTTTATCTTTAAAGGGCGCGGGGGTGTAGCCCTCCAGCCGGAAGCTGTCCCGGGTAAAGGCGTAGAAATCCGTTACGGCGGGGTCCACGGTGAACTTCGGCGCGGCGGAGGGGGTCTGCTTCAGCATGTTCTCCACAATGGGCACATGCCGGTCGTAGATATGGGCGTCGGCAATGACGTGGACCAGCTCGCCGGGCACCAGCCCACTGACCTGGGCCATCATATGCACCAGCACGGCGTACTGCACCACGTTCCAGTTGTTGGCCGCCAGCATGTCCTGGCTCCGCTGGTTCAAAATGGCGTTGAGCACGTTGCCGGAGACGTTGAACGTCATGGAATACGCGCAGGGATAGAGGTGCATCTCAGAGAGGTCCTGGAAGTTGTAGAGGTTGGTCATAATGCGGCGGGAGGCGGGGTTGTGCTTCAGGTCGTAGAGCACCCGGTCCACCTGGTCCATGTCCCCCTCGGGGTAGTGGTGCTTCACGGAGAGCTGATAGCCGTAGGCCTTGCCGATGGAGCCGGTTTCGTCGGCCCACTGGTCCCAGATGTGGGCGTTCAGGTCGTGAACGTTGTTGGACTTCTTCTGCCAGATCCACAGCAGCTCGTCCACCGCGGTCTTCCAGTAGGTGCGGCGCAGGGTCAGAATGGGGAATTCCTTTTGCAGGTCGTACCGGTTGATAATGCCGAATTTCTTGATGGTATGGGCGGGTGTGCCGTCCTCCCATCTCGGACGGACCTCCCGGTCGGTGTCCCAGACGCCGTCGGAGAGAATTTCACGGCAGTTTTGAATAAAGCGTTCGTCAGCATAGCTCATGGCGGCCACTCCTTATATTTACACTTTTCCAAGTATAGCAAATCCAACAGGGAAAGACAAGCGGACGGCACAGGCGGGAACGCAGAACTTTCCCGGGATTTTCGGCCCTTTTTTGCCGCTTTTCTCCAAACGTGGCGTAAATTCAGGGAATGTTTTGTGTTAAATCCTGATTGTGAAATTGTAAAAAGTGCGATAAGATTAGGCGGCTGAGAAGATACCGGAGAGGAGGCGCGCCCATGCTGGACCGCAGCGAAGTCGGCAAGCGGGGATATCTGAATGAGAATTTCCGGCTGTTCCATCTGAAGGACAGCCGGGCCCAGAAGCTGGATTACCACTATCACGAGTTCGACAAGCTGATCCTGCTGCTGAACGGCAGGGTCACGTATGTGGTGGAGGGCGTCACCTATTTTCTCCAGCCCTGGGACATCCTGCTGGTGCAGCACAACATGATCCACCGGCCCATCATCGACCCGGCAGAGCCCTACGAGCGGATCGTGGTCTGGCTGGGCCGGGACTGGCTGGCCTCCCGCAGCGACCCGGGCGAGGCGCTGGACACCTGCTTCCACACCGCACGGGAGCGGGGCTTCCACCTTCTGCGGGTGGACGGGAACCGGCGGCTGCAATACATGCAGACCATCCAGCAGCTGGAGGAATCGCTGCGCTCCGGGGAGTTCGGCGCCGGACGGCTGTCGGACACGCTGTGCCAGCAGCTGCTGATCGCGGTGAACCGGGACCTGCTGCGCTCCCGGACCGCCGCGGAGGCCCAGGACAGCTACCGGGTGGACCCGAAGATGGAGGAGATTTTGAAATACATCGTCCAGCATCTGGAGGAGGACCTGTCGGTGGACGCCCTGGCGAAGCGGTTCTTCCTGAGCCGGTACTACCTGATGCACCGGTTCAAGGCCGTCACCGGGTACTCCGTCCACCAGTATATCAGCCAGAAGCGGCTCCTGCGGGCGGGCGAGCTGATCCGCGAGGGCGTGCCGGTGATGAAGGCGGCGGAGCAGGCGGGGTTCTCCGAGTACTCCACCTTCCTGCGGGCCTTCCAGAACACCTTTCATATGAGCCCCCGGGAATTCCGGTGAGGAAAGAGAAAAAGAGGAAAACGAGAGCAAATGGAAACCAGAAAGATCAATGTGGACTTTACAAAAGAGGACCTACGGCGGCTGATCATTCCGCTGGTCATTGAGCAGCTGCTGGCCATCACCGTGGGCCTGTTCGACTCCGTGATGGTATCCCAGGTGGGCGAGGCGGCCATCTCCGCCGTGTCCCTGGTGGACACGGTGAACGTGCTGCTGGTGAACGCCTTCTCGGCGCTGGCCACCGGCGGCGCCGTCATCGCCGGGCAGTATCTGGGCCGGCGGGAGCTGGACAAGGCCGGGCACTCCGGCGCCCAGCTGCTGCTGTTCATGGGCGAGGCGTCCATCCTCATCATGATATTGTTCTACCTCGCCAAGGGCTTTGTGCTGGGCGTGGTGTTCGGCCAGGTGGAGCCGGACGTGGCGGCCTACGCCAACACCTACTACCTCATCGTGGAGGCGTCCATCCCCTTCCTGGCCATTTACAGCGCCGGCGCGGCCCTGTTCCGGGTCATGGGCAACTCCCGCATCTCCATGCAGGTGTCCCTGGGTATGAACCTCATCAATATCGCGGGTAACGCCCTTTTGATCTTCGGCCTCCACATGGGCGTGGAGGGTGTGGCCATCCCCACGCTGGTATCCCGGGCTGTGGCGGCCGCGGCCATGGTGGTGCTGCTGCGCCGCCCGAACCTGCCGCTGCGGGTGGAGCGGTTCTCCGTCCGTCATGACAAATACGTGGTGAAGAACATCCTGCGCTTCGGCGTGCCCAACGGTTTGGAGAGCAGCATGTTCCAGCTGGGCAAGATTTTGCTGCTGTCCACAGTGTCCGTGCTGGGCACGGCGTCCGTGGCCGCCAACGCCATCGGCAACACGGTCTGCACCTTTCAGTGCGTGCCGGGCAATGCCCTGGGCCTTGCCATCGTGACGGTGGTGTCCCGCTGCGTGGGCGCTGGCAGCTATGAAAAGGCCCGGTACTACACGAAGAAACTGCTGAAGTCCACCTATTTCTTCATGGCCCTCTCCATCACGGCCACATTGGTGCTCCTGCCCCTGATCATGAAGCTCTACAACGTCTCGGACGAGGCGGAGCGGTATGCCCGCCAGATCATCTGGCTCCACGGCCTGGTGGCCGTCGTGCTCTGGCCCGCCTCCTTCACACTGCCCCAGGCCCTCCGGGCCGCCGGTGATACCCGGTTCACCCTCGTCGTCTCCACGGTGTCCATGTGGACCATGCGGGTGGCCCTGGGCGTACTGCTGGGCCGCTTCTGGGGCTTCGGCGTCGTGGGCATCTGGATGGCCATGTTCGCCGACTGGGTGCTGCGCGTGTCGTTCTTCATCCCCCGCTTCTTGGGCCATAAGTGGGAGGCCATGGGTATCCGGGAGTGATGCTCCATCCATAAAAACAGCCCCTCACCCGCGGGTGAGGGGCTGTTTTTTTACGTTTTATCGGTTTCCTCCGCCCCGCCCTTCACCTGGAAGGACTGGCGGAATTTCCGGGGCGGCATGCCCGTGTGCTTGGAGAACTGCTGGTCGAAGTAGTTCTGGGTGTCGTAGCCCACCATCTCGGCGATGCGGGCGATGGGCAGGTCCGTGGAGATCAGCAGATTCTGGGCCTCGCCGATGCGGCGACGCAGCAGGTACTGCCGGGGAGAGTAGCCGCTGGCCTCCTTGAAGGCGTGGGCCAGATAGTAGGGACTGGCGTGGAGGGCCTCGCCCAGTTGTTGGAGGGTGAGAGGCTCGCTGAAATGGGCGTCGATATAGTCCTGGACCTGCTTCCCCAGGGAGGCGGGCTCCGGGTTGGATGGGACCCGCAGGGAGGCGGAGCCGGAGATAGTCAGGACCCGGTCCAGCAGGGCCAGCATCAGCCGGTGGCAGAACACCTCGCAGTCCGGCCGGTCCTCGGACAGATACCGGTAGATGATCTGGTACAGCGCCCGCAGGTCCGTCAGCTCCTCGCCCGTGTGGTACACTGCCGGGGCGTCGTCGGGCACCAGGGCATTTTCCCGGAGCCCCGGCAGCCGCAGGCCGCCCACGGCAATGCAGCTGCTGCCGAAGGCAGTGTCAGAGAGTTCGTCGTGGACCACGCCGCTGTTGAAAACCAGCAGGTCGCCGGCCTGGACCTCGTAGGTGGTCTCTCCGATCAGAAAGCGGGCACTGCCCTCCTCCATCAAAAGGACCTCCGTGAAATCTGGGTGGGCGTGGAGCAGCCGGGGGTGGTTCTGGTCTGAGGAGAGACGCCGGCTGATATACAGCAGTCGGGGCATGGAATCCGACGTGAAGGCGGGCTGATAATCCCGTTTCACAAAGCATTGTACCTGCAGATCCTGCATGGGTTAGGTCCTCCTTTTGGGGGCCGCCCCAGGGAACGGGACAGCAAGAATTTATAAAAACTCCGGGAAAACCGGCGGCCGCCGCCGGAGTGTCCGAAAGGAAAAATGGGGATAAAAGTTCAGGTAAACGGTTAAATGCACATAAATACCGCAAAATTGCTGCAAAAACGAGCAAAACAGCAAAATCGACAAAACAGAGCAAGAATTTTAATGCAAAACGCCCAAACACATGGTATCATAAGTCCAACATCAAGAAAGAAGGAGGTGCCCCGACATGCTGTACGCGGCCATTTCTATCATCGTGCTGGGCGGTGCCATGTACCTGACTCGCTGATTTTTCAGCGTCCCCAGAACATCCAGGCGGATTCCGAGAGGAATCCGCCTTTTTTGGTTGTCCGGCGGCTCACTCCGCCAGATGGAGGATGGCCTGCATCTCGTCGGGACCGATCTTCACGAAGCCGCCGAAGGGGAAGCCATTGGGCTTTTCGGCCCGGTGGGCGGCCATGGCGGGGATGTCCTCCGCTCTGGCGCCGATCTCCGCCAGGGTGGTGGGCATGCCCAGGGAGCGGAAGAAGGCCCGCAGGCGGGCAATGCCCTCCCTGGCGGTGTTCTCCGGACGGGCGAAGTCCATCTCGCAGCCGAACACGTTGACGGAAAACCGGGCAAAGCGCATCACGTCATGGTCCATGACATATTCCATCCAAGCGGGCATGACCACGGCCAGGCCCGCGCCGTGGGCGCAGTCGTAGAAGGCGGAGAGCTCGTGCTCAATCTGGTGGCTGGCCCAGTCCTGGACCCGGCCAACGCCGCAGGAGTTGTTGTGGGCCAGCATGCCCGCCCACATCAGGTCGGCCCGGGCGGCGTAGTCGTCGGGGTGGGCTACGGCTCTGGGCGCGGCCTCCACGATGGTTTTCAGCAGGGCCTCGCACAGCCGGTCCGTCAGTCCCACGTCAGGGGTGTTGGTGAAATACCGCTCCAGGATGTGGGCCATCATGTCCACGGCGCCGCTGGCGGTCTGATAGGCGGGCAGGGAGCAGGTGAGCCGGGGGTCCAGCACGGCGAATTTGGGCCGTATGAGGTCCGTCTTGGGGCAGCCCCATTTCAGATTGCCCTTCTCCTGGGTGATGACCGCGCTGTCGCTGCCCTCGCTGCCCGCGGCGGCGATGGTCAGCACCGCGCCCACGGGGAGGGTGCGCTCAATTTTGACCTTGCCGGTGAAGAAATCCCAGAAGTCGCCGTCGTAGCCCACGCTGAAAGCAATGGCCTTGGCGGTGTCGATAACGCTGCCGCCGCCCAGGGCCAGCAGGAAGTCACAGCCCTCTTCCCGGCAGAGCTCAATGCCCTCGTAGACCTTGCCGCTGCGGGGATTGGCCTGCACGCCGGAGAGTTCTACAAAGGGGAGACCCGCTTCCGTCAGGGAGGCGGTGACGGTGTCATAGGCGCCGTTGCGCTTCACGCTGCCGCCGCCGTAGACCAGCAGCACCCTGGTGCCGCCGAAGCGGCGCACCAGAGCGCCTACATTTTTTCCCTCCCCGTCGCCGAAGGCAAAAAGAGTGGGGGAGTAAAAGGTGAAGTTGTCCATGATATGACCTCCAAAGGAAAATTGAGGGACGGCCGGAAATACGGCTCAGTATCCCCGCGTCCGGTCCACGAAGCCGTTCAGCGGCTTTCCGGCGGCGTAGTTTTTCAAATCTGCGCAGAACATCTCCACGTTGATGTCGCAGGTGTAGCCCAGCGTCATGTTGCCGGAGACGTGGGGGGTCAGGATCAGGTTCTTCGTGGTCCACAGGGGATGGTCCTTGGGCAGGGGCTCCGGGTCCATGACGTCCAGAGCGGCACCGGCGATGCGGCCTTCATTCAGGGCCTCCATCAGGGGCTCCTGTTCGATGGCGGTGCCCCGGCCCACGTTGATGACATAGGCGTCGGCGGGCAGCAGGGCGATGCGCTCCCGGTTCAGGATGTGGATGGTCTCCGCCGTACCGGGCAGGGCCATGACCAGAATTTTCGTCTCAGGCAGGACCTTGTCCAGGTCCGCAATGGGATGGACCTCGTCAAAGGCCGGATGGGGCTTCCCGCTGCGGCTGAGGCCGATGATCTTCGCCGCGCCCATGCCCCGCATCCGCTCCGCCACGTTGACGCCGATGTTGCCGGTGCCCAGGATGGTGAACTCGTTGTCCCGAATGGACCGGATGGGCAGCTGATTGGACCAGTTGTGGTTCCGGACGACCTCCTCATACTCCGGCATCCGCCGGAGGAGCATCAGGGTGACCATGACCACGTGCTCGGCGATGGTGACGCCGTAGCCGTTGGAGTTGGTCAGAATACAGTCGGGGTTGGCAAAAATGGACGGGTCCTTACAGTAGGGGTCCACCCCGGCGAAGGAGCAGCAGTACCACTTTAATGTGGCGGGAGCGGCCCGCAGCATGTCCACGGAGTGGGCGTAGAGGATTTCACAGTTCTGGAGGCAGGATTTCGCCTCCTCAAACTGGTCCAGCGTGAAGTAATGGGGGACGAAGCCCGTTTCCCGGGCTGCTGCTTCGATTTGCGCCTTGTGGGCGTCGGTGAGAAATTCCTGATAGATGCAGATATCGCGGCTCATAGTTTAACCCTCCTGAGAGATGAATTGACAGATTTGTTCGGCGCACCGCATGCCGTCAGCGGCGGCGGAGAGGATGCCGCCGGCATAACCGGCGCCCTCCCCGCAGGGATACAGTCCCTGGACAGGGGACTGGTGCGTCCCGTCCCGGGGGATGCGGACGGGGGAGGAGGAGCGGCTCTCCACGGCAGTCAGTACCGCGTCGGGGGCATCGTAGCCCCGGAGCTTCCGGCCCAGGACGGGCAGGGCCTCCTCCATGGTGTCCGTGATGAAGGCGGGCAGGCAGTCGTGGAGGTCCGTCCAGGTGACGCCGGGGCGGTAGCTGGGCCGCACCCGGCCCGGACCGATAGAAGGACGGCGGGCCAGAAAGTCCTCCACCCGCTGGGCGGGGGCCCGATAGCCTCCTCCGCCCAAGCGGTAGGCCGCGTCCTCCAAGTTCCGCTGGAAGGCGATGCCCGCCAGGGGGCCCTCGCCGCCGAAGTCCTCCGGCGTGACGTTTACCAGCAGGGCGCCGTTGATGTTTTCCTTATCCCGGGCGAACTCGCTCATGCCGTTGGTGACCACCCGGTCCTCCTCCGAGGCGGCGGCCACCACCTCTCCGCCGGGGCAGACGCAGAAGGAGAACGCCGCCCGCCCGTTGGAGAGATGGCAGGACAGCTTGTAGGTGGACACCGGCAGGCCGGGGTGTCCGGCATACTGCTTGTACTGGGCGGCGTCGCAGTCCGTCTGCCGGTGCTCAATGCGGACGCCCACGGCGAAAGGCTTGGCCTCCATGGGCACGCCCCGGCGGTGCAGCATCTCAAAGGTGTCCCGGGCGGAGTGGCCGGGGCACAGAACCAGATGGCGGCAGGGGAGAATGTAAGGGCCCTCCGGCCCGGTGACAGTAATGCTTTCCAACTGTCCGCCCCGGATGTCCAGGTCCGTCAGTTGGCTCTCAAAGCGGATGTCCGCCCCCAGGTCCAGCAGCTCCCGGCGGAGGTTTTTCAGGGCGATGTGGAGATAGTCTGTGCCCACGTGGGGCTTGGCGTCGATGAGGATGTCCCCGGGCGCGCCGCAGGACACCAGCTGCTCCAGAATGAAGCGGTGGCGGATGTCCTTGGTGCCGGTGTTCAGCTTGCCGTCGGAGAAGGCCCCGGCGCCGCCCTCGCCGAACTGGACATTGGAGGTCAGGTCCAGCGCTCCCGTGGACCAGAACCGCTCCACATCGGCCCTGCGCTGTTCCACGCACCGGCCCCGCTCCAGCAGGATGGGCCGCAGACCGGCCCTGGCCAGCACCAGCGCGGCGAATAGGCCCGCCGGGCCCGCGCCCACCACCACCGGCGGGATGACCGGCGCGGGCAGGGGGGCGGGCAGCAGATAGCCGGGTTTTCGCTCCATCCGGCTGACCTTTTTGCTGCGGCAGCGCTTCAGCACCGTTGCCTCGTCCTTCACCGCCGCCTCCACGGTGTAGACCAGGGAGACCTCCTCCCGGGCGTCCACGCTGCGGCGCAGGACCCGCAGGGAGGCGAAGTCCTTCTCCCGGACCTTCAGGATGCGGGCGGCCTCGGCGCTGAGGGCGGCCATGTCGCTGTCGGGGGGCAGCTTGATGTTTTCAATTTTCAGCATGGCAATCGAATTCCTTTCCATGACAGTTCCACATTTGATATGTATTCTATCACAGGAACGGCCCGGCGAAAACCGGCATTTGAAAGATTTCACCTGCCCAAGGAAAAAACGGTTGTTCAAAATTTCTTTAAAACCCTTTCAGATTTTTTTAAGACTGCCGCTTTATACTACAGTCAAAGATCAGGGAAGAGACCTGAGAGATGCAATGTTCAAAAAACGTGCATGCATTTTTCATACTTTCGACACAATCCTTTGCTAGTCTCTGTTCTAAAGAGCGGAGAAGCGGGATACATAATAGGAGGAATCAATTATGTATAACGATGAACAGAACCTGTATCACTACACATACCGCAAGGACGGCAGCGAGAGCAGCGGGCAGAACGGCGCCCGCCCCACCGTGGACGAGCAGCTCCACAATTATCAGGCCGGGCCCCAGCAGCCCGTGCAGGAGATGAAGCCTGTGAAAAAGAATCAGACGGGCCTGAAGATCACCGCTCTGGCCCTGTGCTGTGCCCTGTTGGGCGGCGCCGTGGGCGGCGGCGTGGTCTGGGGCGTCACCCGGAGCGGCGGCAGCAGCACGGAGATGAACGTCAGCAGCCGTCCCGCCACCCAGGTGTCCATCAACACCGTGGACGGGCAGACGCCCATGAGCGACGCCGAGGTCTACGCGGCCAATGCCAACAGTGTGGTGTCCATCAACGTCACCGGCACCTCCGGCACCAACTTCTTCGGCCAGCCGGTACAGACGGCCTCCGCCGGCTCCGGCTTCGTGCTGACCAAGGACGGCTACATCGTCACCAACTACCATGTGGTGAAGGACGCGGACACTGTGAAAGTCACCATGTACAACGGCGACGAGTATGACGCCAAGTACGTGGGCGGCGACGAGGACTACGATATCGCCGTCATCAAGGTGGAGGCCACGAACCTCCAGCCCGTCACCCTGGGCAACAGCGACAATTTGAACGTGGGCGACCACGTGCTGGCTGTCGGCAATCCTCTGGGTGAGCTGACCTTCTCCATGAGCGGCGGCATGGTCTCCTGCGTGAACCGGGCCATCAACGTGGACGGTACGCCCTTCAACATGATCCAGACCGACGCCTCCATCAACCCTGGCAACTCCGGCGGCCCCCTGTTCAACCAGTACGGCGAGGTGGTGGGCATCGTCTCCGCCAAGTACTCCAGCTATTCCAGCGAGTCCGTGGAGGGCCTGGGCTTCGCCATCCCCATCAATGACGTCATCGCCATGATCCAGGACATCATGACCAACGGCTATGTCACCAACAAGCCCTACCTCGGCATCACCGGCGGCACCATGACCAGCCAGATGGCTGCTCAGTACCGCTACGATGTGACGGAAGGCGTGTTCGTCTACTCCGTGGAGGAGGGCAGCGCCGCCGCCCAGGCCGGACTGAAGATGGGCGATGTCATCCTGAAGGTGGACGACACGGAGATTGAGAGCATGGAGGACCTGACGGCGGTGAAGAAGCAGTACTCCGCCGGCGACACAGTCAGCCTGACGATCTATCGGGAGGGTCAGGAGACCACCGTGGAGCTGACCTGGGGTTCTGTTCCCCCGGAGCAGCAGACCCAGGAGGATACCCAGACCCAGACTGATCAGAATCAGGGCAGCCAGTACGGCAACGGCTACACGAATCCCAACGACCTGTTTGAGTACTTCTTTGGCAACCGCTACGGATTCGGCGGTTAAAAGCGGAAATTCCCTGACTGCGCCTGACGGCGGCTTCGCGGCAACAGCTGCGGCAAGGCAAACAGCTGCCATTGCGACGGGCGCGGGGAGTTATATATAGATAAAGTCCATAAAAAACGCAGAATTCATCTCTCACCTGCAAGGTGATTTGAGGTAGATTCAGGGATTGAAAAACGCCGGGGACACGCAAAACATCATGTTTTTGCGTGTCGCCGGCGTTCTTGCCGATCTTACAGGGCGGTTCGGGCCTCAGACTGAATCTGCGGAATTTTGCTGTTTTTTGGGGGGGGAAAGAAAAAGTCTTGAAATCACAAGATTTCAGGACTTTTATGGTTGCGCGGGGCGAGGGCTTCAACCGGAGGCCGCTTTTCCCAGAAAGCCTTAACGGCTTCCTGACAGTCCGCGGTACGAATCAGGACCTGGCAGTACATGCCGGTTTCTTCCGCACGGTGCTTACTTCATCTGGACATGACAGTTCCCCCCTCTAGAAGACGGTTCTGATCCCTTGTCTTCCACAGGGAGAGCCTATCAAAGCGGGAGAGATTTTTTACAGGTCCTTGATCTGCATTTTGTCCAGCTCGCTGCGCTTGTGGAACTTCTCCCGGCAGGCGGCGTAAATGGCCAGCAGGATCACCGTGGGGATGTTGCCCAGAAGCAGGGACGCCAGAATGGGGCCCCAGGGGATGCCGCCGTTGTAGGCCGCGGCGCTGAGGGCCATCACCAGGGCGTACAAAAACGTCAGCAGCGGCAGAATCAGCCCCGGCCACTTGCTCTCCCGCCTGGAGAGGAAAATTTGCAAAAGCGGTACGCCCACCAGCAGCGCCAGCAGAAAGATGATCATTCGGAATCCCATTGCCATGCCGGATGCCTCCTTAAATATCGTCGATATGCATTCTGTCGATTTCCTGCTTCCGCCTCCCTTTGCGCCGCCGGGTCTCCCGGCAGACCGCGTAGAGAATGAGCAGCACCAGCGTTCTAATATTCTGGAAAAAGAAAAGGTGTAAACACGCTCCAAACCGCACGCCAAAGGAGGCGTCCGACGGGCTGTTCAGGCAGATGACAAGGTCAGCGACAGCCCACAGAATACTTGCCGCCGGGAGCAGCAGTCCCGGCCACCATGTCTCTCTCCGGGCTAGGAATACCTCCAGCAAAATGACTGCGATGGCAATTACTGCGAATTTTACGGTATCGCCAGCATCCAGATAGATTCTGACGCCTGTCGCGATTCCATACCTCATTCGTCACCCCTCCTTCGTCTTTCGGTATTCGGTAATCAGAATTTTCGCCGTGTCGAAGTCCAGCTTGTCGTCCACTGCCAGCCGCTTGACCAGGGACACGTAGGGGTCCGCCTCCGCCGTCTCCGTCAGCTGTATTTTCTGAATGAGCCGGTCCAGCCGCAGGCGCACCGTGGGGTAGCTGACGCCGTACACCGATGCCACTTCTTTTAAAGAGCCGGACGCGAGGATGAACTTTTTGATGAACGCCAGGTCCTCGTCCTCCAGCTCCGCCATCCACACCGGGACTGCCGTCATATCGCCCACTCCTTTCACAAAATTAATATAAACCTAAATAAAATTAAAGTCAATATTGATTTTTATATTTGATAAAAATAAAAGGACCGTCACAGAATACTCTGCGGCGGTCCTTATTTTTTGGGCGGGTAAGGGGTCTGTTCATCCGTCAGGCCAGCCAGATAATCCATGCTGGTCTCCAGCGCCAGCGCGATACGCCTGCACTGCTCAAAGGTCATGTTCCGCTTACCGCTCTCAATTTTGGAGTAGTCGCTCTGGTCGATGCCTGTCAGCATCTGCATCTTCACCTGCGAATAGCCCCTGGCTTTTCGCAGCACTTTCATCGGCGTCATATCCATCACCCACCAAAATTATGCCCCATTGACCTATTGAAAATAGGGTGATATGGACCTATACTGTAAGGGGTGGTGATAGAAATGTCCAACGAACCCGATTACAAGAAAAACTATGAGCTTCTGGATGAAGCTCTGGAGAACGCCATCCAGATCCTGCAAAAGGCGCGTGCGCGCACAAAGCTGAACATCCAGCTGTTTTCCGGCGGGCTGACGGCGGACGACGAAGGGGATTCCGCCGGACTGTACGTAAAAACGGCTCAGGAATACGCCAAACACGGCAAATGAGAGGCCGCTCCCGTGGGAGCGGCCTCTCATCGCTTATTCCGCTTTCAGCGTGTCCCGGATATCGCTGTCGAAGTAGGCCACCGGGTTCTGGGCCTCGCCGTCCTGGCGGACCTCAAAGTGGAGGTGGGGGCCGGTGGACATGCCGGTGGAGCCCACGGCGGCGATCATCTCTCCCGCCTTCACGGTATCGCCCTCCTGTACGTCCACGTTCCGGCACTGGGCGTACAGGGTGGTCAGGCCGTCGCCGTGGTCCAGCACCAGGTAGTTGCCCCGCTCCCGGTCATAGCCCACCTCGGTGACGGTGCCGTCCGCCGCCGCCAGAATGACAGCCCCCTGTTCAGCGGGAATGTCGATGCCGCTGTGGAAGGTGCCGTTGTAGGCCGTGCCGTAGGGGTTGCTCAGGCTGATGGTCCGGCTGTCCTGGACAGGCCACTGGAGCCAGCGGCTCTCCGCCTCACTGGCAGCGTAGATGGCGTAAACGAAGGGTTCCTCGTCTCCCGCCAGCTGGGGCAGCAGGGCCCGCGTCCCGTCCTCCCCGTATTCCACCCGCAGGCGGCCGGTGGAGAGCGTATAGGTCTTGCTCTGCTCTCTGCCGTCCGTAAAGGTGACGGTCACGGTCAGGCGGGCGCCGTCAAAGGTGTCGATGCTGGCCCAGACCGCCTGCCGCAGATCCGCGTCCGGGTCCTCCCGATACTCCGGTACCCAGAAGCCGTAGCGCGCCGCCGGGTCAAAGTCCTCCGTGACGCTGGCGCCCAGCGCGGTCATCACTTCGGCGTTCATGGGGCCGCCCTCGTCCTCGCCGTAGACGCTGCAGACAGGACCGCCCGCCTCCTCCGCCTGCCAGAGTTCCCGCACCTCTTCCGTCGTCAGGCCCGTCCGGGTCTCGCTGCGGTACAGGCCGCCCCGGTCCACAGCGAGGGAGACCGTTTTGATCCCCTCTCCCGTCACCTGGAACAGGCATCCGGTATAGTGTCCGATCTCCTCACCGGCCATGCCGGAGCTGGAGTCGAAGGCCAGCCCGCCGTTGGCGTTGGGCCGGATGCTCTCCCCGGTCTCCGCGGCATAGGCCGTCAGGCCGAAGGAGTAGTCCAGCGTCATCACCGGCGTGGTCCCCAGCTGCTCCCCGGTGTCGGCGGTGGGCCGCAGATGGACCGCGCCCAGCACCAGCGCCAGGGCGCAGGCGGCGCACACCGCCGTCCGGAAAACGGGATGGGTCCTGCGCTTCGCCAGATGCTTGGGGCCGGTCTGCCGCTCCGCCGTCTCGCGGCGGGCCGCCCGCAGCACCCGGTCATTCAGCCCGGCGGGGGCGTGGATATTCTCTGTGAGCTTCTGATAGTTGTTCTCTCTCATCGTCAAAACCTCCCAACAGGTCTTTCAGTTTCATTCTGGCCCGGCGGAGCCGGGTGCGGACCGTGGCCGGGGGACAGTCCGTCATGGCCGCGATCTCCTCCGTGGAGTAGCCCTCCGCGTAATAGAGATGCACCGCCGTCCGCAAAGCTGCCGGCAGGCGGCCCACCGCCTCCCAGAGTTCCGCCTGACGGGCTCTGTCCACCGCACTGTCGTCATCGGGTCGCGCCAGCTCCGGGACGTCCTCCAGGGACAGCACCGGCCTCCGCAGACGGAACCGGTGCAGGTCGGCGCAGCGGTTCAGGGTGGCCCGAATCAGCCAGGCTTTCAGGTGCTCCCCGTCCCAGTCCCGGTCCTCCTGGCTCAGCAGGCTCAGAAACACGTCCTGGTAGACGTCCTCGGCGTCCGCCGCGTTCTGGGTCCGGCACAGGGCCAGGCGGTACACCGTGTCGCCGTGGGCCTCCATGGCATTGCGCAGGAAGTGGTCGCTCATGCAATGCCTCCTTTCATTGTTTGAAAAGCGCTTTCTACTCCTAACACGCCTGTTGGGTGAAAAATGTTTCCTGCCTTAAAAAAATATCCCACCGGAAATCCGATGGGATATTTCGTCAGTTCTCTTTGATGCCGTAGATTTCAAACCGGCCGATCAGGTTCTGGACCGTCAGCTTCTGGGCCAGCAGCTGCTGGTAAGTGGCGCCTTTGTTTTTTCCTGCGGCGCGAAGTTTGTCCATATCGGCAAGCACCTTGTCCCGCTCTCTCAGCAGATCGGCATACATGCGGTCGTAGGCCGCCAGACGCTCCAAATCAGACATTGAACCGGAAGTAGATCATGTCGCCGTCCTGGACCACATACTCCTTGCCCTCGCTGCGTAAAAGGCCCTTCTCCCGGGCGGCGGCCACGCTGCCGCACTTGATCATGTCGTCGTAGGCGATCACTTCCGCCCGGATGAAGCCACGCTCGATGTCGGTGTGGATCTTGCCGGCGGCCTTGGGGGCCTTGGTGCCTTTCTTAATAGTCCAGGCCCGGCACTCATCCTTGCCGTAGGTCAGGAAGGAGATCAGGCCCAGCAGGGAGTAGGAGCACTTGATGAGCCGGTCCAGACCGGACTCCTGCACGCCCAGTTCCTCCAGGAACATCTGCTTCTCCTCGCCCTCCAGCTCGGCGATGTCCTGCTCCAGCTTGGCGCAGATGGGCAGCACCTGGGCGCCCTCCTTCTCCGCCAGGTCCTTCACCTGCTGGTAGTACTGGTTGCTGTCCAGGTTGGTGAAGCCGTCCTCGTCGGTGTTGGCGGCGTAGATGATGGGCTTCAGGCTCAGCAAATCGCTGGTGGCGATGAGGGCCATGTCCTCCTCCGAGCACTCGTAGGTCCGGGCGGACTTGCCGTTGTTCAGATGCTCCGCCAGGCCCTTGAACACGTCCACTTCGTGGAGGAACTTCTTGTCGCCCTTGGCGGCCTTCTGGGCCTTCTCAATGCGGCGATTCACCATCTCAAGGTCCGCCATGATCAGCTCCAGATCGATGGTCTCAATGTCCCCCAGGGGGTCCACGGGCACGTTGGTGCCGGCGTCGGCCACCACGTGCATGATGTTCTCGTCGTCAAAGCAGCGGACCACGTGGACGATGGCGTCGGTCTCCCGGATGTTGGCCAGGAACTTGTTGCCCAGGCCCGCGCCCTGGCTGGCGCCCTTCACCAGGCCTGCGATATCCACGAACTCGATGACGGCGGGGGTCTTTTTGTCGGGTTCGTACATCTCGGTCAGCTTGTCCAGCCGCTCGTCGGGCACGGCCACCATGCCCACGTTGGGGTCGATGGTGCAGAAGGGATAGTTGGCGCTCTCGGCACCGGCATTGGTGATGGCGTTGAAGAGGGTCGATTTGCCCACGTTGGGCAGGCCCACGATTCCTAATTTCATAAAAGCAAAACTCCTTTGCCATATTTTCGACATAGTATTGTACCATCACGGGCCGGAAAGTGCAAGTGGGTTTGTACACCGGACAGCGCAGTTCCGAACAAAGCGTACGTCCTCTCCGGCGTCCGGCGGATTATCGGGCCCGTTATGTCCGGAAACCTGTGGAATGTAAAAGACTCTTGATATTTTTGCATATACATCTATACTAGTAATGTAAAGAGTTCTATACATTCTGGGAGGCGTGCCCTATGAGAAAGAGACAGATGCCCGATGAGATGGAGCGTCACTTTGAGTTGATTGCCGAGCACTGGGCTTACCGTACCGGCCAGGTCCTTCTGTGGATATGGATGGGGCTGGAGCTGCTCCGGCATTGGAGGACCGGGCAGCACAGCGCGGCCCCCTTCATTCTCTTCGGCCTGATCGAGCTGGTCCGCGGCATTGCTCTGTTGGCCTGCCGCAGCAAAACCGGTGACGAGGAAGCTCGAAAGGAGCTGTGGAAAACCATCCTGATGATCGTGGTGCTTATATTGTTCCTGGTCTGGCTCGTGGGGAGTCTGCTGACACTGCCGGTATCCCATGGAAAATAAGATTCGGGAGTTGCGAAAGGCAGCGGGGATGCGGCAGGAAGACTTGGCGGAGTACCTGGGAGTTACGCGCCAAACCGTCATCGCCATTGAGAACGACAAATATGATCCATCTTTGGCCCTGGCCATGCGTATGGCCAGGTTGCTGGGCACTACTGTGGAGGAATTGTTCCGCCTGCCGGAGGAGTGCTGAACGCTGCTTTCACCGGAGATGACAACATCACACCGCGCCGAAGCACGGTGTGATGTTTGTCGATTGATATAAGCCCCTTCCGCACCCGTGTCCGCTCCTGCCGGGGCGGTCTTTGGCGAGAAAGACGTCAGTCATGGGCCCGGGGCAGGTTCCACCGGAAGTGGGCGGACAGGGCCCGGATCAAAATGACGATGCCGGCGCCAGCCAGCATGGAGAGCATCTCTCCCACGTAATTCCACAGCAGCCCGCACACCAGCGCTCCCGCCAGAGACGCGCTGGCGTAGACGTGCTTGACGAAGATATACGGCGTGTCCCCGGCCATCATGTCCCGCAGAACGCCGCCGCCCACGCCGGTGACGACGCCCACGAACACCAGCAGGAACACCGTGGCCTGGGGCACATGGGCGTAAGCCGTGCGGATGCCCACCACGGTGAAGATGCCGAGTCCCGCCGTGTCCATCAGGAACAGGCACAGGTCGAACAGCGCCTGATCCCACATCAGGACCCGCCGCACCTGGGGGAGGAACATCACCAGCGAGGTCAGCACCGCCACCGTGGCGTAGATGGGGTCCTGAAAGGTGGCGGGCGGCGTGTTGCCCAGGATCAGGTCCCGGATGACGCCGCCGCCCACGGCGGTGGTCAGCCCCAGGATGCAGACGCCGAAGATGTCCATGTTTTTCCGCAGCCCCGTCATGGCGCCGGAGGCGGCAAAGGCCATGGTGCCGATGAGCTCCAGGATCAGGATGAAAATATCCAGCGTATCCATGGCGGGTTTCTCACAGCCCCCCGGACCGGACCATCTCCATAAAGGCGGTGGCGGCGGCCGTGGGGGTCACATCCCGCAGGGTGCACATATCCACGCTGCGGGCGGGGATGTCGAAATCCGTTTTCAGCAGGCGGATGTCTCCGGCGTCCAAGGCGTCCTGTACGAATTCCAGGGTCACGCCCGCCACGCCCAAGCCAATGCGGGCCAGGGACACCAGCAGCTGCCGGGAGGAGAGCTCAATCTCCGGCGTCAGAGTGACGCCGCTCTTCAAAAATTCCTGCTCCAGAAAGACCCGGCTGCTGGCCTTCCGCTCCAGCAGAATCAGAGGAAAGTCCGCAATCTCCTGCCGGGTGTACACGTGGTCGAAGTCGCAGTCGTAGCCGCTGCCCGCCACGAACACGGAGTGGGTGGCAAAGCAGGGCCAGCCCTCCACGGCGCTGTCCGCCGGGGACGAGGCAAAGGCGATGTCCACCGCACCGGACTTCAGCATGCTCAGCACCTTGGCGCTGCGGCCGCTGACAATTTTCAGCCGGATGCCGGGGTGCTGGCGGTGGAACTCGTCCAGATAGGGCGTCAGGAACCAGCTGGTGACGGTGTCGCTGGCGCCGATGACCAGCGTGCCCAGCAGCAGCTGCTGAGCCTGGGACAGCTTGTCCTCGCCAGTGGCGATAAGGCCCAGAGCGCTGCGGACGTATTGATACAGCATCTGCCCCTCGCTGGTCAGGGCCACGCCCCGGGGGCTGCGGGCGAACAGCCGGGCCTGCAGCGCACTTTCCAGCTGCTTGATGGACTGGCTCACCGCCGACTGGGAGATATACAGATTTTTGGCCGCGGCGGAGATGTTGCCGGTTTCGGCCACCTCCTTAAATACGCGGTACAATTCAAGCTTTACTGCCATAAAAGACCTCCGGCGATCAGAAATTCTTATAGTTGCCATACTTATTATAAGCAAAGAACGGCGGAAACGCAACGCTTTCCGGATAATTTCGGGAAGTCCTTTGCAAAAAAAGCGGTTTTTGGTATACTACTACTTTAGAATCTGAATCAGCGGAGGAAGCAATATGCTGTATCATATCCTGGCGGTTGGCGACGTGGTGGGGGAGCCGGGCCTGCGGCACCTGGAACGGAACCTGCGGCCCTTACAGAAATTCAAGCACATCTCCTTTACGGTGGTGAACGGCGAGAACGCCTCCGGCGTGGGCGTGACGGAGGAGCAGGCGTGGCGCATCCACGACGCCGGCGCCGACGCGGTGACGCTGGGCAACCACACCTTCGGGAAAATGCAGATCCGGGACCTGCTGGACGAGGCGTCCTGGCTGCTGCGGCCCGCCAACTACACGGGCCGGGCCCCGGGCCACGGCTGCGAGGTATTCGACCTGGGCGGCGTCCGGGTCCGGGTGATGAACCTCATCGGCCGCTGTGATCTGGACTGGAAGGCGGGGGACCCCTTCACCACGGCGGACAGGCTGCTGAAACAGGGCGAGGCGGACTTCACCCTGGTGGACTTCCACGCCGAGGCCACCAGCGAGAAGCTGGCCCTGGGCTACTATCTGGACGGCCGTATCTCCGCCCTGTGGGGAACCCACACCCACGTGCCCACCGCCGACGAGCGGGTATATCCCAAGGGCACCGGCTATCTGACGGACCTGGGTATGACCGGCCCCATCGAGTCCGTATTGGGCATCGAACCCCAGCAGTCGGTGGAGGGCTTCCTGGGCGGCCTGCCGGGCCGCTACCGTCCGGCGGCGGGACCCTGCAAATTGCAGGGCGCCATTTTCACGCTGGACAGCGATACCGGCCTGTGCACTGCCGTGGAGCGGGTGGATATCCGATAATTGAGAAATTCAAACATAGAGAGGAAATCAGATCATGTCTATTCAAAAAGTGCGCGCGTATTTTGAGCAGTTCGGCATCGCGGACCGCATCCGGGAGTTCGACGTGTCCTCCGCCACGGTGGACCTGGCGGCGGTGGCCGTGGGCGTGGAGGGCGCCCGTATCGCCAAGAGCCTGAGCTTCAAGGTGGACGACCAGCCCATCATCATCGTGGTGGCGGGAGACACCAAGGTGGACAACAGCGCCTATAAGAAGCAGTTCCACACCAAGGCCAAGATGCTGACCCACGAGGAGGCCCACACCCTCATCGGCCACGACGTGGGCGGCGTGTGCTCCTTCGCCCTGCCGGAGAACGTCAAGACCTACCTGGACGTGTCCTTAAAGCGGTTCGACACCGTGTTCCCCGCCGCCGGCAGTGACAACAGCGCCATCGAACTGACCTGCGAGGAGCTGGAGAAGTACTCCTCCAACTTTGTGGAGTGGGTGGACGTCTGCAAGGGTTGGAGACCGGAGGAGCAGGCCCAGTAACGGGAGAGACGATATGTTGAAATTCATCCACGCCGCCGACTTTCATCTGGACAGCGCCTTCGGCGCTCTGCCGGCCCGGCAAGCGGCGGCCCGCCGCCGGGAGAGCCGGGAGCTGGTCTTTCGGCTGGCGGACTATGTCAATGACAATGAGATCGGCCTGGTGCTGCTGGCGGGCGATCTGTTCGACAGCGGCAGCGCCTTCCGGGAGACCGGAGAGCAGCTGGCGGCGGCCCTGGGGCAGATGCGGGCCAGAGTTCTGATCGCCCCGGGCAACCATGACTGGTACGGCCCCGGCAGTCCCTGGCAGACGGTGGACTGGCCGGAGAACGTGACCGTTTTCCGGGAGCATACGCTGACGGCGGCGGAACTGCCGGAGTGGAACCTGGTGGTCCACGGCGCGGCCTTCACCGGACCGGAGCAGACGGCGGGCTTCCTGACGGGCTTCACCGCCCCGGCGGACGGAAGGGTCCACATCGGACTTCTCCACGGCGAGCTGGACCCGTCGGAGGCCCGCTATGACCCCATCCGCAGGGAGGAGGCTGCCGCCAGCGGCCTCGCCTATCTGGCCCTGGGCCACATCCACAAGCGGACGGAGCCTCAGACGTTCGGCGGGACACTCTGTGCTTGGCCGGGCTGCATAGAGGGCCGGGGCTTCGACGAGCAGGGGGAGAAGGGTTTTTACCAGGGCACGGTGGACGGCGCCGGAAGGGTGTCCCTGACCTTTGTGCCCTTTGCCCGGCGGCGGTATGAGATATTGGAGGTGGACGTCACCGGACAGGCCCCCCGGGCCGCCGTGGAGGCGGCGCTGCCGGCGGACACCGCCCGGCACCTGTACCGCGTGCTCCTCACCGGCGAGACCGGGGAAGGCGGCGTGGACGCCCCGGCGCTGCGGGAGGCGCTGGCGGACCGCTTTTACGCTCTGGAGGTCCGGGACCGCACCCGTATGGCGGAGGACGTCTGGGCCCGGGCGGGGGAGGACTCCCTCCGGGGGCTGTTTCTCCGGGAGCTGCGGACCAGGTGGGACGGCGCCGAGACAGAGGAGGAGCGGGAGACCGTCACCCGGGCGGCCCGGTTTGGCCTGGCGGCTCTGGACCACCGGGACCTGAGATGAGGGGCGCGTGCCGCGGCGGAGAACTGTTCCCATCTGATTCCACAGAATGTCCCCGGCTGTCCCCTTGACAGGGACAAATTCACGTGCTATATTGTGTCTTAATCTGATAAAAAGGCTTTGAAAAGGACGCTGTCCGGGAAAGATCGCAGAGAGGGGCCGACGCTGGCTGTAAGCGGCCCTGACCGGAACCGGAATCAGTCACCGCCTTGGAGCTGCCCACCGATATGTAGGCTGGGACGGGCCCTCCCGTTACAGAGGACACGAGCGGCATCCGCGAGGGATGCAAGCAGGGTGGAACCGTGGAATACGTTTTTTCGTATCTCACCCCTGATTTTTGTCAGGGGTGGGATTTTTTTCTGCCCCTCAACATGAAGGAGGAACAATTATGTCCGAAGAAAACCTGTATACCTTTGAAAATGAGCAGTACCGTCGCACCTACTGGCACACCTGCTCCCACGTGCTGGCCCAGGCCGTCAAGCGCCTGTACCCCGAGGTGAAGCTGGCCATCGGCCCCTCCATCGCGGAGGGCTTCTACTATGATATGGACTCTCCCTTCCCCTTCACTCCCGAGATCATGGAGAAGATCGAGGGCGAGATGCGGAAGATCTGCAAGGAGAAGCTGAAGCTGGAGCGCTTTGAGCTGCCCCGGGAAGAGGCCATCAAGTTCATGGAGGAGAAAGGCGAACCCTACAAGGTAGAGCTGATCAACGACCTGCCCGAGGACGCCACCATCTCCTTCTACAAGCAGGGCGAGTTCACCGACCTGTGCGCCGGTCCCCACCTGGACTCCACCGGCCGCATCAAGGGCAACGGCATCAAGCTGACCGCCTGCAACGCCGCCTACTGGCGGGGCGACTCCAACCGGGAGACCCTGCAGCGGA
>CAMBAJ010000023.1 GCA_945864305.1 uncultured Clostridia bacterium | reverse complement strand
CATTAGGCTTCTTTTGAACCACTCGCCCAGCGAGTGGTTTTCTGATATACAAAAAAGGCCGCCCGGTCACTTGACCGGACGGCCTGAAAAACGATATGCCTGTGGAAGGCTCCCTTCCTGAATACCAGAGGCGATTCCTCAGACAATCAGATGCGGGCCACGCCGGAGTCGTAAGCGGCCTGCTTAACGGCGGCGGCCACGGCGTTGGCTACCCGGGGATCGAAGGCGGCGGGAATAATGTAGTCAGCGGACAGGTCATCGCCTACCAGGTCGGCCAGAGCGTGGGCGGCGGCGATCTTCATGGCGTCGTTGATATCGCTGGCCCGCGCGTCCAGGGCGCCCCGGAAAATTCCGGGGAAGGCCAGCACGTTGTTGATCTGATTGGGATAGTCACTGCGGCCGGTGGAGATTACCGCCGCGCCGCCGGCCTTGGCGTCATCGGGAAAGATTTCGGGAGTGGGGTTGGCGCAGGCGAAGACGATGGCGTCTTTGTTCATGGTTTTGATCATGTCGGTGGTAACAGAGTTGGGGGCGGAGACGCCGATGAACACATCCGCTCCCACCAGCACGTCCGCCAGGGAACCGACCTTTTTCGCGGGGTTGGTCACTTGGGCCATCTCCTCCTTGATCCAGTTCAGACCGTCCCGACCGGCATAGATGGCACCCTTGCGGTCACAGAGAGTAATATCCTTCGCTCCGGCGGACAGTAGAAGCTTGGTGATGGAGATGGCGGCGGCGCCGGCGCCGTTGACCACGATCTTCACGTCCTCCAACTTTTTACCTACTACCTTCAGGGCGTTGGTCAGGCCCGCCAGGGTGATGACGGCGGTGCCGTGCTGATCGTCGTGGAAGATGGGGATATCACAGCGCTCCTTCAGCTTCCGCTCAATCTCAAAGCAGCGGGGGGCGGCGATGTCTTCCAAGTTTACGCCGCCGAAGGAACCGGCCAGCAGGGCCACGGTATTTACGATCTCGTCCACGTCCTTGCTGCGGACGCACAGGGGGATGGCGTCCACGCCGCCGAAGGCCTTGAACAGGACACACTTGCCCTCCATGACGGGCATGCCGGCCTCGGGACCAATATCGCCCAGGCCCAGGACGGCGGATCCGTCGGTGACCACCGCCACGGTATTCCAGCGGCGGGTCAGCTCGTAGCTCTTGCTGACATCTTTCTGAATCTCCAGGCAGGGCTGGGCCACGCCGGGCGTGTAGGCCAAAGACAGGGCATCCTTGCTGTCAACAGCGGCCCGGGGGATCATTTCCAGTTTTCCTTTCCACTCATAATGAAGGCGGAGAGACTCTTTTGCGTAATCCATATTTCCAAACTCCTCTCGTTTGTTGAAAAGTCATACCTATTCTACGGGAAAATGCCTGGGATGTCAATTCCCGGAAGAAAATCTGAGGTATCGCAAAGCAGGCGGCAGAAACACTTGAAATCCCAGTTTTCCTATGGCAGAATAGGAATTGAAAGGAGATGGACAGATATGAGATTTTCCACCAAGGGGCGCTACGCCCTGCGGTTGATGATGGATATTGCGACGAATGGCGGTGACGGCTATGTCTCTTTGAAGGATGTAGCGGTGCGGCAGGAGATATCCATGAAATATCTGGAGCAGATCGCCGGTATGCTGTCCAGAGCGGGCTTTTTGCGCAGCGGCCGGGGGGCCCAGGGCGGCTACCGCCTGACGCGGGAACCGGAGGCCTATACCATCGGAAGCATCCTGCGGCTGACGGAGGGGAATCTCGCTCCTGTCGCCTGCCTGGAGGGGCCGGAGAACAGTTGCGAGCGCTGCGACGAATGCCCGACGCTGGATTTCTGGACCGGCCTCTATGCCACGGTGAACGCGTACATCGACCGATTTACCCTGGCGGACCTACTGGCGGAACAGCAGCGGAAAAAGAGAACTTAAATGTCCAGGAAGGGGCGGCTTATACCGCCCCTTCCTGATTGCTCCAGCGGGAAGTTACAGAGACTTCTCGTAGGACTCGATCATCTTCTTGACCATCTGGCCGCCGACGGAGCCGGCCTCACGGGAGGTCAGGTCGCCGTTGTAGCCTTCCTTCAGGTTCACGCCGACCTCGGAAGCGGCCTCCATCTTGAACTTATCCATAGCGGCACGGGCCTCGGGAACATTGATCTTGTTGGAACTCTTGCTAGACATACTCATTTTCTCCTTTTCATCGCATACTTGATTGGGTTGCTGCATTGGGTTTACTGGGTATCGCGAGCATAGTTTGACTCGAAACGGCGGGAATATGCCGTTTTTTTGTCGGAAATTTTTGCTGAAAAACAGATGAATACGGCCGTCCAAACAGCTAAAAAAGGTGCCCACATGTAGGCACCTTCTTGATTGCAAAACGTGTGATTCAATTGAAAGTGCTGATTGGGTCAGTGCCTGTCCCGGTCCGGGAGGAGACACAGCCGGCCGGTCTGACGGGTGGCGTTCAGATTGATGAGCCGCTGGTTGCTGCTGCCTCGAAACCGCAGGGAGATATCTTTCAGTTCCTCTACAAACCGCCCGTCCACCAGAACATCCAGAAGGGACAGCATTTCGTCTGTCGCTTCACAGCGGGGATACGTTCTGTCCGTGGTCAGTTCCTCATAAGTGAAGCCGGAGAACCCCCAGATGTTTTTCCGGGGATACCGCTCTCGGACGCGCCGGAGAAAGGGGACCAGCGCCCGCTGGTTTTCCGGCTCAAAGGGTTCGCCGCCCAGCAGAGTCAGCCCGTTGATATAGCTGGGAGCCAGCAGGGAGAGAAGCTGTTCCTCGGTCTCTTTCGTAAAAGGCTGGCCGTATGCAAAGTCCCAGGTCTGGGGCTGAAAGCAGTTTTTGCAGTGGTTGGTGCAACCGGAGACAAACAGCGTTACCCGGACCCCCTCGCCGTTGGCAATGTCACAGTTTTTGATTTCCCCATAGTACATAGGCGAAGCAATCCTTTCCGCCGGGAGGCCGACTGGGTCTTATTATATCCGGAATGGCGCTGCGATGCAAGATGAGATAAACGTGGTTTAAGTACAGATATGATAGAAAATCGCGAAAGGTGTAATCTATATTCACTAAAAAAGAATCCTGGGTACGAATTTTCACTTTACACTTTTCATAAGAAAGCAGATGTGTTACAATAAGGTTGACCCTTTTAGCCGAGTTTGCAAGGGCACATGATTGAGATCTCAGCGCTTTTTGAGCATTCCGAGCCCAACCAAATATCAGAAAGGAGCATACACGATGAAATACGGCCGTACTTACAACTTCTCCGCAGGCCCTGCCATGATGCCGGAGGCGGTTCTGGAAGAGATCGCCGCCGAGATGATGAACTACCGCGGCAGCGGTATGTGTGTTATGGAGATGAGCCATCGCTCCAAGGTGTTCCAGCAGATCCGGGATGAGGCTGAGGCCGACCTCCGCAAGCTGATGGGCATTCCCGACAATTACAAGGTGCTGTTCATCCAGGGCGGCGGAACGGTTCAGTTCTCCATGGTCCCCATCAACCTGATGAAAAACGGTGTTGCCTGCTACGTGGAGACCGGCGCGTGGTCCAAGAAGGCCATTGCCGAGGCCAAAAAGTATGGTGAGGTGAAGATCGTCGCCTCCTCCAAGGACCAGAACTTCTCCTATATCCCCGACTGCTCGGACCTTGATATCCCCGACAACGCGGACTATGTCTACATCTGCGAGAACGAGACCATCAACGGCACCACATATCATAAGCTGCCCAACACCAAGGGCAAGATTCTGGTGGCCGACCAGTCCTCCATGTTCTTGTCCCGGCCCTGCAACGTCAGCGATTACGGCGTGATCTGGGGCGGCGTGCAGAAGAACGTGGGGCCCGCCGGTATGGCCATCGTCATCATCCGGGAGGACCTGCTGCGGGACGACCTGGACCCCAAGACCCCTGTCTATATGAGCTACAAGACCCATGCGGACGCGGACTCCCTGTACAATACCCCCAACTGCTGGGCCATCTACTGCTGCGGCAAGGTATTCAAGTATCTGCTGGATAACGGCGGCCTGGAGACCATGGCCAAGCGCAACGAGGAAAAGGCTGCCATTCTGTATGACTTCCTGGACCAGAGCAAGTTCTTCACCGGCGCCGTCCGCAAAGAGGACCGCTCCCTCATGAACGTGCCCTTCGTGACGCCGTCCAAGGAGCAGGACGCCGATGTGGTGGCCGCCTCCAAGGCCGCGGGCTTCGACAACCTGAAGGGCCACAAGAGCGTGGGCGGCCTGCGTGCCTCCATTTACAACGCCATGCCCAAGGAGGGCGTGGAGGCTCTGGTGGAGTTCCTGAAGAAGTACGAGGCGGAGCACGCCTGAGATTTTTCAGGCACGCAGGGTTGGGCTTTGCCCAAACCCACCGGGGGCTCCGCCCCTGGACCCCGCCGCCGTTGTAAAGGCGGGCAAAACTTTTGATTTGACTCCCTGGCTTTTGCCAAGCGCCTGTCCCCCAATGGGCGCTGGGATTTTCCATTGGTCAACTCGTGCGCCCCTGGGGTGCGCACACACGGAAAATAATGAAAAGGGGAATTGAATATGGCTATGAGAGTTTTGGTCACTGACGGTATGGACGCCGGCGCGATGGAAAAGCTGCGCAAGGATGGCTATGAGGTGGTGGAACAGTTCTACGAGCCTGACCAGCTGGGCGAAGCCCTGCGGGATTTCGACGCGGTCATCATTCGGTCCGCCACCAAAATCAAGGAGCCCCAGATCGACGCCGCCAAGGGAAGCCGCCTGAAGCTCATCATCCGGGCAGGTGTGGGCGTCGACAACATTGCTGTGAAATACGCGGAGGCCGCTGGCATCACGGTAAAGAACACGCCGCGGGCCTCCTCCAACGCCGTGGCGGAGCTGGCCATCGCCCTCCTGTTCTCCTGCGCCCGCAATATCTCCATCGCGGGCCATACCATGCGGGAGAAAAAGTGGGAGAAAAAGGCGTATTCCAAGGGGTTTGAGCTCTCTGGCAAGACCATGGGCGTCATCGGCTACGGCCGGATCGGACGCCTGGTGGGCGAAAAGGGGCAGGCCCTGGGGATGAAGGTGCTGTCCGTTGTCCACCGCAACAAGCCCGAGGGCTGCGAGTGCGAGACCATGCGCTTTGTCTCCATGGATGAACTGCTGGCCCAGTCCGACATCATTGTGCTGTGTGCCCCCGCCGGCGACAAGCCTCTGGTGGACGCGGAGTCCATCGGGAAGATGAAGGACGGCGTGGTGATCATCAATGTCTCCCGGGGCGCCAATGTGGACGAGGCCGCTCTGCTGGACGCTCTGAACTCCGGAAAGGTGAAGGCCGCCGGCCTGGATGTGTGGCTCAGCGAAAAGGACCCCAACTGGGAGCTGGCCGCCCATCCCGCCGTCTCCTGCATGCCCCATGTGGGCGCAGGCACCAAGGAGGCCCAGAAGCGCATCGGCGCCGAGCTGGTGGACATCATCGAGAGCTTCTGAGCAGGGCTGGAGCCCCGTGCTTTGAGACTGACCGGAGGCTGCCCGGGCGGAAACGCGTTCGGGCAGCTCCGCTCACTGCATTCCAATAAGGAGGAGATGCGGATGAATCCCAAATTCAAGAAATTAGGCTTTTACCCGGCGGATATCCTGCTGCCGGATGGCGCGGACATGACCAAGTGGGCCGTGGTGGCCTGTGACCAGTTTACCTCTCAGCCGGAATACTGGCAGGCGGTGGAGGACACCGTGGGCGACGCGCCCTCTGCTCTGCGGCTGATTTTGCCGGAGGCGAAGCTGAACGACGCCAACGTGGACGAACACATTGCGGACATTAACGCGTCCATGAAAAAGTATCTGGACGGCGGCGTGTTCCGGACGCTCGAGGATACGCTCATCTATATCGAGCGCACCCAGTCTGACGGCAAGGTGCGCCATGGCCTGATTGGCATGGTGGACCTGGAGCAGTACGACTTTACCCCCGGCAGCGGCGCGCTGATCCGCGCCACGGAGGGCACCGTGCTCTCCCGCATCCCGCCCCGTGTTCGGGTCCGGAAGGACGCACCCATCGAACTGCCCCACGTCATGCTGCTGATCGACGACCCGGAGGGAACCGTCATCGAACCCCTGACGGCCGGCAGCGGCAAGATGGAGCGGCTCTATGACTTTGACCTGCAGCAGGGCGGCGGCCACCTGAAGGGCTGGAAGCTGACCGGCGAGCAGGTGGACGGCGTGGCGGACGCGCTGGAGGGCTTGTGCTCCGATGTGGAGATGGAGAAGAAGTACGGCATGAGCGGCGTGGCGCCACTGCTGTTTGCGGTGGGCGACGGCAACCACTCCCTGGCCACTGCCAAACAATGCTATGAGGACCTGAAAAAGGTCACGCCGGAGAGCGAGTGGGCCAGCCTGCCCGCCCGGTACGCGCTGGTGGAAGTGGTGAACAACCACGACGACGCCCTGAAATTCGAGCCCATCCATCGTGTCCTCTTCGGCGTGGAGCCGGAGAAGGTGCTGGAGGCGTTCAAGGCTTTCTATCCCGGCGCCCACGAGGGCGAAGGGGAGGGCCACACCATCGCCTATACCTATGAGGGCCACACCGGCTACATCACGGTGCCTGATCCCAAGGTACAGCTGGCGGTGGGAACGCTTCAGGCGTTCATTGACGAGTATTTAAAGACCAACAGCGGCGAGGTGGATTACATCCACGGTGACGAAGTCACGGATGAACTGGGCGGCAAGCCCGGCAACATCGGCTTTAAGCTGCCGGCCATGGGCAAGGAGCAGCTGTTCAAGACTGTCATGGCGGACGGCGTGTTGCCCCGCAAGACCTTCTCCATGGGCCACGCTCAGGACAAGCGGTACTATGTGGAGGCGCGGAAGATTCGCTGACACGAAAGCCGCTCATATGATTGAAAAAGGGATGCGAGCCATCAATGGCTCGCATCCCTTTTTCAATCATAAAATGATGTCAAATCAAGAATTACAGATGCAGGACCCGGTCCCGGATCTCCTGCGTTCTTCCCTGGTTCCAGAACTGAGTGCCGATGTAGCCGCAGGTCCGGCGGGCCACATTCATCTTGTCCTGGTCCGTGTTGCCGCACTTGGGGCACTTCCAGATGAGTTTGCCGTTCTCTTCCACAATCTGAATCTCGCCGTCCCAGCCGCAGACCTGGCAGTAGTCGCTCTTGGTGTTCAGCTCGGCGTAGATGATGTTGTCGTAGATGAACTTCATCACTTCCAGAACGGCGGGGATGTTGTCCTGCATATCCGGTACTTCCACATAGCTGATGGCACCGCCGGGGGAGAGGTGCTGGAACTGGGCCTCAAATTTCAGCTTGTCAAAGGCGTTGATGTTCTCCGTCACGTGGACGTGATAGCTGTTGGTGATATAGCCCTTGTCGGTGATACCCTCAATGACGCCGAAGCGGCGCTGGAGGCACTTTGCGAACTTGTAGGTGGTGGATTCCAGCGGCGTGCCGTACAGGGAGAAGTCAATGTTGTGCTGGGCCTTCCACTTGCGGCAGGCGGCGTTCATATACTCCATGATCTCCAGGGCAAAAGGCGTGGCAGCGGGGTCCGTATGGCTCTTGCCGGTCATGTACTTTACGCACTCGTAGAGACCTGCATAGCCCAAGGAAATAGTGGAGTAGCCGCCGTAGAGCAACTTGTCGATGGTCTCGCCCTTCTTCAACCGGGCCAGGGCGCCGTACTGCCACAGGATGGGTGCCACGTCGGAGAGAGTGCCCTTCAGCCGCTCGTGGCGGCACATCAGCGCGCGGTGGCACAGTTCCAGACGCTCGTCAAAGATTTTCCAGAACTTCTCCAGATCGCCGCCGGAGGACAGGGCCACGTCCGGCAGGTTGATGGTGACGACGCCCTGGTTGAACCGGCCGTAGTACTTGGGCTGGTTGGTCTCCGGGTCCACGTAGGGCGTCAGGAAGGAGCGGCAGCCCATGCAGGTGTAGCAGTGGCCCTCGCCGTTCTTGTCAATCTTCAGCTCCAGCATTTTCTTCTCGGAGATATAGTCGGGCACCATCCGGCGGGCGGTGCACTTGGCTGCCAGCTCCGTCAGATACCAGTAGGGGGAGTCCTCGTGGATGTTGTCCTCCTCCAGCACGTAGATCAGCTTGGGGAAGGCGGGGGTAATCCACACGCCGTCTTCGTTCTTGACGCCCTCGTAGCGCTGCTCCAGGGTTTCCTCGATGATCATGGCCAGGTCCTTGCGCTCCTGCTCGTTTTTGGCCTCGCCCAGGTACATGAACACAGTCACGAAGGGGGCCTGTCCATTGGTGGTCAGCAGCGTCAGCACCTGGTACTGGATGGTCTGGACACCCCGACGCACCTCGTCCCGCAGGCGGGTCTCCACCAGCTCAGACAGCTTTTCCTCGCCGGGGTCCACGCCGATGGCCTCCATCTCCCGCTCCACGGATTTCCGGATTTTTTTCCGGCTGACATCCACAAAGGGCGCCAGATGGGCCAGAGAGATGGACTGGCCGCCATACTGATTGGAGGCCACCTGGGCGATGATCTGGGTGGCGATGTTGCAGGCGGTGGAGAAGCTGTGAGGTCGCTCAATCAGTGTGCCGGTAATGACAGTGCCGTTCTGGAGCATATCCTCCAGATTCACCAGATCGCAGTTGTGCATGTGCTGGGCATAGTAATCCGTGTCGTGGAAGTGGATGATGCCCTCCCGGTGGGCCTCCACGATATCGGGGGGCAGAAGCAGACGCTCGCTGATGTCCCGGGAGACCTCGCCGGCCATGTAGTCCCGCTGAGTGGAGTTCACTACGGGGTTCTTATTGGAGTTCTCCTGCTTGGCCTCCTCGTTGCAGCACTCGATCAGGCTCAGAATCTTCTCGTCGGTGGTGTTGCTCTTGCGGACCAGAGACCGGGTATAGCGGTAGGTGACATAGTTCTTCGCCACCTCATAGGCGCCGTGGGCCATGATCTGGTACTCCACCAGGTCCTGAATCTCCTCCACAGAGGGAGAGCGGTTCATTTTCAGACAGCTCAGCTCCACGAATTCCGCGATGCGTTTGACTTGCATCGGGGTCATGCGGGCACTTTCCTCCACACTTTCGTTGGCTTTGCTAATGGCCGCGATGATTTTGTCAATATCAAAAGTCACTTCTGTTCCATTGCGCTTGATGACTGTCATGAACAATTCCCCCCATTTATTCTACACGGCCCGGCCGCACTACATGTATTGTGACAATCTCACTATAATACACAAGATGTAGTAAAGCAAGTTGCTTTTGTCACTGCAACAAAAAAAGAATCGCATAAGGCTTTGTTTACGCGAGAACTTTATTCTGTCAAAAAAGCGGCGGTTTGTCCATAGGGATTTTTCATAATAATTTGCTCAAGATTTCTCTATACGCTGACAGCCTTTGGAGTTTCAGGCATTTAGGGAGGAAATCGCGCCTGTTTCTTTTCATAAGAAGAGGGACCGCCGAATGGCGGTCCCTCTTTGCAATCTGATATTTCAGTGAAGCAGCAGGCAAATCAAATGATACCCTGAGCCAGCATGACGTCCGCGACCTTTTTGAAGCCGGCGATATTGGCGCCTACAACGAGGTCACCGGGGACACCGCACTCCACGGAGGCGTCGAAGATATTGTGAAAAATGTTCACCATAATGCCCTTCAGCTTGGCGTCCACCTCTTCAAAGGTCCAGGCATAGCGCATGGAGTTCTGGCTCATCTCCAGACCGCTGGTGGCCACGCCGCCGGCGTTGGCCGCCTTGGCGGGAGCAAACAGCAGACCGGCATCCTGGAACACCTGAATAGCCTCCGGGCGGCAGGGCATATTGGCACCCTCGGCCACAGCAATGGCGCCGTTCTTGACGATGATCTTGGCGATATCGCCGTCGATCTCGTTCTGCGTGGCGCAGGGCAGGGCCACGTCACAGGGCACGTTCCAGATGTTCCGGAAGCCCTCGGCATAGGTGCTGCCGGGGACCCGCTCGGCATATTCCTTGATGCGGCCGCGGTGGCCCAGCTTGATGTCCTTCACCACATCCAGGTCGATACCGTTGGGGTCGTGGATATAGCCGTTGGAGTCGCTCATGGCGACGACCTTGGCGCCCAGCTCCGTGGCCTTCTGGCAGGCGAAGATCGCCACGTTGCCGGAGCCGGAGATGACCACGGTCTTGCCCTCGAAGCTGTCGTTCTTCATGCACTTGAGCATTTCCTCGGTCAGGTAGCACAGGCCGTATCCGGTGGCCTCGGTACGGACCAGAGAGCCGCCGAATTCCAGACCCTTGCCGGTGAGGACGCCGGCGTCGTAGCTGCCGCGGATACGGCGGTACTGGCCGAACAGGAAGCCGATCTCACGGGCACCGACGCCGATATCACCGGCGGGCACGTCCACGAACTGGCCGATATGGCGGTTCAGCTCAGTCATGAAGCTCTGGCAGAAGCGCATGACTTCGCCGTCGCTCTTGCCCTTGGGGTCGAAGTCACTGCCGCCCTTGGCACCGCCCATGGGCAGGCCGGTCAGGCTGTTTTTCAGAATCTGCTCGAAGCCCAGGAATTTCAGGATGGACAGGTTGACCGTGGGGTGGAACCGAAGGCCGCCCTTGTAAGGGCCGATGGCGGAGCTGAACTGGATGCGGTAGCCGCGGTTGACATGGACCTTTCCCTCGTCGTCAATCCAAGGCACCCGGAAGGAGATCATACGCTCAGGTTCCACAAAGCTCTCGATGATGCCCTTCTGCTCGTATTCCGGATGCTGGCCCACGATGAGGTCCAAACTCTCCAGAACTTCCAGAACGGCCTGGTGGAATTCCCGCTGATCGGGATCGCGGGTGACCACCTGCGTATACACGCGCTGCAGGTATTCACTTTTTAACATTTGTATTGCCCCTCTTCTTTGTGTGTTTAATGTACCAAAGTATGATAAAAATAGAATACTGGATAATACGGTTTTTGCACAAGGTTGAAAATTCCTAAAATATAAAAAACAGATGAAAACGTTTTCCTGCAATTTTTACAAAAAAATTTCCCTGCTGTCCGAGCACGGACAACAGGGAAGAATTTTGTCTATAACACGCGAAAACTCAGACGGACTCCATGGCGGTCCGCAGCCGGTCGGTGACAGCGCCCTCAAAGATGCGGGTGGCATGGCCGTGAAGGGTCTCCAACGCGGCGGCGGACAGCGTGCAGGGGGTGTTTCCCACCATGGCGAGGTCCATGTCAAAGATGAACTTTACCTCCGGGTCCTGGGGGACGTTGGGAGCGGAGGTCTTGACGCGGCCGGGGCCGGCGTGAATCTTGGCCTGACAGCTGGAGTCCAGCCGAAACAGCAGATCACTGGCGCAGTTGAGGAAGTTTTCCTCGATCACGTCCGGCTCGCAGAGGGGGCCGGTATAGGCGGGTGCGATCAGGTCCGCCCACTTTTCGCCCTCGATCCCCAGCCGCTGACGGGAGAAGATGTTGACATACCGCAGCCCTACCCGCTGGAAATAGGCAGGCTTGTACAGCTTGATGAAAGCGGCCAGGGGCTTGTCCAGCTGGCGGGCAAACTCTTCCCATCGGGAGTAGTGGAGGGTGGACAGCGCGATGAAGTCCTTGGTGAGATTCAACTTCCACTGGCCATCGGCGGACAGAAAGTTGTAGTTGGTGACGGGAGGCTGCTGCTCCACCTTGGGATTGGGGCCGCCGAGACCGGTGACCTTGGGGGCGGACACATCCTGCCGACGGGCGTACTGAGGGAATTCCTCCCGGATGGCCTCCTGAAAATCGGCGGGCTCCACGTTGTTGATGGTGAGGATGGTGGGGAACCGCAGCTGGCAGATGACCTCATGGGCAGGGGCTTTTTCATAATGGGTCCTGGGATGACCGGAGAACAGCATGAGACATGCTCCTTTACAGATTGATGCATCTATTTTAGCCCCAGGTCTGTGAAAAGTCAATTACAGGTAGAAGCGGTGACACCCAATGGTGGTGTAATACGTCCGGTTGGCGTTGATCCAGACGCCCTGGGAGAGGGCGGGCGCGTAAAAGTACAGAGCGTTGCCAACGACCCGTTCGCCGTTCAGAACCCGTTTGGCCGCCTCTACGGACTGAGCTGTGGGCGTGTTGTACACGGTGCTGTTGGACACCGGCTCGAACTGCACACCGTCCACCCTGTCGAAGATGACGCCGGGAATGGTGTTGGGGAACTCCCGGCTGGCCACCCGGTTCAGAACCACGTTGCCCACGGCCAGTTGGCCTGTCATGGACTCGCCGCCGCTCTCGGCGCTGATGATGCGGGAGAGCCAGTACAGGTCCGCTGCGTCGTGGTCCGCTCCGGCGGAGGTGACGGCGGCGCCGCTGAGATAGGGGTCCCATTCGGCGCTGCCGCCCAGGGCCTCCGTCACCAGCCGCAGGGGGACATAGGTCCGGCCGTTCCGGATCGTGACCTGCCCTGCATAGGCGGTGCCGCCTACGGTGACGGTGTTCGATGCCGGGTCCGCCGCGACGCGGGTCCTGCTGGAGACGGCCACCGCCTCCTGATTCCGGGCGTCCCAGGAGACTTCCCATCCGCCGAAGGCGTCCAGCAGATATCGGAGAGGCACATATGTAACGCCCTGCTCCAGATAGGAGGACCCGGCCAGCCGGTTCCCGTCCACCTGCACCGGCACGGTCCGGGCCGCCCGGGCAGGGAGGGAGAGGGAAGCGGCGGCCAGCAGGCCGCACAGAATTTCCTTTTTCATTCGGGTTCTTCCTTTCTGTGGTGTTTTCCGCAAAAAATGATACCGGACACCAGAGGCAGGAAGCAACCCTCAAAACCTGGCAGACATTCCGGATGCTGGGGAGATTGGAAGAAATCCGAAATATTTTACACGCACGCTATTGACAATATCGAAAGACGATATTATACTGGAGACAATGAATATCGTGTTTCGATATCGGAGGAGAGACGCATGGCGAAAGAACCGTTGAAAGTCCTGACGGAGAGCATGTTTTACGTGCTGCTGTCCCTGCTGCGGCAGGAGCGGTGCGGCACGGAGATCGTGCAGTTTGTGGATGACACCACAGCGGGCCGGGTGCCGCTGGGACCCGGGACACTGTACACGATTCTGGCAAAATTTGCGGAGGAGGGCCTCATCCGGGAGACGGCGGTGGAGGGTCGGAAGCGGACCTACGCCATCACGGATCGGGGCCGGGCGCTGTTCCGGCAGGAATTGAGCCGCCTGAAGCTCTGTGTCGCCGACGGCGACCGGGAGGGGGAACGCCTATGAAAAGAGAGAAGAAACGAACATTGCGCCCGTGGGAGCTATGGAATCCCGGAGCGATTCAGCAATGGCTGGAGGACGAGGCGGCCAAGGGCTGGCGTCTGACGGGCTGTGGCCGCTGGCTGGCAACCTTCATACCCATGGAGCCGGGGGAATTCCGAGTGCGTCTCCAGCCCCAGCGGCCAGAGACCCCGGGGGCCCGTCGGGAGCGGGGAGAGGCCTACCGGGAGATGGGCTGGGACTGGGCCACCGTGATCGAGGGCGACGAGAACTCTGATTTTGAGGTGTATTACTGCAGCGACCCATCGGCCCCGGAGCTGGACACCGATCCTGTGGCCTGGATATGGGCATGGGAGAAGCCCCTGCGCCGCAGCTGGCTGGCGGGCTGGCTCTGCTTAGCGCTGATTCTGGGTGTGCTGATGCTGCCAATGGTGATCTCAGGGAAGTCGCTGCTGGAGCGTCTGCTGAACCTGAAGCTGTATTGGATGTTCTGGCTGCTGTTCCTGATTTTCCTGGCAGTGGTGATGGTCCGTCGGCTGTGGCATCTGCGGCGGGTGCGGCGGCAGATGGCGGCAGGGGTGCTGCCGCCTGCCGGGAACTGGCGGAGGGACCGCCGGTGGCAGCAGGCCATCACGCTGCTGTTTTTGTTGACCTGGTTGCTGATGCTCTTTGGCAATGCCGTCTCTGCTCTCCGGGGATCGGAGCCGGATACCGTCGGCCTGCCCTATACCGCACCGACATCCCTGGTGGAGGAAACGGACAAGACATACTGGGAATTTGAAACAGAAAACTATGCGTGGCGTCGCACGGCTTTGGCCTCTGCCCGTACCGGCAGCCAGTTCCGGGGCGAACAGGGCGAACATGTCCGCAACACCGCCGACCGCCTGCGATTTGAACTGCTGGCAAAGGCTCTGTATCGGGAGCGGGCGGCGGATTTCCGGAAAGGCCACCCGGACGCTGTGGAGGCGGCAGTGGAACACGACGCCGTTGACGAAGCGATTTTACTGACCAGTGGGGACGAGCAGATGTTCCTGGCCCGGAAGGAGACTGCCGTGTACGCCCTGTGGGTGGATTTCCCCGTTGACCTGAGCGGCAGCGTCGAAGCCGCGGCCGTCCGGATGGAGAGCATGGGTCAATAAGGCTGACGGCTGACAGACCTTACCAGCTGGAGGAACGTATTCCGCCGCACCGTCCCTGTCCTGTCCCGCATAGACTGTACGGGGAGAGGAGGGATGCCGTGGATACCTTTCAGCAAAGCACCAGTGTTTACGCACTGGCGGTCGCGCTGGCGAAAAGCATGAGCACGGAGGAACTGACCCGCGCGTTCTTGCTGCTGACCCAGCTGAGCACCACCATGGCGACCCTGGCCGGTCTCCAAAACCTGGAACAGAGCAGCAGCACACAGGAGCTGGCGGACCAGCCTCGGGCGGAGCAGAGGTACGTTCTGGCAGTTTCCCCAGAGAGCGCATGGGGACACGCTCCGGCGCTGACGGTATCTCAACTGAAGAGACTGCCGGAATTTCCCTCGGCCTGGAAGAACTGATGACTGCAAAAAATATCCCGCACTTCGAAAAAAGTACGGGATATCATATATTTATGCCAATTTATTGCGCAATCTCTCCGCGATGGCGTCCAAAAATGCCTCGCTGGTGACAGCGGTGGCCAGAAAGCCCGGTTCTACCAGACCCACCAGGTCTTTTGTCATGATGCCGTCGTTCAGGGTGTCGAAGCAGGCTTCCTCCAGCTTCTCGCCGAATGTTACCAAGTCGGAAAGTCCGTCCAGCTGGCCCCGCTTTTTCAGAGCACCGGACCAGGCGAAAATGGTGGCCATGGGATTGGTGGAGGTCTGCTCGCCCTTCAGGTACTTGTAGTAGTGCCGGGTGACGGTGCCGTGGGCGGCCTCGTACTCCGTGGTACCGTCGGGGGCCACCAGTACGGAGGTCATCATGGCGAGGCTGCCGAAGGCGGTGGACACCATGTCGCTCATCACGTCGCCGTCGTAGTTCTTGCAGGCCCAGATGTAGCCGCCCTCGCTGCGGATGACCCGGGCCACGGCGTCATCGATGAGGGTGTAGAAATAGGTGATGCCCAGTTCCTCGAACTTGGCCTTGTAGTGCGCAAACTCCTCCTCGAAGATGCGCTTGAAAGCGCCGTCGTAGACCTTGGCAATGGTGTCCTTGGTGGAGAACCACAGGTCCTGCCGGGTATCCACGGCGTACTGGAAGCAGGAGCGGGCGAAGGAGCGGATGGAGGACTCCTTGTTGTGGGCGCCCTGCCATACGGCGGGGCCGTCCACCTTCTGAACGGTGAGGGTCTTGACCTCGCCGCTGTCGCCGGTGAAGGTCAGGGTGGCGGTGCCGGGCTCGGTTGTCTCCATGTCCACGGCCTTGTACACGTCGCCGTAGGCGTGGCGGGCGATGGTGATGGGCTTCTTCCAGTTCTTCACCACCGGCTTGATGGCGTCGATGCAGATGGGCGTGCGGAACACGGTGCCGTCTAGGATGGAGCGGATGGTGCCGTTGGGGGACTTCCACATCTCCGTCAGCTCCGGATACTCCTCCATGCGCTGCTTGTTGGGGGTGATGGTGGCACATTTGACAGCCACGCCCAGCCGCTTGGTGGCGTTGGCGGCGTCCACCGTCACCTGGTCCTTGGTTTCATTGCGGTGCAGTAGCCCCAGGTCGTAATACTCGGTTTTCAAATCCACAAAGGGCAGGATCAGCTTTTCCTTGATCATGGCCCACAGAATGCGGGTCATCTCGTCGCCGTCCATCTCCACCAGGGGAGTGGTCATTTTGATCTTTTCCATGTCATTCCCCCCTCTTTGCGTAGTAATTCATCAAACATCCGTCCAAAATAATCTGCTTTTCATCCTCGGTGAGGCCTTTTACATGGAGCAGAATATTCTCCACGCCGCCGTCCGACCGGATGACCTTGGCGGGGATGTCCTCAACGTCCTCCTCAATGGCCCTGCGGATACCGGGGACGAACACGCAGTCGCCGGGCTGGTAGTCGAAGGGGGTGTCCTTATCCAGCGTGAAGGGCAGAATGCCCCAGTTGATGCAGTTGGAGCGGTAGCGCTTGGTGGCGAACTCATAGCAGATGTTGGCGAAGCCGCCCAGCACTTTCTGACAGGAGGCCGCCTGCTCACGGGCAGAGCCGTCGCCGGGCTTGTTGGCGAACACGCAGGAGCCGAACTGAGTGGTGCCCAGCAGGGCGTCGGCGTCGCCCACCTTGTCCAGCAGGGATTTCAACTTTTCGGGGGCCTTTCCCGCCAACCGCTCTGCCTCGGTCTCCGCCGCGGCCTCGGCACGGCCCACATAGGCGGGCTCCCGGCGGGAGAGGGTAAACTCCGCCAGACGCAGGGGGTTGGAGCGGTAAGAGGAGGTCTCACCGGAGGGGATCAGCTCGTCCGTGGTGGTGACGGGGTCGCGGAGCACCGCCGCCAGCTCCACCAGCAAGTTCTCCGCCAACGGATTCATTTTGGGCCAGTCGGTGATGTTGGGCCCCATGATGAGCTCCACGCTGGGGTCCGCCTTGCCGAAGCCATAGTACAGGCGGCGGTCATAGACACCCTTGTCGAAGTGGTACTCGTGGTGGACGGCCTCGTAGCCGATATCCGTGGCGGCGGTAATTCTGCCGCCGTTCCGGGCCGTGGCGGCGATGGACCGGGCGTCCATCAGGCACACGCCGGCAAACTGGCCCTCGGCGGGCTTGGAGCCCTCCCGGTTGGGGAAGTTGCGGGTGGTGTGGCGCAGGGAGAGACCGTTATTGGCGGGCACGTCACCGGCGCCGAAACAGGGGCCGCAGAAGCTGGGCTTGATGACCGCACCCGCCTCCAGCAGGGCGGCGGTGGCGCCGATCTTCGTCAGCTCCAGGCTGACGGGCACGCTGGTAGGGTAGACGTCCAGGGTGAAGTAGCCGTTGCCGCAGCTGCCGCCCCGGAGAATGTCCGCTGCCTCGTCGATGTTGTCAAAGAGGCCACCGGCGCAGCCGGCGATAACGCCCTGGTCCGCCCATACGCCGCCATCGTGAATTTTATTGGTCAGCTGAACCTTGGCCTTGGGATACCGGGCCTGGGCGTCGGCCTCCACCTTGGACAGGATATCTTCGGCGTTCTCCAGGAACTCGTGGATGGTCCAGGCGTTGGAAGGATGGAAGGGCAGGGCGATCATGGACTCGACCTTGCTGAGATCGATCTCGATGTACTTGTCGTAGTAGGCGTACTGGCCGGGATGCAGCTCCTTGTAATCCTCCGCCCGCTGGTGGGTCTTGTAGAAGCCCTCCGTCACACTGTCGGTCTCCCAGATGGAGGAGAGGCAGGTGGTCTCGGTGGTCATGACATCGATGCCGTTGCGGAAGTCAATGGGCAATCCCGCGATGCCGGGACCGGCGAACTCCAGCACGCAGTTGTTCACAAATCCGCTGGCAAAGGTGGCCTTCACCAGGGCGATGGCCACGTCGTGGGGGCCGACGCCCTTTCGGGGCGCACCGGTGAGGTAGACCAACACCACCTTGGGATAGTTCACATCCCAGGTGTTTTTCAGCAGCTGCTTGGCAAGCTCGGGGCCGCCCTCGCCCACAGCCATGGTGCCCAGAGCGCCGTACCGGGTGTGAGAGTCAGAGCCCAGGATCATGGCGCCGCACTTTGCCATCTGCTCCCGGCCGTAGGAGTGGATGACGCTCTGGTTGGCGGGCACGTAGATGCCGCCGTACTTCTTGGCGGCGGACAGGCCGAAGACGTGGTCATCCTCGTTGATGGTGCCGCCCACGGCACAGAGGCTGTTGTGGCAGTTGGTCAGGGCGTAGGGGATGGGAAACTCCTTCATGCCGGAGGCACGGGCCTGCTGGATGATGCCCACATAGGTGATGTCGTGGGACAGCATGGCGTCAAAGTGAATCTTCAGATGATCCGGGTCGCCGGAGACATTGTGGGCCTGCAGAATGTTCCAGGCCATGGTCTGTCTGCGGCCCTCGTCGGGAGAGATGGGAGCGGACCCGCAGGGAACGCCGTTTGCCAGAAACACACCGTTGTCGTGGAGCGTTATCATATTTCTTCCTCCTGCAAAATACCAGCCGGGGCCGGATTTTTTCTTGCCCAACAATATAGCACAAATCCGGGGATATGCAAAGCAATTTTGCAGGAAAAGAAAGGGCAACTTGCAGATTTGGAGAAGTGTCCAAGAAACTGAGGGGAAAATCATGGGCGTTTTGCAAATCCACCCCACTGTCTTGGACTCAACGTTCCGTTGCTTGCAAAATGTCCGCCGGTGGGATATTCTGAGAGCGAGGTGAGTGAAATGGACGGCAGACAGATGGGGGCACTGCTCTCCAAACTGCGGAGAGAACGGGGCATGACACAGGGGCAGACAGCGGAACTGCTGCATGTCAGCGCCCAAGCGGTCAGCAAGTGGGAGCGGGGGCAGGGCTGTCCGGACGTCAGCCTGTTGCCGTCCCTCGCTGGGATTTTTGGGGTCAGCGTGGAGCGGCTCCTGACGGGAGACCTGGCCCCCGAGACAGCGGATGGAGGAAATATGAAGAGACTGAAATTTTACGTGTGTCCGGACTGCGGCAATATCCTGACCGTCACCGGCGGCGGAGAGATTCACTGCTGCGGGCGGAAGCTGCGGCCCCTGGAGGCCCGGCATGCGGACGCAGACCACAGTGTCCGGGTGCAGGAGGTGGAGGAGGATTGGTATATCACCTTTGAACACCCCATGCGCAAGGACCACTTTTTCCGCTTCACCGCCTGGGTGGGTACGGAGCGGGTGCTATTGGTGCGGCTGTACCCGGAGCAGGGCGGCGAATTCCGCATCCCCCAGCTGCGGGGCGGAAAGCTGTATCTCTGCTGCAGCCGGGACGGACTGTTTGAGGTGCGGATATGAGCGGTGTGTTCACGCCTGTTGACTGGGCATCCTGGCCCCGGAGCCAGATTTTCTGGCACTATACGGAGGCGGCGCCTACCGCCTATTCCATGACCGTTTCATTGGATGTGACGGAGACCCGACGGGCTTTGCGGACAGCGGGGCGGAAGTTCTTCCCAGCCTATCTGTGGCTTGTGACCCGGGCCATCGGTCACCAGCCCGCTCTGCGGACGGCGGAACGGGAGGATGCCGTGGGCTATTGGGATACTTTGGTGCCGGCTTATCCTCGGCTCTGCGAGGGGGATGGCACCACGGCTCTGCTCTGGACGGAATATCGGGAATCCTTCCGGGAGTTTTACTAGGTCTATCTGGAGGATACCGCTCGGTATCCAGCGAGCGGCGGCCTGCTGACCGCGAAGGGCCCGCCGCCGGAGAACAGTTACGTCATCTCCTGCGTTCCCTGATTCTCCTTTGACAGCTTTTCCCTCCGCACCCAGAGCCCGAGAGGATATTTTTTCCCCAGCTTTGAGGCCGGGGCTTTCCGGGAGGAGGCAGGGAGGATCTGGATGCCGTTTTCCATCACGGCCCACCACGCCGCCACTGACGGCTGGCATCTAAAGCAGTTCCTGGAGGAGCTTTCCCGGACATTTGAAAAAACGGGCGCTTGGATGGAGGCATGAAGGTCCGGGGATTCGCGCGGATATCCCCGTATCGGATGGATTTGCGGCCACAGAGAGACTTTCTGCGCAGGGCCCATAAAAAGTTTACACAAATTTTACCAAGCCAGAAAAAATCACGCCGCAGGCCCTGCGGCGTGATTTTTTGCGAGTTTTGCTCCTGTACAGTTTCTATATAGTTAATCGTTTTCTACAAGATTTTCCTTTTGAGTTTTGAATAATCTTGACATCAAAAAGCCGGAATTGTATATTGGAGCAAAAGGGCTTCCATACCCGGGCGATTCCCGCTGCCACGGGGCCTGACGGTTCACATGGAAGCGGCTGAAACTTCAGAAAAGCACGGAGGAATCATATGGAGAAACAGGTAAAGCGCATCGGCGTCCTGACCAGCGGCGGCGATGCTCCCGGCATGAACGCCGCAGTCCGTGCGGTGGTACGGACCGCCGTGAGCCGCGGCATCGACTGTGTCGGCATCCGCAGGGGTTGGAACGGCTTGATCAACAGCGATTTTATCAACATGGACGCGTCCAGCGTCAGCCACATCATTGATAAGGGCGGCACCATGCTGTACACTGCCCGCAGTGAGGAGTTCATGCAGGAGAGCGGCCGGGCCAAGGCGCTGGCCACCTGCAAGCTGCTGGGTCTGGACGGCATCGTGGCCATCGGCGGCGACGGCACCTTCCGGGGCGCACTGGCCCTTAGCCGCCAGGCGGCGGAGGCCGGGCACTCTCTGCAGGTGGTGGGCGTTCCCGCCACCATCGACAACGACATCGGCTGCTCGCACTATACCATCGGCTTCGACACCGCCTGCAACACCGCCATCGAGTGTATTGATAAGCTGCGGGATACCATGCAGTCCCACGAGCGCTGCTCCGTGGTGGAGGTCATGGGCCGGCACGCCGGCTATCTGGCGCTGTACGTCGGCATCGCCGTGGGTGCCACCGCCGTTCTGATCCCCGAGCGGGAAATCAATTTTGACCGGGACATCGTGGAGAAGATTCGCCGGGCCCGTCTGGCCGGCACCACCCACTACATGATCGTGGTGGCCGAGGGCGCGGGCAGCGCCCTGGAGATCGGCAAGCGCATCCACGAGGAGATCGGCATCGATCCCCGGGTCACGGTGCTGGGTCACATCCAGCGGGGTGGCTCTCCCTCCGCCCGGGACCGCGAGACTGCCAGCCGCATGGGCTATGAGGCTGTGATGGCTCTGGCCGAGGGGCGCGGCAACCGCGTCATCGCCACCAGAGATGGCCGCATCATCGACCTGGATATGGAGGAGGCTCTGAGCACCACCAAGACCTTTGAGATGGACCGCTATCAGATTCTGGAGGCCCTCTCCAGCACCAAGCAGATGGAGCTTTAATACATACCGCTGCATCCGGCAGAGAAAGAACAGGCACATCCATGGGAACCCCCACGGATGTGCCTGCCTTTTTTTATAGATTACGCATATTTGGCAATGATGGCGTCCAGCTCCGACCGGTGAGCCTCCGCCCAGGGCTCCCAGGTCTGTCCGGCGGCGGCCACTGCCTGGCCCAGTTCCACCAGCAGAGCGGGGATGTCCTTTTCCAGGATCACGGCCACCGGCTCGCCGAAATGAGCGGCACCCAGCGCGTCGCTGCCGCCCAGAAACATCTTGAACGCCGGTTGAGGCTTGCCGTCCACGGGGCGGACGCAACCCTGGAAGCCGATGGCGCCGGCCTGATGGGCGCCGCAGCTGGAGGGACAGCCGGAGATGCAGATTTTAGGCAGCGCGCCGTCAGGAATACCAGCTTCCCGCACAGCCGCCACAGCGGCCCGCAGCAGGCTCTGGCTGTCCCGCACGCCCTGCTGGCACACAGCGGCGCCGATGCAGGACACGCTGTACTCGAAGACCGTCCGGGCCCCGTCACTGGTGGCGTCCAGCACCTTGCGGGCCTCGCTGGCCGTCAGGTTGATGATATACAGCGTCTCGTTAGGCGCCACGCGGCACTCCACCTGGGGCATGTCTTTCAGCAGGGCGTACAGTTCCGCGGGCTTCTCTGCCGGCAGGCAGCCGCCGATGGGATGATACTGCACCGCATACAGGCCAGTCTGTTTCTGGGGCAGGACTCTGGCATCCTCGATCTCTCCGTCGCCGGCCTTTTCGATGGCCGCAGGCGTCAGCTGCAGGTCCAAGCCGCCGGCCGCCTTGGCTGCTGCCACATTGGTCAGGAAGGCCTCCTTCAGGCCGTCGGGGCCCAGGGTCTCCTGCATGTAGCGGGTGCGGGCCTTAGCGCGGTTCTCATAGTTGCCGTGGGCACAGAACGTGTCGATCATGGCCTTGATGTAGTACAGGACCTCTCCGACCGGCACGGCTTCGTCCACCAGCACGCCCATGCGGTGATTGTTGCCCAGACCACCGGCGATGCGCAAGGAGAAGGTGCCGTCCGCGTGGGCCTGGAAGCCCATGTCACGGAAGGCGCTGTGGACCGAGTCGTCCACGCCGTTGCAGAAGGCGATTTTCAATTTCCGGGGCATGTGGATATCCCGGCAGATGGACAACAGATACTTGGTTGCCGCCTCCGCCCAGGGCATCACGTCAAAGGCCTCTCCGGGCTGTACGCAGCTCAGAGGGCTGCACATGACGTTGCGGGGATTGTCTCCGCCGCCGCCCCTACTGAAAATGTCACTGCCGATGGCCTCCGCCATCAGAGACGGCACCTGCTCAGCGGACAGGTCGTGAAGCTGCACAGTCTCGCAGGTGGTCAGCTTCAGCTTCCGGATATCATAGCGCTCCACCGCTTCCGCCAGAAACTTCAGCCGCTCCAGCGTCAGACGGCCGCCTGCCATCCGCAGGCGCAGCATGTGTTTGGTGGCATCTTTCTGTGCGTAGGAACCCATCCCGCCGGAGATGCCCTTATAGGCTTTTTTGTCCAGCTCTCCCTGCTGAAAGGCGCTGATGGTGTCTGTAAACGTTCCGATCTCTTCCCGGAAAGTCTGAATCCACTGTTCGTCCATCATAATGATCCAACCTCTTTTTCTCGCTCTCCTCTTTCTGCGGCAGACTCTTCACAGGAGAAGCGGACATTTTATATTCAGTATACCACACCGTCCTATGGAGCGGCAATCCCCAATCCTGTTGTTTGGCGGAAACGGCCATCCTTTTTCTGGAAGCCGTGCGCACTCTATCCATAAAAGAAGAGGTCTGCCGCATCTGCGGCAGACCTCTGGAGAAATCTGATGCTGTCAGGACTCCGTATCAACGGGAGGCTCCGGTTTCTGCACATCGCCGGAGTTGATGTTGATGACAGTGGCGGGCTGGTCCGCCTTGGCGTCCTCGCCGGAGGAGGCCACCTTGCCGCCGATGATGCCAGCCAGCAGGGACTTGACGTCAATGCCCATGCCCTCGGTGAAGCCCTCAGTAATCTGGGTGGTGCCGTTGATAATGTCCTGGAGGAGCTTGGCACTGTTACCCTCGCCGTACATGGTGATCTTATCCACCTTGCTGAGGGGCTCCGCCACATTCTTGGCGATGTCGGGCAGAGCCTGCATGACCATCTCCACCATGGCCGCCTGGCCGTATTTCTTCATGGCCTCGGCCTTGCGGTCGATACCCTCGGCCTCCGCCAGCGCCTTGGCCTGGATGGCCTCGGCCTCCGCCTTACCGACGGCGGCGATACCGGCGGCCTCCTGCTCCTTGGCATACTTGGCGGCTTCGGCGGCCTTCTTCATGGCTTCGGCGGCCTGCTCCTCCTCGTAGCGCTTGGCCTCAGCCTCTTTCTGGCGTTTGAACAGGTCCGCCTGAGCCTCCTGCTCCATCCGGTAGCGCTCAGCGTCCGCCTGGGCGCGAATCTCCGCGTCCAGCTTCTGCTTGGCGATCTCGACCTCCTGCTTTTTCAGCTCAGCGTCCCGCTCGGCCTTGGCGATCTGGGCGTTGACGCGGGCGGTCTCGATGCTCTTTTGCTGTTCCTGTTCCTGAATGGTGTAGGCCGCGTCGGCCTCCGCCTTCTTGGTGTCGGAGATGATCTTCAGCTCGGCCTTCTTGATCTCCAGTTCGTTGTTCTTCTGGGCGATCTGGGTGTCAGACAGGACCCGAGCCTCATTGGCGGCCTTGTCGGCCTCCGCCTGGGCAATGGCCACATCCCGGTCCGCCTGGGCCTTGGCGATGGCGGCGTTCTTCTTGATGAGGGAGGTGTTGTCCGCGCCCAGGTCCCGGATAAGGCCGTTTTCGTCGGTGACATTCTGAATGTTGCAGGACAGAATCTCAATGCCCAGCTTATCCATATCCTTGGAGGCCTTCTGCATCACCTGGTCAGAGAAGGAGTCCCGGTCGGTGTTAATCTCCTTCAGGGACAGGGTGCCGATGATCTCGCGCATGTTGCCCTGAAGGGAGTCCTGCAGGTCCATGGTGATATCGGCCGCCCGTTTGTTCAGAAAGTTCTTGGCGGCCAGCTTGATGCCCTCCTGCGTGGGGGCGATGCGGACCTTGGCCACGGCGTCCACGTTGACATTGATGAAGTCGTTGGTAGGCACGGACTGCTCCGTCTTGATGTCCACGGTCATCTGGCCCAGATACAGCTTATCCAGCCGTTCAAAGAAGGGAATCTTGATACCAGCGCGGCCAATCAGGATTTTGCCGTCCTTTTTCAGGCCGGAGATGATGTACGCCTGGTCGGGCGGCGCCTTCACATAGCCGACCATCAGCAAAACCAGGACCAGAATGACTACGATGACAACAGGCAGGAACGCTAAGATTTTTTCAAGCATGGGATACCTCCTCTTTCTTTTTCAGGTTAAAATTGGCTCTCTAATTAGAGAGACGAATTTTGTCGAAAAAACGTTTCGTCCTTTTCAGATATTTTCAGAGCCACTTCCTTCCGCCCTATGCCCTGACGCCATCTGGACGACCATTTGGGGGGATTTCCTGAGAAAACTGCCTTGTCCGGTTGCTTTTGCCTCTGAAAGACTGTAAAATAAGCCCATTCCGAATCAAAGGAGATAATCCCATGAAATTACTGATCGCATCCGATCTCCATGGCTCCGCCTATTACTGCCGGGCTCTGCTGGACGCTTTTCGGCGGGAGCGGGCGGACCGGATGGTATTGCTGGGGGATCTGCTGTACCACGGTCCCCGGAATGAACTGCCGGAGGAATATGACACCAAGGCCGTCACCGCTTTGCTAAACGATGCCGCGGACAAGCTGCTGTGCGTCCGTGGCAACTGCGACGCGGAGGTGGACCAGATGGTCCTGAACTTCCCCATTCTGGCTGATTATAGCTTTCTGTTTGTGGACGGCCTGATCATCTGCGCCACCCACGGCCATACCTACGGCCCGGATAATCCGCCGCCTCTGCGGAAGGGAGACTTCCTCCTCTGCGGACACACTCATCTGCCGGTGTGCCGGGACTGCGGCGGCTTCACCTATCTGAATCCCGGCTCCCTCTCCCTGCCCAAGTCCGATACCCCCCACAGCTATATGACGCTGGAAAACGGAACATTCGCCTGGCACGAGCTGCTGACCGGCGAGACCTTCCAGCCCCTGGGATAAATCTGGATTTCCCCAGCGGAGGGACGAAGTTTTCACAGATAAAACATGCGGAGTGTCCATTACAGGTTTCCAAAACCGTGTAAGGACACTCCGCATAGCTATAGCTACCTAATACGTATTCATGTCTGGGCAGAGAGGCTGTCAACCACACCAAATTTCCGCTTCGAGAATCCGCACGAATTTTTCCAGTCCCGCCCGGTCTTCTTTTGTAAAGCGGCCAACGCAGGGACTGTCAATGTCCAGAACACCGACGATTCGGCCCTCCCCATGGATTGGGACGACGATCTCGGAGTTGGACGCGCTGTCGCAGGCGATATGGCCCGGAAACTGGTGGACGTCATAGACGAGCTGCGTCCGGTTATCCGCCACAGCGGTTCCGCACACGCCGTGTCCGATCTGAATCTCCATGCAGGCGGGCTTGCCCTGAAAGGGGCCAAGCACAAGAAAACCGTTTTCCATCAGATAGAAGCCTGCCCAGTTGAGGTGGGGCAGCGTGTGGTAGAGCAGCGCCGCCGCATTAGAGAGGTTTGCAATCCTGTGGGGGACTCCATGGATCAGCGCCGCCAGCTGTTGGTTCAGCAATTCATAATCCGTCATCATGATCTTCCTTTTCTCTGTCATATCCCAGCAGCCGCATAGCCGGGGTGCCCATTTCTGCCAAATACCTAGCCAGAGCGGCCCTGGCCTCCGCAATTTTCCACGTGTTTCCGCGGCTGCGGAAGTAACAGCAAATGGCGGCTGTCCTCCTCATACAAGCTGCCCCGGCAGCTTTTTCTTTTCCTTGGGAGGGAATCCCGCGTCAAAGGCATCCACGGCAGCATCTTCCACAAAATATCCCTCCGGGTCCTTGTAAATGCCGGTGACACCCCTCAGGAAGCCCACTTTCAACTCCTTCACCATGAAGAACGGTGACTCCTCACTGCGGGGGATGCCGTCGTAATAGACACCCAGCCGGCTGCCGCTGACGAAACCAAAACGGTGATAATAGTCCGGGTCTCCGGTGATTGCCACGGCGCCGCAACCCATCTTTGCCGCCAGATCCAGTGTGTAACGGATAAGCCTGCCTCCATAGCCTTTCCCCTGCATCTCCGGCAGGACGCTGACCGGTCCAAAGATTATGATGGGAACGATCCGGCCATCGTCGGCGGCGATCTGCGCGCGGCTGTACATGATGTGGGCGATGATCTTCCCGTCCTCTTCCATCACATAGTCCAGTTCCTTCACAAATTCCGGGCGGTCGCGGTAGCAGTGCAGCACATAGTGCTCCATGCAGCCGGGGCGGTACTTGTTCCAGAACGCCTCCCGGGTGAGGGTTTCCACCTCGCGGTAGTCCTTTGGCTCTTCCAGGCGGATGGTCATTTTGTTCAACTCCCTTTCAATCAAATCCAGAGCAATCTTGAACGCCGCAATACGCCGGACTGTCAGCGTGTACTGGGACTTGCCGGGTTGCAGCTTCAAAATTACCTTTTCACATTTGCTCAGTGTGGAGGCAATGGAGCGTTTGGCCTCCAAAAGCTCTCCAATCGTATAAATGCCCATATGCCGAACCTCACCGCTTGCTCTCCGCAAACGTATGGGCTTCCCGCAGCCAGCCCAGTAATTCGCCGTCGATCTGCTCTGCTTTTGAGATCAGCACATGGTGTGTCCAGCGGTTGGGATACGGTTCCACAGCCACGGCCACACGGGGAGATTCCAATTGATAAGAAAGTCCAATGGTCACGACGATACAGTGCTCCGGCCACGATTTCTTTCTGCGCACCGGCAGTGACACCGCGCTGAAGAGATGCTTTCCATAAAAACTGATCTGGCTTTTCTGCACCTTGACGGACGCGGCGGGAAAGTCTGCCTCCATGTGCCGAAACAGGGCCTCGTATAGTGACAGCTCCAGCGGCCTGCCGTCGAAGAAAAACAGGACGTCAGAGTCATAGTGTTCGGGCAATTTCATGGCGGTATCCCCCCTTGTTCAATTTTCATCATAACATATTGCTTATCATATTGAAAGAGCCTCAAATGCCTTGCCGAGAATTGTTATCCCTCAGTTCCCCAAAACAGTGTAATCACAATCTGCCTGTCCGAAATGGTTCTCCATCTGTTAGAGCAGCAAAAAAGAGATAGAACTGTTACGCGTGCATCGCCGGCTCCCAGATGGTCTATTTGATCGACGCAGCCATCTGCGACTCCCTGACGCCCACCCGCGGCGCCGAGATCGGTTTCGTGTTCCGCCGGGACGCCGATACCTTCCGGAATATGGAATTGACCTTCTATCAGTATGACAGCGGCTCCTGCCTGGTCAGCCTGAACGGCGAGAAACGGCTGTTTGTCTGCCGAGATTCTGTTGTCGCCATCGTGGAGAACGTGAACACCCTTTTGATGGACTAGCGGTAGCCTATCCATCCAGCGCCAGACGCCCGCTGACACGTTGCGTACCTGAATAAAAAGCTCCTGTGAAAAGCAGCGCTTTTCACAGGAGCTTTCTTACCTATTTGTGCCTGGGAGTTATTTGCATCTGAGCAGGTCGCTGTAAAAGGCGTCCATCTCCTGCTGGGTGGGGAAGGTGGCCATATACATCTGATTGCCCATGGCGTCGGCCAGCGCGTCGGGGATGCGCTCCACCATTTTCATCTGGGCACCGTACTTGTCCATGATGGCCTGGTGGTCCATGACGAAGTCCTTGCCGTCCCGGCGTCCGGCGAAGGCGCAGAAGGCGTGCTTGCCCTCCGGCATCGTGGAGCGGTCAAAGGCGATCATATCCGCCCAGATTTTGTACACATTGGTGCTGTTGGCGAAATTCATCATATCCGGAGAGAAGCCGCCGCAGGGCCGCATATTGACCTCCAGCGCCATGATCTGCCCCTTTTTGCCCAGCCCCTCCTGGTCCTGGGTCAGGCGGAAGAACTCAAAGTGAACGAACCGGCTCTTGACGCCGAAGCTCTTCACCGTGGCCCGGCCGGCGGCACGGGTGTCCTCGGGCAGGTCCTTGACAATGTAGTAAATGGAGTTGTCTGCCTCGTTGACGATGTCCATGATGGACATGGGCGTGACGTTGCCAGTTTCGAACATGGGCTCGCCCTTGGAGTCGATGATGGCGTCGTAGGAGTTGACCTCCGCATTGACGAACTCCTCCATGATGTAGGAGACGCCGGGCTCACAGTCCCGGTCAAACCACTGACGCAGCTCCTCGTCGCTGCTGAGCTTGTAGGTATGGGAGGCGCCCACGCCGTTGTCCGGCTTCACCACCACCGGATAACCCGCCTCTTTTGTGAAGGTCAGGCAGCCCTCCAAATTGTCCACCAGATGGTAGCGGGCCACCGCCAGCCCCACCTTCTGATAGTACTCCTTCATCTTGGATTTGTACTTAATGCGGGGCATGTCCTCCACCTGGAAGCCGCTGGTGATGTGGAAGTCGGTGCGCAGCTGGGCGTCCCGCTCCAGCCAGTACTCGTTGTTGGACTCCAGCCAGTCGATGCGGCCGTATTTGAAGATGAAGAAGGCCACGGCCCGGTAGACCTCGTCGTAATTCTCCAGGCTGCTGACTTTGTAATACTCCTTCAAGCTGTCCTTCAATTCAGGCCGCAGCTCGTCGTAGGGCTGATCGCCCACGCCCAGCACGTTGAGACCGTTGTTCTTCAGCTCCCGGCAGAACTGCCAGTAGTTGGTGGGAAAATTGGGGGAAATGAACACTACATTTTTCATTGCGATCCTTCTCTCTTTTTCTCAATATCTCGATCTCGGGGGAGATTATGTATCCAGCAGGTAGGGCAGGAAATAGACGACCTGTTTATACCACCAGTCCCAGTCATGAGCACAGTCATAGCCCCACAGGTCTACCCAGATATGGATGCCCTTCTCCGCGAAGATGTCCCGCAGGCGGCAGGTAGTCTCCGGAAGCTCCCAAGGCCCCTGACCGACACAGATGACTGCTTTTTTCCGGTTGTACAACTCCACATAGGGATGGCCCGCGGGCAGATTCGCCATGTAGTGTACCGGGGAATTCATATAGACCACATCGTCCATATAACCGTCAAAGCCGTAGTCGGCAGTGTAGATGCCACTGAGGGCCAGCAGACGGTCAAAGAGGTCCGGGCGGCGAAGATACAGGTTGACGGCATGGGTGGCCCCCAGGGAGCAGCCGAATACCATCACGCCGGGTTCGCCCTCCCAGCCGTTGCACTCGTTGACCATGGCCCGCATGAAGGGAACCATTTCATCGGTGATGTAGGTAATCCACTGCTCATACCGCCGGATGCGGCAGTAAGGGTCTCCGCCCTTGTTGGACCAGGTTTCCTGGTCCAGGGTGTCAATGGAGAATACCATCACCTGGCCCGACTCGATCCAGGGTGCCCACACATCTGTCATGTGGAAATTCTCAAAGTCGAAAAAGCGCCCGTCCTGACAGGGGATGAACAGCACAGGCCGTCCCGCGTGGCCGTAGACCTTGCACTCCATGTCCCGGCCCAGAGTCGGGCTGTAGTTCTTAAAATACTGTGTTTCCATAGATCAACCTCCGTCAAGCCCATTCGTAGAGCAGAGTGTTCAAAAAGAAGGGAATCTGCCGCTCCCAGCTGGCCTCGCAGTGCTCCCCGCCGGGAACGATGCGGCAGTCCAGCAGAACGCCGCGGTCCAGCAGCAGCCGGGCCGCCCGACTGAACTGCTGGCGCATCTGCCGGTGGTTGGACAGCTCCTCCGAGCCGTAGTCCATATACAGCACCGTTTCGGGGTCCAGCTCCGCCCGGCGGATCAACTGCTCGACCCTCCCCGGGGAGCACCACAGGGAGGGGGAGAGCGCCGCCGCCCGGGAGAACACCTGGTTATAGGCAATCAGGGCGTACAGGCTCATGAGCCCGCCCATGGAACTGCCGGCGATGAAGGTGTGGGAGCGGTCGGGCAGTGTGGGGAAGTTCTCGTCGATGAAGGGCTTGAATTCGCGCGTCATCCACTCCATCGTGGCCTGTCCCCGGCCCTGTACCCGGCCCAATTGGCTGTCCTGAAAGGAGAAGGGGGAGTATTCGGACAGGCGACCGTTGTTCGGGTCGTGACTGCATTCCACTGCGGCCACAATGAGGGGAACATCATGAGCGTCCAGATAGTCGCCCATGCCCCAGCTCTTTCCGTAGGTGGCGTCCTCGTCAAAAAATACGTTGTGTCCGTCAAACATATAGAGAACCGGATAGCGTCCGTCGGGGTCGTCCTCCAGGGCATTGGGCAGATAGACATATGCCCGGCGCTCTGTGTCTCCCGTCAGCTCCGGTATGGTAATATTCCAAGTGTCAATCATATAAAAATCCTTTTCCGCGAGTATGAACATGTTCCAGTCTTTGGCCACACTATAGCACAGTAGCGTGAAAGAATCAATTCTTCCGGTCAGGATGAGGGTAACTAACTTTTGCATTAGAAGGATGGATCAAATTGGGTAAAATGCAAGGACATATTCCTGTTTGCCGCCGGGAGTGCCGCGTGTTTCGCCCCTTCCGCACCATCCAGGAGCCCGGGAAGATGGTACTGTTTGCTCTTACATAAAAGCGGAGTATCCAGAAAAGGACTTGTCCTTTTCTGGATGCTCCGCGGATTGGAAATAAAACGGGGGCGATTATCCGCCATCCGTATCGGAAAAAGAGAGAGGAGCGCTGACTGCCATATCTTGTTCTTTTGCCAGCAGTGCGCTGGGAATCGCCGTTTTCAGGACCAGAATGACATTTTTCTGGACATCCTCCCGGTCATATTCCAAATCTCCCGTGAACATATTGATCAGCATTCCGGCGAGAGCTTCCGTATAGAATTCCGCCAGAAACCGCTTGAAGCGAATATCGGCATGGAGTCCGGCGACAGCTTCGGCCTGGTCAATGACGGAGGAGGTGATATCAATAAAATCCGCATAAAAGAAGCGGCGCATTTCCGTGCGTCCCATAGAGTCGTAGGCGCAGTTCAGAATATGCTGGTTGGTACTCACATAGTCAATGACAAAAGCCACTGCATCCTCCGCATTGACCAGCAGGTCGAAGTTTTTTACCACCTCGACCGCTTCCTGTTCCAATGTCCACTTTAACAACTCATAGATATCTTGAAAGTGATAGTAAAAAGTCTTTCGGTTGACTCTGCATGTTTGAATGATCTCACTGACCGTGATTTTGGAAAGCGTTTTATTCTTCATCGCGCTTTTCAGCGCGGCGGAGAACATTTTTTTGTATTAAGTGAAACGGCTTCATATGGAACCAAATCTGCCACACCGGAACAGATCGCTGTGAAAGCCCATGAGCGCAAGCGGCAGTCCGGCAGCGTGACGGACATTGTTCCCGAAGGAACTCCTACAGAAGTGGTGGAACACCGTCTGTCTAATGAAGAACGGATCTGTGCTTCCTGCGGAACTGTTATGGAGGAGATTGGCAAGGAGGTCTACCGGAGCCTGCAGATGGAGCCTGCCCGCTTCTGAATCCGGGAGGATGTCTACTATAGAAGCGGCCTTGGATGTGTCCATCGTGAAAATCATCTATGGCAAGAGCAAAAGCCGGGTGCTGGTCTATGCCGTACCCGCCCAAACCAGATTGCCGGAGTTGCTGCGTTGGAGTGACGCCTATCTTTCCCCGGACAGCTTCGTGCTGACCCTTGGGGAAAGCCTCACGGGGCCTGTGACGGTCAATCTGGCTCACATCCCCCACATCCTGCTGGGCGGCTCCACAGGCAGCGGAAAGAGCGTGCTGCTGAAGCTGCTGCTCATGCAATCGCTCCGCAAGGGGGCCGAGGTCTATATTGCTGACTTCAAGGGCGGCGTGGACTTCCCCAAAGTCTGGCGGCAGCGATGCCACATGGCCTTTACCGAGCAGGACTTGCTTTACATTCTGGGGCAGCTTGTGGCTGTACTGGAATACCGCAAGGGGCGCCTGGCTGAAACAGGGTGTCCTGACCTTGACGCATACAACGAGGCCACGGGGGATAACTTACCCCGGCTGGTATTCGCCTGTGACAAGGTGGCGGAGGTGCTGGACAAGACGGGGCGGAGCAAAGAGGACAAGGAACTGCTGGCGCAAATCGAAAACAGGCTGTCCACGATTGCGCGATTGGGGCTGGCTTTTGGTATCCATCTGATACTTGCCACCCAGCGGCCCGACGCCAACATCATCCCCGGTCAGATCAAGAACAATATGGATTTCCGGGTATGCGGCAGGGCGGACAGCGTGCTTTCTCAAATCATCCTGGACAACACCAGCGCTGCCGAACAGATACCAAAGGACGCAAGGGGCCGCTTCATCACGGGAGATGGCACAGTATTCCAAGGCTATCTGTTTGACGAAGAACGGTTCTAACGGGGTGACTTACTATTAGATGTCAACCCCCTTTTCGGAAAAAGGATAACTGTTGA
>CAMBAJ010000022.1 GCA_945864305.1 uncultured Clostridia bacterium | reverse complement strand
TGCCGGAGAGCTTTTTCTTGATGTTCAGCCGCTGCTTCTCCGCGCTCTCCCGGCTGCGCTTGTTGATGAGGACCTGCTCCGCGATCTTCTCCGCGTCGAAGTGGTTCTCGATGAAGTAGATCTCCAGATTCGCGCGGAGGAACTCGGTCATGGCCTCCTGAACGAATTTGTTGGTGATGGCCTTTTTCGTCTGGTTCTCGTAGCTGGTCTGGGTGGAGAAGTTGTTGGACACCAGCACCAGGCAGTCCTCAATGTCCGCCCAAGTAATTTTGCTCTCGTTCTTCTGATACTTGTTCTGGTCCCGCAGATACTTGTCGATGGCGGAGACAAAGGCGGACTTCGTGGCCTTTTCCGGGCTGCCGCCATGCTCCAGCCAGCTGGAGTTGTGGTAGTGCTCGATGACGTTGACCTTGTTGGAGAAACAGCAGGCCACGGACAATTTCACCTTGTACTCCGGCTTGTCCGCCCGGTCCCGCCCCTTCTTCTCCGCCTGCCAGAACACCGGGGAGGTCAGGCTCCCCTCGCCGGCCAGCTCCGTCACGTAGTCTGTGATGCCGTTTTCGTACAGGAACTCCGTCTCCTCGAACTTCCCCGGCTCGGTCTCGTTGCGGAATTGGAAGGTAATGCCCTCGTTCACCACCGCCTGCCGCTTCATCACGTCGGTGAAGTAGTCAGCGGGGATGGCAATGTCGGTAAACACGTCCAGGTCCGGCAGCCAACGGGTTCGGGTGCCGGTCTTCCGGCTCTGGTTCTTCGGCAGAGGCGTCTTGTTCAGTTCCCCTACGATCTCGCCCCGCTCAAAGTGGAGCGTATACTCCTGGCCGTCCCGCCAGACGGTGACGTCCATGTACCGGGAGGCGTACTGGGTGGCGCAGGCGCCCAGGCCATTGAGACCCAGGGAGTACTCGTAGTTGTCGCCGGAGACATTGTCGTACTTGCCGCCGGCGTAGAGCTCGCAGTACACCAGCTCCCAGTTGTACCGCTGCTCCTTCTCGTTCCAGTCCACCGGGCAGCCCCGGCCGGCGTCCTCCACCTGGATGGAGCGGTCCAGGAACCGGGTGACGGTGATGACTTTGCCGTGGCCCTCCCGGGCCTCGTCGATGGAGTTGGAGAGGATTTCAAACACCGCGTGCTCGCAGCCGTCCAGGCCGTCGGAGCCGAAAATGACACCGGGCCGTTTCCGGACCCGGTCCGCGCCCTTCAGGGACGAGATACTCTCGTTGCCGTAATCTTGCTTCTTTGCTGCCATATGTCCTCCGAAAAGGCAAAAATCTGCCTGAAATTCAATATGTGGTATTGTACCACACCCCGACTGCGGGTTCAAGTGTCCCGGTTTCCAGCAGTCCCTTTCCCGTCTTTTCCCGCTGCGAATCCGGGTTTTTCGTGAAAATGTTGTTGCGCAATTTTTCTCATAACCGGTTTGTCACCTTCATAAACCGTTCATAATCCAGAGTTTTTCACATTCTCCACAGGGTTTTCCACACCGTTATGTCAACTTTTCAACCCCGGAAAAAATGCCGGTTTTCTGTCTCCTGTCCAGAGCCACTCGCGGGAGCCGTCCGCAGCTGGTCGGTCCGGTGTTATGGAGTCGGCAAGGCGGCCAATGCCTCTCCACGGGATGCTGGCCCGGGAGACACCGCCGGAGCAGCGAAAAAAGAGACGCGCCGGAGCGCGTCCCTTCCTTTCATGCCAGCCCGAACAGCATCAAAACCACGCCGTAGATCACCGACGCCAGGGTGCCGAACACGATCACCGGTCCGGCCACCAGGAACATCTTCGCCGCCATGCCGGTGACAAAGCCCTCGCTCTTGAAGTCGATGGCCGGGGACACCACGGCGTTGGCAAAGCCCGTGATGGGCACCAGAGTGCCAGCGCCGCCGAAGCGGGCCAGCTTGTTGTACAGGTTGAAGCCCGTCAGCAGGGCCGACAGCAGCACCATGCAGATGGAGGTGGCGGCACCCGCATTCTCCTTGTCCAGTCCCGCGGCGGACCAGCCGTTTTGGATCAGTTGGCCCACGACGCAGATCAGCCCGCCGATGATAAAGGCCAGCACCACGTCCTTGACGATGGGGGATTTCTGAGACTTCTGCTGCACGTACTGCTGATATTCTTTGGGTGACATATCCATGCGCATTCCTCTTTTCCCGGAAGTTTCCCCTAGTCTTGCCGAGGATGGGAAAAAATATGCGTTCTTGCAAGCGGCGGCAGAACGCGGTATACTAAAAAAGATACCCCGTATTGGAGGAACGCATCATGAAAACCACCGGGAAGCCCCTGGGGCTCTATATCCATATTCCCTTCTGCAAACACAAATGCGCCTATTGCGACTTCTACTCCCTGGCCGGCAGTGAAAGCCGCATGGACGAATACACCGATACCCTCTGTGCCCATCTGACGGAGACCGCCCCCTTTGCCGCCGGCCATCTGGTGGACACCATCTACTTCGGCGGCGGCACCCCCAGCTATCTGGGGGAAAAGCGGCTGGTGAAAATTTTGAAGCTCATTCTGAAAAAATACCAGGTTGCCAAGGACGCGGAGATCACTCTGGAGGCCAACCCCGACTCCGCCTGCGACTGGAAGGCCCTGCGGGCTCTCCGGAAAGCCGGATTCAACCGGCTGTCCCTGGGCATGCAGTCCGCCTGCGACGCGGAACTGGCGGAGATCGGTCGCATCCACACCATGGAGCAGGTGAAGACCGCCGTGGAGGCCGCCCGGAAGGCCAAATTTGACAATCTGTCCCTGGACCTCATTTACGGCCTGCCCCACCAGACCATGGAGCGCTGGCAGGAAAATCTGGCGGCCGCCGTCAGCCTGGCCCCGGAGCACCTGAGCTGCTACGGCCTGAAGGTGGAAGAGGGGACGCCCCTCTTTGCCTGTCAGGACACCGCCGGTCTGCCGGATGACGAGGCCCAGGCCGACATGTATCTGTTCACCGTGGACTATCTGCGGCGCTTCGGCTATTTCCAGTACGAGATTTCCAACTTCTCCCGGGTGGGCCGGGAGTCCCGCCACAACCTGAAATACTGGACGCTGTCGGAGTACGCTGGCTTCGGCCCCGGCGCCCACTCGGACTTCGGCGAGGTGCGGTACGCCTACGAAAAGAATCTGGAGGGCTACATCCGGGGTGTCCGGGAACACACGGCCATGCTGTCGGAAAATGAGCACATCCCGCCGCTGGACCGGGACACGGAGTGGGTCATGCTGGGTCTGCGGACCATCCGGGGCCTGGACCCCAAGGAATTCGAGCGCCGGTTCCGACGGCGGTTCAACTGCTTCCTGCCGTTTCTGGCGGAGTGTGAAAAGGCCGGCTATGCGGTCTGCGAGGAGGGCCGCTGGCACCTGACCCCCAGGGGGTTCCTGGTGTCCAATCAGATCATCGGCGGCATGCTGGACGCCCTGGCGGCGGAGAAGCTGCGTCGGGCGGAGGCCACCGCCAGAGGCGACTTCCGGGTAAACCTGGACTGATACAGAGAGAAAGGAGCCATCATGCACGTCTATACCACAGGACAGTGGGTCCTGCTGTTTTTCTTCTACTGCTTCTGCGGCTGGGTCTGGGAGTCCTGCTACGTCTCCCTCTGCCAGCGGCACTGGGTGAACCGGGGCTTCCTGCGGGGGCCGTTGCTGCCCATCTACGGCTCCGGCGCCATCATCATCCTGTTCGCCACCATCCCCGTGGAGGACAATCTGGCGCTGGTGTGGCTCTTCGGCATGGCGGCCGCCACAGCGCTGGAATACGTCACCGGCGCCGCCATGGAAAAGCTGTTCAAGGTCCGCTACTGGGACTACTCCAAGCAGAAATTCAACCTGAACGGCCACATCTGCCTGACCAGCTCCATTGCATGGGGCTTCTTCTCCATCCTGCTGGTGCGGTTCATCCACCCGCCCATCGCCCGCCTTCTGGCGGACGTGCCCGCCTGGCTGGTGGACCCCCTGGCCATCGCGCTGACCGCCGCCTTTACGGTGGACGTGGTCCAGTCCGTCCAGGCTGCCCTGGACCTGCGGGATGTCCTCACCAAGCTCACCGAGGAGAACGAGGACCTGCGGCGTCTGGCCAAGCGCGCCGAGGTGGCCGCCGCCTTCGCGGAGGACGATCTGCGGCGGTTCCGTGAGCGGACGGAAGTGGAAAAGCTCCTGCTCCAGGACCGCATCGAGGCAGAGCTTCAGGAGCAGCGGGAGGCCCGGGCCGAGCGGAAGGTCCGCCGTCAGGAGATCGTGGAGGAATCTCTGCGCCGCCGCACCAAGGCCAAGCTGGAGGCTCTGCACACCATCGCCGGCGCCCTGGAGACCTGCCGGGACCATCTGGCGGACATCCCCGACCTGACCGGCGAGATGCTGGAGGAGCGCCGCGCGGACCTGACCGAAGCTATCGAGCGGGTCCGGGACCGGGAGGCCGCCATCCGTGCCCGCACCGCCAGGACCTATCAGAAGTCCCTGCGCATCCTGCGGGCCAACCCCTCCGCCATCGCCAGGGAGTTTGGCGAGGCCATGGACACCCTGCGGAAGCTGGGCGACCGGAAGTGACCTACATAACGGTAAAGTACCTGTTCTCCGGCGTAAGCCGGGGGAACAGGTACTTTTTACAGCGTATCCACTTTTTCCCGGAACTCCCGCTTCTTCTGCGTCAGAGCGAAGGCCACAGCGCCCGCCATCTGCGCCAGCATACTGGAGACGGTCCTGCCGGTGGGGACTGGAGCAGCCGCTGGGTAAAGGTGCCCAGAAAAATTCCGGCAGCAAAAATCTGGCAGATTTTCAGATATGTAGTGCCATAGGCCACAATGGCCTCATCCTGGCTGAATTGCCGGATGAACGCCTTCGTGCCGAAAACGCCCCACAGCACAAACAGCAGGGAGCTGAGGATGGACAGCACCAGACCGGTGGTGGCCGCCTCGTTGGCCTCCCGGAACTGCTTCGCCCCCAGCCTGCGGGACACCAGGGCGTTCATGCCCACGTCGGTGCCCACGGCCACCGCGATCTGCAGCATCTGGGCGGAGTAGGCGATGGACGCGGCGGTCAGGGCGTCCTCGCTGATCCTGGCCACAAAGACGCTGTCCACGATGTTGTACATGGACTGCACCAGCATGGAGACCATGATGGGCTGCGACATGTTCACCACCAGCTTCGGGACGGGCATGGTGCCCATTTTATTTTCTCTTTCCATAAAACCCTCCTTCAAGGCAACAAAAAATGCGTGCAATCAAGGTGATTTCCACTCTCGATTACACGCATAAAATGCCGGATTTACATCGGTATTCTGTTGAACGACATGGATTGTAGCAGATTTCTCCCCAAAATAAAAGCGGGATTTTTACCAAATCTGTTCTGCAAAACCGCCTCTCCGTTCCGGGCTTTGGCAGGGCAGCCTTTCGCGGTCGTGTTACACGCCCCGCAAATCAAAGTCCGGGGTGTACTCCTCCTTTGCCGAGGTCCGTTCCTGTGTGAAGCCGTCGGTGATGCCGCAGTTCTCCATATATGCCACCGCCGAGCGGTACTCCGCCTTCGTCACGTGGCGGGCAAGATTGCCCACGGCGCCCGGCTGGGGGGTGTACTGGCTCATGAGGGAGAACAGCACGTCGCCGGGTTGGAACGTCTCCGCCACCCAGTCGATGACGCGGCGGCTGTTCTCCAGCTCCCCCGGCAAAATCAGGTGGCGAATGAGGACACCCCTTTTCAGCAGGCCGTTTTCCATCCGGTAGGGTCCCGTCTGCCGGAACATCTCCAGAATGGCGGCGCTGGCCCATTCAAAGTAGTCCTCCGCCCCGGAGTATTTCTTCGCCGGGCCCGGCAGGGCGTATTTCAGGTCCGGCAGGTACACCTGGACCTTTCCCTCCAGCAGGCGCAGCGTCTCTGGCTTTTCGTACCCGCCGCAGTTCCACACCACCGGCACGGGCCAGGGCTCCTCCCCCAGGGCTTCCAGAATGACGGGTGTAAAGTGGGTGGGAGTGACAAGGTCCAGGCAGGCCGCCCCCTGGGCGATCAGCTCCCGGAAAATCTCCCGCAGGCGCTGCGCCGTGATGGGCTTGCCCACCTCCCCCTGGGAGATGGGGCCGTTCTGGCAGAAGCAGCACCGGAGATTGCACCCGGAGAAAAACACGGTCCCGGCCCCGTGGTCCCCCACGAGACACGGCTCCTCCCACCGGTGCAGCATGGCCTTGGCGGCCACCGGGAGGCTGGGCTGGCGGCACACGCCGCCGCGTTTCGTCTCTGTCCGCTCCGCCCCGCAGTTTCGAGGGCATAACTTGCAGATCATACCTTGGTCACATCGAAGTCCGGACCCAGGTCGCCGGAGCGCCAGTGCTTGCGGCACAGGCCAATGTACTTGTCATTGGCACCCAGCACCACCTGCTCGCCCTCTTTGAGGACCTTACCGTTGGCGTCGAACCGCGCGTTGAACATGGCCTTCTTGCCGCACCAGCAGATGGTCTTGACCTCCTCGATCTTGTCCGCCATCACCAGCAGCGCCTCGCTGCCGGGGAACAGGTCGCCCTTGAAGTCCGCCCGCAATCCGTAGCAGATGACGGGGATGCCCAAATCGTCCACCAGATAGACCAGGTACATGACCTCGTTCTTTGTGAGGAACTGGGCCTCGTCGACGATGATGCAGGCATTCTGCTGGAGCTCCATAATGGAGAGCTGCTGCAATTCGTCAAAGTAGATGCACTCGTGGGTCAGCCCGATGCGGGAGACCACCATGTGGTCTCCGTCCCGGGTGTCGATCCGGGGCTTCACCAGCAGCGTCTGCTGGCCCCGCTCCTCGTAGTTGAACCGGGCCATCAGCGCGTTGGCCGTTTTGCTGGAGCCCATGGCCCCGTATTTGAAATAAAGCTGTGCCATTGGTCAGTTTTCTCCCTCTCTTTTGTTTGCCTGCTGGGCGTATCCCCGCAGTTCTTCCTCACAGTCCCTGTCGGACTGGCTAATATCGTCGGAGCCGGGCCGGACGTCCAGCACCAGCTTCCCGCAGTCCGGGCAATGCCAGGCAGTCCGGTAGGTAGCCAGCCCTCCCTCCGTGTCCACCTGAAAGGCTCCCTCCGCCGCGGCAACGCTGACCCACTTTGCCCAGGCGTCGGGACGCCCCGGTGCCCACCAGATGCCCCGGTTGCCCATGAGATAGCCGGTCTCCATCGTCTTTCCACACCAGGGGCAGGGAATGGGTGGCGGCGGTGTCTCCCGTCGGGCTTTCTCCGCCTTCCGGGCCTCATTCCAGTCCTGGAACTGGTCCAGCAGTCCGGGGCCCTTCTCCTCGTTTTCCGCCGGGACGGGCCGCCGCTTTTCCGGCTCCACGTCCCAGGGGTCCTCGCTCTTTTTCCAAAACGGCATGGTCAGTCCTCCCTGTCGTCCTCTCTGGTCCTTTGGATATGCCCCTGAAACCCCTCTCCGGTCCGCCGGGGAAAGAAGGAAATGGGTGCCAGGGTCTCCTTGCCGTGATAATAGCACCACAGCCACCGCAGGCACCAGATCAGCTTCCGCAAAAGCAGCAGAAGCAGGGCGATCAGCAGAATATTAAGGAGTTCCATCTTCGTCTCCGTCCACTTCCTCGTAATCCACAGTGTACACCGGGCCGTCAAATTCCGGTTCCTTGGGTTTCTCCCGCTTGGGCTGACCGGCCTGGCCGCCTTTGCTCCGGCGGTACAGCATCACCAGCACCACGATGGCCGCGATGGGCACGGCCAGCCGCAGCGCCAGCATGATCAGGCTGAACAACAGCCGGAAGATGCCCAGGGGCAGGCCCACCAGCAGTCCCATAAACGTGTTCTCCTTTCGTGTCGTTCGTCACCGGATACAGCGCCGGCCAAAGAGCGCCGGGGTCAGCATCCGTGTGGTTACTCTCCTATTTGTCCCCTCGCCTCCGCGTAGTATCTCGCAAAGGCCGAGGGCACCGCGTGGCTCTCCAGCCCGGCCGCGTCCACCCATTCAAACTCCGCCGGGCCGTCTCCGGCCGCCTCCAGGGTATACCCGGTCATGTGCCACTCCACGTGAGTGAAGATGTGCTTCGCCGTCAGCTTGTTTTTCCACGCCTTCGGCTCCAGCCCCCAGGCCGCTACCTGCGCCGGGGCCTTTTCCTCATCCAGGGTCCCCTCCACGTTGGGAAACTCCCACAGCCCCGCCAGCAATCCGGTGTCGGGCCGGCGGCACAGGGCCACCTTATCCTCCCGCAGCAGCAGGAACACGGTCTTTTCCTCTACCCGCCGGGCCTTCTTCGGCTTCTTCACCGGCAGCGTCTCCGCCGTGCCCCGGATGCGGCCCAGGCAGAGGTCCCGGACGGGGCACAGCTCACATTTGGGCGGGCCGTTGGGCACGCAGACCGTGGCCCCCAGCTCCATGGTGGCCTGGTTGAAGATGCGGATATCCGCCGGTGTCTCCGGCATAACGGATTGCACCTGCTCCCGGATGGCTTTTTTCGTCTTTGGGTCCAGGATGTCGTCGTGGCAGTCGGTGAGCCGGGTCACCACCCGCAGTACGTTGCCGTCCACCGCCGCCTCCCGACGGCCAAAGGCCGCCGAGGCGATGGCGCTGGCGGTGTAGTCCCCGATGCCCGGCAGGGCCAGCAGACCCTCGTAGGTATCCGGGAAGCCGCCCATCTCCACCACGGCCTTCGCCGCCCGCTGGAGATTCCGGGCCCGGCTGTAATAGCCCAGCCCCTCCCACAGCTTCATCAGGCGGTCCTCCGGCGCGGCGGCCAAAGCCTCCACCGAGGGGAAGGCCTCCAGAAAGCGGGCGTAATAGCCCAGCACCGCCGCCACCCGGGTCTGCTGGAGCATGATCTCCGACACCCAGATGCGGTACGGGTCCTCCGTGCGGCGCCAGGGCAGGTCCCGGGCATTCTGCCGGAACCAGACCAGAAGCGGCTCTGTCAGCCGCTTCCGTGCATTTTCCATTGTCAGTTCCTGTTCTCTCATGGTATCATCATACCACATGGGGAGCCCGGTTCCCACCCCTCCCCAGAATTTTTTTAAAAAACACTTGAACTTCCCCCTTGTAGAAGGTATAAGATACCATCAGAGACGAGGTGAGCGGTATGAAAATCAACGAGGTGGAGGCCCTGGTGGGCATCACGAAGAAAAATATCCGCTTTTACGAGGCCGAGGGCCTGCTGGCACCCCACCGGAACAGCGAGAACGGCTACCGGGACTACGGCGAGGCCGAGGTGGACGCCCTGCGGCGCATCAAGCTGCTGCGGAAGCTGGGCGTGCCGCTGGAGGATATCCGCCGGATGCAGAGCGGCGGCCACACCGTGGGCGACGGCATGCGCCGCCATCTGGTGACACTGGAGCGGGAGCGGGAGAATCTGGAGCAGTCCATCCGGCTGTGCTCCGCGCTCACAGACCGGCAGGAGCGGCTGGAGGACCTGGACGCCGGAGCCATCCTCGCGGAGATGGAGGCCATGGAGCAGTCCGGCACCACCTTCCAGAACAGGCAGCACGAGGATGTCCGGGTCCGCTATGTGGCACCGGTGGCGGTGACGGTTTTGATGGTCCTGCTGATGCTGGGGCTGATGTGGCTGTTCCTCTGGGCCTTTGAGACAGACCCCGCCGGGGCGCCGCCCCTGCCGCTGCTGGCGGTGTTCCTGGTCATCCCGGCCCTGGTGGCGTTGGGCGTCATCGTCTCCCTGGTGCAGCGCATCCGGGAGATCGGAAGGAGGGAGATCGACGATGCGAAGCAGTTCTGAGCGCCGTGGAAAGCGGAAGGGCTCCATTCTCTCCGCCGCGGTGGTCCTGCTGTGGCTGGCGGGGCTGATCCTGGCGGTGGTCCTGACCGCGCTGGAGGCGGCCCGGGCAGGAGAGTGCGGCGCCGCCGCGCTGCTGCTGGCGCTCTACGGCGTACTGGGCGGTGCCGCTGTGATCGGCGTGGTGCTGGCCCTGCGCCAGCGCCTGCGGGAGATCGACGGAGGTGAAGAAGATGACGCAGCCCAATACTGAGCGCCAGGCGCTGCGCCGGAAAAGTGCCATCCAGAGCGCCGTGTTCTCCACGGTGGTACAGCTGGCGGCGGCCGCGCTGCTGTTCTGGGCCCACCGGAACACGGGCAGTGCCGTGGTGTCCACGGTGCTGCTGATCCTTTCCCTGATAGACCTTGGGGCCGTGGTGCCCGTCTGGATATGCTTACACATTCGACTGAAAGAGATTCAAGGAGGAGAAGAAGATGCTGCTGCTCAATATTGACTATGTTCCCGGCAAAGAGGTGGAGCCTCTGGGGCTGGTGAAAGGCACGGTGGTCCAGTCCAAAAACTTCGGCAAGGATTTCATGGCCGGCATGAAGACCCTGGTGGGCGGTGAGATCGTCGGCTATACGGAGATGCTGACCGAGGCCCGGCAGATCGCCACCAAGCGGATGGTGGACGAGGCCAATGCCCTGGGTGCCGACGCCATTCTCAACATCCGCTTCGGGTCCTCCGCCGTGATGCAGGGCGCCGCCGAGGTCATCGCCTACGGCACCGCCGTAAAGCTGAAATAATGCGGGTCACATTTCTGGAGCACAGCGGCTTTCTGGTGGAGCTGCCGTCTGTGACACTGCTGTTTGACTGGTGGAAAGGGGAACTCCCGGCCCTGCGGCCGGGGGTCCCCCTGCTGGTCTTTTCCAGCCACCGCCACGAGGACCACTTCAAGCCGGAGATCTTTTCGCTGGACGCCGCCGCGTTCCTGCTTGGGAAGGATATCAGGCTCTCTCCCCGGAACCGGGCCAGATGGGGACTGTCCGATGAGACTGCCGCCAGATGCCTAACCCTGGGCGGCAGCGAGACTGCCGCGCCCCTGCCCGGCGTCACGGTGGAGACCCTGCCCTCCACGGACGAGGGCGTGGCGTTTCTGGTGACGGCGGACGGCCGGACGGTTTTCCACGCCGGAGACCTGAACTGGTGGCACTGGGAGGGCGAGGACCCCGGCTGGAACCGGAACATGGAGATCAACTTCAAGCGGTATACCGAGCCGCTCCAGGGCCGCGCCATTGACCTGGCCATGCTGCCGCTGGACTCCCGGCTGGGAGATGCCGGCTTCTGGGGGCCGAAGTATTTTCTGGAGCTGGCGGATATTTGCCGCTTTCTCCCCATGCACCAGTGGGATGATTTCGCATTTACCCAACGGTTTCTGGCCCAGTACCCGGCTTTTATCCCGCTGACCATCCCGGTCACGGCAATCGGGCAGGTCTTTGATTTTGATGTGGAGGAATGCAGATGAAAATCGACGGCAACGAACTGGCCATCCGGCAGAACGAGCTGGACCGGGAGGGCCGCCATGAGGAGGCCTTGGCCATCAAGCGGGAGTTTTTGAAGCAGGTCCGGGAGTCCGGGGACCACTGCCCCTGCAAGGAGGCCTGCCCCCACCACGGCAACTGCTTTGAGTGCGTGACGCTCCACCGGGGCCACCGGGACCATCTGCCCATGTGCATGTGGGACATGGTGAATGAGCGGCTCCACACGCTGTCCCTCCTGACAGAGGGCACTCTTCGCACATACGAGGACGAACGCCGCTAAACGTGGAAAACCCGCCCACGCCGATGGCATGGGCGGGTTTTGTATGCGGTTTCAGCCGATCAGGCAGCTGCCGGAAACCTCGCCGGTATACGCCTCCAGCTCCGGCACAAAGGCCGTGGTGCCGCTGGCGGCGGCGACGGCGGCGGTAAGGCTCTCAACCTTTTCCGGCACGGTCCGGGCATACACCCGGTCCACCAGCGGTGCGATCTCCGCCAGAGTCAGCCAGGCGTCGGAATCCCCGCCGTCGGAAATGACCGCCTCTGGCACCTCGATGGACAGAGATACGCCGTAAGGCTCCAGCGCCGCGCGCATCTCCGTCAGGAAGGTCACGAGGTTCTGAGAGGGCAGCCCCTCCCCGTAGTCGATCTTGTCCAGCTTTCCCTCCGTGGGATAGCTGACATCCGTCAGCAGAATCTCGTCAAAGCCGAGTTCTGCGGCCTCTTTGGCAATGTCGCAGAGATACTTCCGGGCAGCGGGCTTTCCGGGGTCCAGCCACTGGCTGTTGTTCCCGTCGTAGAAGATATACCCGCCGGTGTTTTTCAGACCCATGCCCTCCACATCGCTGTTGGCGACCTTGGGGTCGTGGAAGCAGGATATCCGGGCGATGGTGTAAAGTGAGGCTTCCCCGCCGGTGATTTGCGTCAGGACGGTATCGGTATCCTCCGCAATCTCCACGGAACCGGACACGGCGGTATCGGAGTCGAAATAGAGTTTGCCGGTGTCGTCCTTCAGCGTGACAGCCGCCGCGTTATAGGGCGGTGCCGACATCAACGATGCGCCCATCCACGCATCTTTCCAGCCCTCCTGGGTCAGTGTGCCCACAGGCACCGCAAAGGCATAAATTGCCGACGGTCCCTCCGGTTCTTCGATCTTTAAATCGAAGTCCTGCACGTCTTCCTGGTTCTCCTCTTCCGCGGGGACGCCCTTCTGCCAAGGGAGCTCGATCCGGGGACTGCCCGTCTCATCGTAGACGATATACTGCTGTAAGACCATGACGGTGATGGCCGCCAGAATCACCAGCACCAGCACCACTGCCAGGGCGATCTTTCCTTTTGATGTGCGCCCGCGGTAATTGCGGTAGCCGCGCGGACCTGCCATCCTCGTCACCTCTTTTCAACCACGTCGGAGACTCAGCCCTCCAGCGCCATCATCTTGTTGACCCGGCGCTCGTGGCGGCCGCCCTCGAACTCCGTGTTCAGGAAGACCTCCACCATGCGCTCGGCCATGTTCTTGCCGGTGAAGCCGGCGCCGATGGCCATCATGTTGGCGTCGTTGTGGCGGCGGGTCATCTCGGCCTCCAGGCAGTCGGCGCAGTGGGCGCAGCGGATGCCCTTGATCTTATTGGCGGCGATGGAAATACCGATGCCGGTGGTGCAGATGACAATGCCGCGGTCGCACTTGCCCTCCGCCACGGCCCGGGCAGCGGCGGCGCCGAAGTCCGGATAGTCGCAGCTCTCCGTGGAGTAGCAGCCGAAGTCCTCGTATTCATGGCCCAGCTTTTCCAGGACCTTGATGATATCCTGTTTCAGTGCGTAGCCGCCGTGATCACAGCCCAGAGCAATTTTCATAACGCATTCTCCCTTGCTTTTAAAGTTTGTAGAATCATTGTACTCCCGGTATTTTCAAAAATCAATCACAGTTCATGCCAGATGGGCTTTTGCCTCTCAAACGTGCAGAACCGCCGGAAGCCGCACGCCTTCAAAAGCTGCTGCCGCTCCCGGATGGCGCAGCCCACGTACTCCGGCGTGTGGGCGTCGGTGCCCAGGGTGATGATCTCGCCGCCCAGACGGCGGTACATCCGCAGCCACTTCCCGTCCGGCAGCGGCGTGTTGCCCCGGTTGGTGTTCAGCTCGATGCCCCGCCCATTTTCGATCAGCGTCCGGAGGATGTGTTCGATCTCGTCCTCAAAGCCGTCGAAGGTCAGGTGGAAGCCCCGGTTCTCGTTGAGATACCGCAGGGGCAGCGTCAGATGACCCAGCACGTTGAACCTGCCCCATTCGACCAGCTTCTGCACCTGGCCCAGATAGTCCGCCATACCGGCCCGGGCCTCCGACTCGTCCTTGGGATCAAAGAAATACAGGTCCACGCCCTTGAATCTTTCCGACAGCATGTGGACGGAGCCGATGACGAAGTCCAGCTCCGGCGCGTTGGCAATCAGCGTCTCCGTATGGGAAAAGCTCCATGGCGCGTCCCCCAGCTCGATGCCCAGCCGCAGGGTGATGCGGTCCCCGGCGGCCTCCCGGGCGGCGCGGTACTCCTCCACGAGGGCGGACCAGTCGTAGGGGGTCTCCCGCAGCCTGGTGGAGCCCCAGGTGATCGGCTCCACGTGGTCTGTGAAGCAGAGCTCATCCAGTCCCGCCGCGATGGCCGCCCCAGCCATGTCCGCCATAGGTGTCCGGGCGTCCGGCGAGATGCGGGAGTGGGTGTGGTAGTCAGCCAGATACATGGCGTTCCTCACTTCTTGTTCTTCTTGAAGAACTTTTTCCGCTCCTCATAGTTGTTGTCGCCCATGGTCTCGGCGAACTTCTTCAGAGCCTCTTTCTGCTCCTTGTTCAGGTTCCGGGGCGTCTCGATATAGACCGTCACGTACTGGTCGCCCCGGCCGTGGCCGTTGATGGAGGGGATGCCCTTGCCCTTCAGGCGGAAGGTGGTGCCGCTCTGGGTGCCCTCCGGCAGGGTGTACTTCACCTTGCCGTCGATGGTGGGAATCTCCAGCTCCGCGCCCAGGACCGCCTGGGCAAAGGTGATGGGCGCCTCGCACAGAACAGAGGTGCCCTCCCGGCGGAATAGCTCGTGGGGACGGACGGTGATGGTGATCAGCAGGTCGCCGGCGGGGCCGCCGTTGACACCAGCGTGGCCCTGGCCCCGGATGGAGATGGTCTGGCCGTTGTCGATGCCGGCGGGGATGGTGGCCTGGATGGTCTTGCGCTTGCGGACAGAGCCGGTGCCGTGACAGTCCTTGCAGGGCTGGTGGATGATCCGGCCCTTGCCGCCGCAGCGGGTGCAGGGCGAGGATGTGGCGAACACGCCCATGGGCGTCTGCCGCCGGACCTGGACTGTGCCGGTGCCGTGGCAGTCCGGGCAGACCTCCGGCGTGGTGCCGGCGGCGCAGCCGCTGCCGTGGCAGGTGGTGCACTGCTCCATGCGGTCCACGGTGACGGACTTCTCGCAGCCAAAGGCCGCCTCCTCAAAGCTGATGGCCAGGGACATGCGGATGCTCTCGCCCCGCTGGGGGGCGTTGGGGTTGGTCCGCCGTCCGCCGCCGAAGCCGCCGCCAAAGAAGCTGCCGAAGATGTCGCCTAGGTCGCCGAAGTCGAAGTTCCCGTCGAAGCCCGCGCCGCCGGCGCCGAAATTGGGGTCCACACCGGCGTGGCCGTACTGGTCGTACCGGGCCTTCTTATCGGGGTCGGACAGGACCTCGTAGGCCTCGTTGACCTCCTTAAACTTCTCCTCGGCCTCTTTGTTGTCGGGATTCAGGTCCGGATGGTACTTCCGGGCCATTTTTTTATATGCTTTTTTGATCTCATCTTCCGAGGCCCCCTTGGAGATGCCCAGGACCTCGTAATAATCTCGTTTTTGTTCAGCCATACAGAAAACTCCTCATGTTCCGAAACGCCGTATCAGGGACAGGCCCAACGCTCTGTCCCTGATACGTTTTATATGAGAGGGTGCTTACTTGTTCTTGTCGTCCTCGTCGACCACCTTGTAGTCGGCGTCGTAATACTGACCGCCCTGCGCGCCAGCGTCGGGACCGGGCTGTGCGCCGCCCTGAGCGCCCTGGGGATTGGCCTGCTGATACAGCTTCTCGCTGACGGCGTAGAAGGCCTGGGTCAGCTCCTCGGTGGCCGCCTTGATGGCGGCGGTGTCAGTGCCCTTCAGGGTTTCCTTCAGCTTGTCGATACCGGCCTGGACCTTGTTCTTGTCGTCGGCGGGGATCTTGTCGCCCATCTCGGAGAGGGTCTTCTCGCTCTGGTAGACCATCTGGTCGGCCTGGTTGCGGACCTCGACCTCTTCCTTCATCTGCTTATCCTGAGCGGCATACTGCTCGGCTTCCTTGACAGCCTTCTCGATATCCTCCTTGCTCATGTTGGAGGAGGAGGTGATGGTGATGTGCTGCTCCTTGCCGGTGCCCAGGTCCTTGGCGGAGACGTTGACGATGCCGTTGGCGTCGATATCAAACGTGACCTCGATCTGGGGCACGCCGCGGCGGGCGGGAGCGATGCCGTCCAGGTGGAAGCGGCCCAGGGACTTGTTGGCGGCGGCCATCTCGCGCTCGCCCTGGAGAACGTTAACCTCCACGGAGGTCTGGTTATCGGCGGCGGTGGAGAAAATTTGGCTCTTCTTCACGGGGATGGTGGTGTTGCGGTCGATCAGCTTGGTGAACACGCCGCCCATGGTCTCAATGCCCAGGGACAGGGGGGTGACGTCCAGCAGCAGCAGACCCTTCACGTCGCCGGTCAGCACGCCGGCCTGGAGAGCGGCGCCCATGGCCACGCACTCGTCGGGGTTGATGCCCTTGAAGGGCTCGGAGCCGGTGAAGTTCTTCACGGCCTCCTGAACGGCGGGGATACGGCTGGAGCCGCCCACCAGCAGGACCTTGCTCAGGTCGGAGGGACGCAGGCCGGCGTCGGACATGGCCTGGCGCACGGGGCCCATGGTGGCGTCCACCAGATGAGCGGTCAGCTCATTGAACTTGGCGCGGGTCAGGGTGACGTCCAGGTGCTTGGGGCCGGTGGCGTCAGCGGTGATATAGGGCAGGTTGATGTTGGAGGTGGTGACGCCGGACAACTCGATCTTGGCCTTCTCGGCGGCCTCCTTCAGGCGCTGCATGGCGACCTTGTCGCCGGACAGGTCCACGCCGTCAGTGCGCTTGAACTCGCTGACCAGCCACTTCATGATGCACTCGTCGAAGTCGTCGCCGCCCAGGCGGTTGTTGCCGGCGGTGGCCAGGACCTCGATGACGCCGTCGTCGATCTCCAGAATGGAGACATCGAAGGTGCCGCCGCCCAAGTCGTAGACCATGATCTTCTGGGACTGCTCCTTATCCACACCGTAGGCCAAAGCGGCGGCGGTGGGTTCGTTGATGATACGCTTCACGTCCAGACCCGCGATCTTGCCGGCGTCCTTGGTGGCCTGGCGCTGTGCGTCGGTGAAGTAAGCGGGAACGGTGATGACCGCCTCGGTGACGGGGCTGCCCAGATAGGCCTCGGCGTCGGCCTTCAGTTTCTGCAGGATCATGGCGCTGATCTCCTGGGGGGTGTAGGCCTTGCCGTCGATGGTGACCTTGTGGTCGGAGCCCATCTCACGCTTGATGGAAGAGATGGTGCGGTCGGGGTTGGTGATGGCCTGGCGCTTTGCCACCTGGCCCACCATGCGCTCGCCGGTCTTGGAGAAGGCCACGACGGACGGAGTGGTGCGGTTGCCCTCTGCGTTGGGAATGACGACTGCCTCGCCGCCTTCCATGACGGCCACGCAGGAGTTGGTAGTACCCAAATCGATACCGATTACTTTAGACATAACAAATTCCTCCTAAATCTATCGAAAAGTTTATTTTTAACACGTTATCAGTGGTCAATTCGCAACTTGTACAATGGCGTGCCGGATGACCTTGTCGCCCAGCATGAAGCCCGCCTGGAACACCTGGGCCACCACGTTCTCGCCCAAGCTCTCGTCGTCGATGTGCATGACGGCGTTGTGCTTCTCCGGGTCAAAGGGCGCTCCCTGTGCCTTGATCTCCATGACGCCCAGCTTCTTCAAAATCCCCTGATACTGGTGGAAGATCATCTCCAGGCCCTTCTTGTGGGGAGAGTCCTCGTCGCCCTCCGTGGCCATGGCCCGCTCCAGATTGTCGTACACCGCCAGGAACTCCTTGATGGTGTCCGCCTTGGCGTCCTGGTAGATATTGTCCTTTTCCTTGGTGGTGCGCTTGCGGTAGTTGTCGTACTCGGCGGTCAGCCGGACGAACTGGTCCTTTACGGACTCCAGCTGCTTGGCGGCCAGCTCCGCGGCCTCCATCTGCTCCCGGGTCAGCGTGTAGGTCTTTTCCTTTTTCTTCTTGGACTTCTTATCGGTCTTCTCTTCCTCCGCAGCCTGCTCTTCCTTCTTCTCCGCCTCGGGAGCCGTCTGCTCGGCGGCGGTGGTCTCCCGTGCCTTCTGGGTCTCCGGCGTCTCCTCCGCCGTGGGCTGCTTATTCTCTTCGCTCATTCCTTGGTATCCTCCTTCGGGGGTAATTCCTGTTTTCCGAACAGCCGCGTCAGCCCGTCGGCAAAGCCGGAGAGCCGTGCGGCCACAGTGGCGTAGTCCATTCTGGTGGGACCCACCACGCCGATGAGTCCTCTCATATCGTCGCCAATATCATAGCTGGCCATCACCACGCTGGTATCTTTCAGGGCGTCGCTGACGTTTTCCGGCCCGATCAGGATTTTCATGGGGCCGTCGTCCTCCGGCATGGGGAGGTTTTCCTTGCTGTCGGCCAAAAAGCTCATCAGCTCGTGGGCCTTGTCGGCATCCCGGAACTCCGGCAGCTTCAAAAGCTGGTTGGCGCCGGCCGTGATGACCTCCCGCTGGCCTGCCTCCTCCAGCATATCCACCGCGTAGGACACGGTCTGGGACAGCAGGAGGAACAGCTGGGGTGGAATCTGCTCGGCCACGTCCATCAGCCGCTCGTTCATCTCATTGGGGGGGATGGCGGTGAAGTGTCCGTTCAGTAGATTGATCAGAATGGGAAGCTGGTCCAGATCGACCTTCAGCTGTAAGTGGAGCAACTGGCTCTTCACGCGGCTGTCACTCATCATCATGACCACGATGCAGCTGCGCTCATCCACCGGAAGCAGCTCGAACCGTCGGGCGGTCAGCTTCTTCTTTCCTACGGTGGTCATGTAGGCGGGATAGTTCACAAAGGACGAGACCGCCCTGCCCGCCTGGGCGATGACACGGTCCAACTCCTCCATCTTCAACTGGAGGGACTGGTTAATCTTCTCCGTCTCGTCGAGGGACAGCTTCTGGCGTTCCATCAGTTCGTTGACGTACAACCGGTAGCCCTTGGGGGAGGGGACACGGCCAGCGGAGGTATGGGGCTGTTCCAGATATCCCAGCTCCACCAAGTCTGCCAGTTCATTGCGGATCGTAGCGGAACTGACGCTGCCGCCCATCTCGGCGGCAATCGTCTTGGACCCCACCGGCTCAGCGGTCTGGATGTAGTCTTCCACAACCACTTTCAGTATTTGCTTTTTCCGGTCCGTCAGTTCCACAAACTTACCTCTGCCTTTTCCGGCATTCGTTGATCTCACACGGTTTAGCACTCACTTTCCCGGAGTGCTAAAGCGAGTTTACCACCATGGGAAATCATTGTCAATGGATGGATATAAACAATTTGTGAACAAACCTCGACGGAATTTTGAACTTTGCCAAATTTCCCGTTTTGGGTGTAAAATTAGGGGAATTTCAGAGTGCCCTTCCCATTTTTTGAAGGGCGAAGAAGCTCACGCTCATCCTGGTTCCCGGGGTGAAAAAAGCCCGCCGCGGCAATGCCGCGGCGGGCTTTTTTCATATGTCTGCTCTTACTGAGCGGTACCGGCGGGCTCGGCAGCTTTCGCAGCGGCCTCCTCCGCGGCCTTCTTGGCGGCAGCGGCCTTCTCAGCCTGTGCCTTCTTGATGGCCTTGTACTTCTCCTTCTCCTCCGCGGTGGCGGCGGGCAGGATGGCGTCACGGGGGCAGACCTTGGTGCAGAGCTTGCAGCCCACGCACTTGTCATAGTCGATGACGGCGACGCCGTTCACCACATGGATGGCGTCCTTCTTGCACTCCTTCTGGCACAGGCCGCAGCCGATGCAGGAGCTGGCGCAGACGCTCATGGCGGCCTTGCCCTTGTCCTGGTTGGCGCAGGCCACGTGGACCTTCTTGGAGGCGGGGACGGAGACGATCAGGTGGCGGGGGCAGGCATTGGCGCAGGCCATGCAGGCGGTGCACTTGTCGGGGTCCACAACGGCGGCGCCGTTGGGGCCGATGGACATGGCGCCGAACTGGCAGGCGCTGACGCAGGTGCCGAAGCCCAGGCAGCCGAAGGAGCAGTCCAGAGGACCGGCGGCGACCTTGGTGGCAGCCATGCAGTCCTTCACGCCGACATAGTCGAAGCGCTTCTTGGCGTTGGTGCCGCCGTTGCAACGGACGAAGGCCACCTGGCGCTCACCGGAGGGAGCCTCCAGGCCCATGATGGCGGCAATGGCGGCGGCGTTCTCAGCACCGGCGGGAGCGCAGGCGTTGACGGGAGCGTTGCCGGCCACGATGGCGGCGGCGCAGCCGGCGCAGCCGGGATAGCCGCAGCCGCCGCAGTTGGCGCCGGCCAGATGGCTCAGCACCGCTTCCTCACGGGGATCCTTCTTCACCTCGAAAACCTTGGAGGCAACGGCCAGGACCAGGCCGAACAAAGCGCCCAGCACGCCCAGCACAACAATTGCATATACAGTATTCATCCCGTATGCCTCCTTACCAGATCTTCAGGCCGGAGAAGCCCATGAATGCCAGGGCCATCAGGCCTGCGGTGACCAATGCGATGGGGAAACCATCCCAGTTCTTGGGATAGTCGGCAAAGACCAGACGCTCACGGATGCTGGCGAACAGCACGATGGCCAGCAGGAAGCCCAGGCCGCCGGTAATGCCGTAGACCACAGATTCAATGAAGTTGTAGCTGTTCTGGATGTTCAGCAGAGCGACGCCCAGCACGGCGCAGTTGGTGGTGATCAGAGGCAGATACACGCCCAGAGCGGTGTACAGGGTGGGCATGGACTTCTGCAGGAACATCTCGATGAACTGCACCAGGGAGGCGATGACCAGAATGAAGGCCACGGTCTGCATGTAGCCCAGATCCAGGGGGATCAGGATGAAGGTGTTGACCAGCCAGGTGATGGCGGAGGCCAGACCCATGACGAAGGTCACAGCCACGCCCATGCCCACGGCGGTGTCGACTTTCTTGGAAACGCCCAGGAAGGGGCAGATGCCCAGGAACTGGGAGAAGATGAAGTTATTCGCCAGAATGGCGCCCAGCGTGATTGCCAGGAGGTTGGTGATCTGTTCCATTATTTGCTCTCCTCCTTATTCTTCTTGGGTCTGGACAGCGCCCACTGCATGGCGGCGATCAGGCAGGCCAGCACCAGGAAGCCGCCCACGGGCAGGGTCAGCATGCCGGCGGGGAACTGAGCGGGGATGATGCGGATACCCTTGCCGTCCACGCCGAAGATGCCGCCGCCGAAGGTACCGGCGCCCAGCAGCTCACGGATGATGCACATGGCCAGCAGGACCAGGGTGTAGCCGATGCCCTGGAAGATGCCGTCAAAGAAAGAGGCGGCAACGCCGTTCTTGTAGGAGAAGGCCTCGGCACGGCCCAGGATGATGCAGTTGACCACGATCAGGGGGATGAACACGCCCAGAGACGCGGCCAGAGCGGGCACAAAGGCCTGCAGGAACAGGTCCACCATGGTCACGAAGCCGGCGATGACGACGATGAACATGGCGATACGGATCTTGTCGGGAACGATCTTGCGGATGGCGGAGATAATGACGTTGGACAGCGTCAGAATGACCGTAACAGCCAGGCCCATGCCCAGGCCGTTAAAGAACGAGGTAGTGATGGCCATGGTGGAGCACATGCCCAGGACCTGCACCAGGACCGGGTTCTGTGTCAGGAGGCCTTCCTTAAATTGCTTCTTCAGATTCATAAAGTTCAGCTCCTCCCTTCTCAGCCGATGGCGCCGGCCACGGCCAGCGCAGCATTGACGCCGGCGGTGACGCCCTTGCTGGACACGGTGGCGCCGGAAATGGCATCCACGTTCTTGCCCACGGTCAGGGTGCCGTCAGCAGCAGCGCTCTTGCCCTGGAACTGGTCCAGCACGCCCACGCCGCTGCTCAGCGGCTCGTTGCTCATGACCTTGGAACCGATGCCGGAGGTCTCGGAGTTATCGACGATGGACACGCCGGTGACGACGCCCTCGGCGTCCACGCCGACCATCATTTCGATGTTGCCCTGAGAGCCGGAGGCGACGACCTTGATGGCGTAGCCGGCGTTCTCGCCGCCCACCAGAACCTCATACACGGAGTCCAGGGTGCCGCCGGCTGCCTTGGCCGCGGCGCTCATGGCGTCGGTGTTTTCCAGCGCCTCGGAGAACTCGGTGTTGTCGGGATCGGCCACGACGGCCTTCATAGCGGTCTGGGTGTTCTCCCAGTTGATGGCCGCGATCTTGTCCTTGGTCACCATGTTGACCAGGCCCAGCAGGCCGGCGACGATGACGCAGGTTGCGAACAGGGTCACGGTCAGCTTGATGATGTACTTGGGGTCCATATTGACTTTTTCTTTGGTCTTCACTTCGTTGCTCATTTCGCAGCCGCCTCCTTCTTATCGGATTTCACGACGCCAAAGCGGACGGGCTTGGTGTACTTGTCGATCAGGGGCACGAACAGGTTCATGACCATGATGGAGTAGCAGACGCCCTCGTTGTAGGAGCCGAAGTACCGGATGAGTACAGTGAACAGGCCGCAGCCGATGCCGAAGATCAGCTGGCCCTTCTTGGTAACGGGAGAGGTGGCGTAGTCAGTGGCCATGAAGAAGGCGCCCAGGAACAGGCCGCCGCCGAAGATGCTGTACAGCATCCACTCCAGGCCGGAGGCGCTGCCCTTGGGGAACAGGAAGGTCAGGACGGCCACGGTGGCAATATAGGCCACGGGGGTCTGCCAGTTGATGACCTTGCGCCAGATCAGGTAGGCGCCGCCCACCAGCAGCAGCAGAGCGGAGATCTCACCCAGGGAGCCGCCGGTCTTGCCCAGGAACATGTCCATAACGGAGAAGGTGCTCTTCAGGCCCTCCATGTCGCCGTTCTTCATGTACAGCAGCGGAGTGGCCGCGGTGACGACGTCAGCGGTGGAGCCGAACAGGGGGGCCTTCTCGCCGGGGGCGATCCAGGAGGTCATGACGCCGGCATAGCTGCCCAGCAGGAATGCGCGGCCCGCCAGAGCGGGGTTGACAAAGTTCTTGCCGATGCCGCCGAAGAGCTGCTTGACCACGACGATGGAGAAGAAGCCGCCGATGATGACCATCCAGTAGGGGGTGGTCACGGGGCAGACAAAGGCCAGCAGCATGCCGGTGACAACAGCGCTGAGGTCGCCCACGGACTGGGGCTTCTTCATCAGCTTGCGGTACAGCCACTCCCAGAACACGCAGCCCAGAACGGACACCACGGTTAGGGTCAGGGCCTTCAGGCCAAAGCAGAACACAGACCAGACCAGAGCGGGCACCATAGCGATGATGACGTCCAGCATGATGGAGCGGGTGGTCTCGCTGCTGCGGATATGAGGATTGGAAGTGGCAATGAGCTTCAAATTCTTGTAATCCGTCATTTGTTCACAGCCTCCTTCTTCTCTTCCGCGGCCTTCTTGGCCTCGGCCGCGGCCTTATCGGCAGCCATCTTGTTCTTCACCAGCTGCTTGCCGTACTTGAACATATGAGTCAGATGCATCCGGGCGGGGCAGGTGTAGGCGCAGGCGCCGCACTCCATGCAGTCCATGATGTTGGCCGCGTTCAGCTCATCCACCATGCCCTTGGAGGCATACTGATACATGAACAGGGGCTCCAGGTGCACGGGACAGGCGGCGACACACTTGCCGCAGCGGATGCACTGGGGATTTTCCACTGTCTGCTCCTCGTTCTCGCAGAACGCCAGGATAGCGCCGGTGCCCTTGGCCACGGGGATGTCGGCGGTGTACTGGGCCATGCCCATCATGGGGCCGCCGGCGATGAGCTTGTAAGTACCGTCCTTCACGCCGCCGCAGGCGTCCAGCAGGCAGCTGACGGGGGTGCCGATGGGGCACTCGATGTTCTTGGGCTCGATGATGCCGGAGCCGGACACGGTGACGATCTTGCGCACCACGGGCATGCCCTGGGTGATGGCGCGGAAGATGGCGCAGGTGGTGTTGATGTTGAACACGGCGCAGCCGATGTTGGAGGGCAGTCCTCCGGGAGGCACCTGCTTGCCGGTGATGGCCTGGCAGAGCTGCTTCTCACCGCCCTGGGGATAACGGCAGTGCAGGGGCTCCACCACAACAGGGGCCTTCTGCTCGGCAATGACCTTGTTCATGGCGTCGATGCCGTTCTGCTTGTTGTCCTCCACTCCGATGACGACCTTGTCCACGCCGAACATCTTAGCCAGATACTTGCAGCCGCCGATGATCTCCTCAGGGCGCTCCAGCATGGTGCGGTGGTCGCCGGTGATGTAAGGCTCGCACTCCGCGCCGTTGATGATGACGGTGTCCACCTTGCCGATGCCGCCGGAAATCTTGACATGGGTGGGGAAGGTTGCGCCGCCCATACCGACGATACCGGCGTTTTTGACGATCTCCACCATCTCATCGACAGTGAGAGCGTCGGGGTCCGCGGGGGCCTTGACCTCTTCAGAGAGCTCGTCCTGGAAATCGTTCTCGATCACCACGGACGTAATATTGCCGCCCATACTGTAGGGGCGGGGCTCCACAACCTTGACCGTGCCGGAAACACTGGCGTGAATCGGCGCGCCCAGACCGCGGAATTCGCCGATCTTCTGGCCCACTTTTACATGATCCCCGGCTTTGACCAGGGGTGTGCAAGGTGCGCCAAAGTGCATCGACATGGGGATGACCACCTCTGCCGGCGGTGCCAGCTGCTCGATGGCCTTTTCATTGGTCGCGGCTTTCATGTCATTGGGATGAACGCCGCCAAAGAAAGCTTGTGCCATTGTCTTCACCTCATTTTTACTCCTGATAGCGTCCAGGGCACCTACAGGACCCCTGCCCGCCGGCGCGCGGGCCGGGGCATGACGGTCCCCTGGCGATACTACCACATACTGCGTTTGATTTTACACCCAATTTCAAAAAATGTCCAGACTGTGAACACCGGTTTTTGCGGAAATATACCCTTTTTTTCACTTTTCTCATGTAGTTTTGGATATTTTTTCACATTTTTCAGGAATATTGCAGGTTTCCATACGTCTCACTTGTTAATTCCGCCAAAATATGATAGACTGCTTTGTATATTTCCCGCCGGCTCCGCCGGTGAAACTGCGTACACGGAGGTCCTTCTCATGATGGCTGAACTCATCGACCGAAAACAGCTGAAGGCTGATATGAAAAATCTGCTGCGGGACGCCCAAGTGTCTCCCAAGGGCATGGCAGCGCTCTATCTGGCGCTGCTGCTGGCGCTGGATCTGGTGACGTCCTTTCTCAGCAGCACCGGCATCGTCTCCACCTTTTTCTCCATTCTCGCCTCCCTTATGGGTATGGTGTTGGGCTCCGGCTTCGTACTATACTGCATGGCCATCCGCCGGGGCGAGCGGGCCGAATACCTGACGCTGTTCGACGGTTTTTCCTTTGTGGGCAAGATCATCGGACTGAACATCGTCATGTACATTTTTATCTGGCTGTGGTCCATGCTCTTCATCATCCCCGGCTTTATCGCCGCCTACCGCTACCGCTTTGCGCTGTACAACCTGTATGAAAACCCCGGCATCGGCATTATGGAGGCTCTGGACATGAGCAAACAGCAGACCCTGGGCTACAAGGGCCAGCTGTTCACCCTGGACCTGAGCTACCTCGGCTGGACCCTGCTGGCCTCCGTCCCCTCCATGGTGGAGAGCACGTTCTTCTATGAGGAGCTCTTTTCAGACGCCATGACCTACATCGACAGCTCCGCCCAGGTCCTCTCCGCTGTCTCCGCCGCCCCCTCCCTCTACGCGATGCTGCCCGCCTGGGGCTGGGTGCTGATCTCCAGCCTGTGGAGCCTTGTGGTGTCCCTGTTCTACCTCCCCAACTACCAGTGCGTGGAACTGGGCTATTTTGAAACCGCCAAGTCCACCTCCGGCGTGGGCGAGGGTGCCGCTCCCCGGAACAGCAATCCCTGGAACAACGACATGGGCCCCGACGGCCTGGGCGGACTGTGACTCCGGCATCTCTACAGCGTACAGCACCCCCGCGGGTTTTAGAACCCGCGGGGGTGCTTTTCTGTGCACTCTCTTTACAGGCTGGGGAATTCCCTGCGGCCATAGCTACTCTTCCGCAGAGCCAGCGCCAGCAGGGTGGAGACCACCAGTCCAAAGGCCGCCTGGACGAAATTGCTGGGGAGGCCCGCGGCGCTGCCCGCCAGGCTGCCCATCAGAATGCCGTCAAACAGCCAGTAGCCCACCACCATGATGGCCTCCGCCGCCGCGCCGCAGGCCACCAGCGCCCAGGGCTTTTTACCCAGTGCCTGATACAGCAGCGCCGCTGTCAGACCCATGAGGGCCTTGATGACCAGGGTGGCCGGCACGTAGACACCGTAGCCAGACAGCAGGTCCGCCAGGGCGGGACCCACGCCGCCGGCGATGGCGCCGTACACGGGTCCCAGCAGATACGCCCCCAGGATCACCACCGTGTCGCCCAGGTTCATATAGCCGCCGGTGGGGGAGGGCACCTGCAATACCATCGTGGCCACGCAGCCCAGGGCCGCAAACAGGCCCGCCATGACCAGCATTCTGGTCTGGCTGCCGTTTTTCGTCTGTTCCATGTTATTTTTTCTCCTTCCGGGTGTTTGTTGATGTTGCCATGATAAGCCATTTGTGATATGATTCAAATATCCATTTTTATTCTTTTTCATAAGGTCAGATAGGAGGCCGTGACATGCTGACCTATTCGCTGGAGGACCGGGGCGGACTGTCCCTTTACGAATACCTGTACCGCCGCATCCGGGCGGATATTCTGGACGGCACGTTGGCCACCGGGGAGCGTCTGCCCTCCAAGCGGGCCCTGGCGGAGCATCTGCACATCTCTGTCATCACCGTGGAGGGCGCCTATCAGCAGCTGGAGGCCGAGGGCTATGTCTACACCCTGCCCAAGCGGGGGTTCTTCGTCTCCCACGTGGACCGGCCCCCGGAGGCCCCCTCTCCCGCCGCCATCCCGGCGGAGGTGCCGAAGGTCTGGAAGCTGGACCTGAAGAACAACCGGGTGGACGGCTCCCGGTTCCCCGTGTCCACCTGGGCCCGGCTGACCCGGCAGGTGCTGTCCGAGGGCGGCGGGCCACTGCTCTCCCCGGTGCCCCACCAGGGGCTTCCCGCCCTGCGCCGGGCCATTGCCGACGACCTGCGGGATTACAAGGGGATGTCGGTCTCTCCGGAGCAGATCGTGGTGGGCGCCGGTGCGGAGTACCTCTATTTATTGCTGGCGCAGCTCCTGGGCAGGGAGGCGGTGTTTGCCGTGGAGGACCCCGGCTACCCCAAGATCCGGCAGGTCTACGGCAAGTGCGGCGCCGCCTGCGTACCGGTGCCTCTGGACCGGCAGGGCATGGATCTGGCCGCTCTGCGGACCTCCGGGGCCAACGTGGTCCACATCTCCCCGTCCCACCACTATCCCACCGGCACCGTCACCTCCATTGGCCGGCGCCAGGCGCTGCTGCGCTGGGCGGAGCAGGCCGACGGCGTCATCATCGAGGACGACTACGACAGCGAGTTCCGCTTCTCCGGCCGTCCCATCCCCACCCTGCAGAGCATCGACAGCGGCGGGCGGGTCATCTACATGAACACCTTCTCCCAGACCATCTCCCCCTCCATGCGCGTGGGCTTCATGGTCCTGCCGCCCAGATTGCTGGAACGCTACCGCCGGGAGCTGGATTTTTACGCCTGCACCGTCCCGGCTCTGGAGCAGCACGTGCTGGCCCGCTTTCTGGACGGCGGCCACTATGAGCAGCATCTCTCCCGGATGCGGAAGGAATATCGCACCCGCCGGGCGGCGGTGCTGGACGCCTTCCGCACCAGTCCCTTCGCCCGCCGCATCACCATCTCCGAGCAGGGCGCCGGGCTCCACTTCCTGCTGCGGCTGGATACCGCTCAGAGCGACGAGACCCTCCGCCAGAGGGCGGAAGCAGCTGGCGTCCGGCTGGGCTTCCTGTCGGAGTACGCGGCCATCCCCAGTCCCGGCCACGCCCACACTCTGGTGGTGAACTACGCCAGTCTGGACGCGGACCGGCTGCCGGAGGCCATGGCGCTGCTGGCAGAGGTCTTTGCGGAATAGACAAAAAGGACCGTCCCGGTTGGGACGGCCCTTTTTCTTACAGATTCTTGTCCAGCACCTGGGTGAAGGCCTCGACGGGCATCACACCCACCTTCCGGTCAAACTCCCGGCCGTTTTTCAGAAACACCACCGTGGGGATGCTCATGACGCCGAAGCGCCGGGCCAGATCCGGCTCCTCGTCCACATTGACCTTGCCCACCAGAGCCTTGCCCTCGTACTGCTCCGCCAGAGCCTCCACCGTGGGGGAGAGCATCTTGCAGGGGCCGCACCAGGACGCCCAGAAGTCCACCATGGCCAGCGGGGCCGCGTCCATGATCTCGTCGAATTCAGCAGTTTTCAGATGTTTGATCGCCATAAGAGATTCTCCTTACATTATATAATTTACAGTTGGTTTTCACTTGCTTTTCCGGCTCTGCTCCGCCGCCCAGGCCGCTGCGCTCTGCCCGGCCACCAGACCCTCGCCGGCGGCCTTGGACACCTGGAGCGGTCCGCCGGTACAGTCCCCCGCCGCGAACAGTCCCGGCAGGTTGGTGGCCATTTTCCGGTTCACGGTCACATAGCCGTTTTCTGTCTCCAGCCCCGGGAAGAGGTCCGTGGGGGCCATGGTGGGCCGCAGGAGGAACACGCCGTCCACCCGGATCGTCTCGCCGTCGCAGGTCAGGCTCTCCACCTGATTCTCTCCGTTGATCACACAGGCCCTGGGCCGGTCGAAATAGGTGACGGAGCAGCCGATGCTCCGCAGGAAGTCCGCCTCGCCCCGGGCGGTATCGCTGTAGCCCAGCACCGCCACGGATTTGCCCCGGTAGAGCATTCCGTCGCAGGTGGCGCAGTAGCTGACGCCCCGTCCCAGAAGCTCCGCCTCACCGGGAAATTTCTTCCCCCGGGCCACGCCCGCCGCCAGCACCAGTGCCCGAGCGCTCTCCATGTCGCTGCCGATGCTCACATACCAGTTCTCGCCCATCCGCATGGCGCTGAGCACCTTTCCCGTACGGAACTCCACGCCGGCCTTCTCCGCATGGCGGCGCATCTCCGTCAGCAATTGGGCGCCGGACATGCCGGGCATCCCCAGATAGTTGTCCACTTTTTCCGCGCGCCACAGGGGATTTTCCTCCAGCGGATTGGAGACCACCAGCACGCTCCTCCCTCTGGCCCGGACATTCAGTGCCGCGGAGAGCCCTGCCGGGCCGCCGCCGATCACCAGTACTTCATAGGACATAGCTGTCCGCCTCCTCTCCCATCAGTGCCGCCACCAGGGCGGCCACCTCTTTTGACGCCGCGCGGTAATAGATCTCATTCCCGGACCGCTCCGCCGTGACAGCTCCCACCGCCCGCAGCTTCTGCAAATGCTGGGAAATGCAGGACTGAGACACGCCCGTGTTCTTTTCCATACAGCTCACATTGTGGCATCCCGTCGTCAGCAGGCTGTGGACGATCCGCAGCCGCATGGGGTGAGACAACGCTTTCAGCAGGGCCGCCCGCTCCTCATAGTCTATGCGTTTTTCCACAGTCCCACCGCCTTTTGCTCTTGTAATATTAGAATATCATAATATTCTTATGCGTAAAGTAGTTTTTGCAACAGGAGAAAAATTTAGGTCCTCCGTTGCTTTTGACACAGGAGTCTGCTAAACTGTTGGCAGCGCAAAAAGGAGGAGCCGGTGGGCTTTTCCACCGGCTCCCTATTCAAAAAAGCGGCGGCGCCTCTCCTGGGGGCGGACGCTGCGCGGAACTGCTGACCGGGGGCGACCGGGCCGCTTGCACCATCCTATGCCGCGCCGGTCTCCGCCGCCACGGAGGCCGCACGGCCCGTCCATGGTCCGCCGCCGTCAAATCAAGAGAAAAGAGGGGTTTTCCATGATCAAAATCGCACCGTCCATCCTCTCCGCCGATTTTGCCAATCTGGAGCGGGATATCCACCGGATTTCCACCGCCGATTACGTCCATGTGGACGTGATGGACGGCGTGTTCGTGCCCAACATCTCCATCGGCATCCCCGTGGTGCAGTCCATCCGCAAGGTGACGGATATGTTCCTGGATGTCCACCTGATGATTGTGGAGCCGGTCCGGTATGTGGAGCAGTTCTGCGACGCCGGTGCCGACCTGGTGACGGTCCATGTGGAATCCGACACAGAGGAGAACATCCACGCCGCCATTGACAAAATCCACGCCAAGGGCAAGAAAGCCGGCATCGTCCTGAAGCCCAAGACCCCCGCCGAGGCGGCGCTGCCCTTCCTGGAGAAGGTGGAGCTGATCCTGGTCATGACCGTGGAGCCGGGCTTCGGTGGTCAGAAGTTCATGGCGGACATGATGCCCAAGGTGACGGCCCTGCGCAAGCTCATTGACGAAAAGAATCCCGCCTGCGAGCTGGAGGTGGACGGCGGCGTGGCCCCCGACACCTGCAAAACCTGCATCGAAGCCGGTGCCAACGTGCTGGTGGCCGGCAGCGCCGTGTACAAGGCCCCTGACATTCCCGCCCGCATCGCGGAACTGAGAGGTTGACAGCTATGAAAAACATCAACGATCTGCCCCGGGTCTCCCTGGGCGTGTTCCCCACCCCTTTCTACAAGTTGGAGAGCATCAGTGCCAAGTACGGCAAAAACATCTGGATCAAGCGGGACGACATGTGCGGCGTGGCTCTGGGCGGCAACAAGGTTCGCAAGCTGGAATTCCTGCTGGCAGACGCCAAGGCCCAGGGCTGCGACACAGTGTTCACCACCGGTGGCGCCCAGTCCAACCACGCCATGCTGACCGCCGCCTGCGCGGCGCGGCTTGGCATGAAGTGCATCCTCATCCTGAAAAAGCGGGGCGTCACGGAGCACAAGGGCAATCTGGTTCTGGACGATATCTACGGCGCCGACGTCCGCTTCATGAACACCGACAGCTATGACGACATCTACGCCGAGATGCACCGCGTAGGCGAAGAGCTGGCGAAAGAGGGCCACAAGTCCTATTACATCCCCGTGGGCGGCTCCAATCCCCTAGGCGCCGTGGGCTATGTGAACGGTGTCCGGGAGTTCACCGTCCAGGCGTTGGCGGCGGGTATCCGCGTGGGCCACATTGTCTCCGCCACCGGCTCCGGCGGCACCACCGCCGGTCTGCTGCTGGGCGCCAAGCTGTTCCAGCCCGGCGTCAAGGTCACGGGCATCGGCGTGGACAACGACCCCTTCGAGGAGATCGTCCCCGACCTGGCCGCCAAGGCCGCCGATATTCTGGAGTGTTCCTTTGAGCGGGAACAGGATGACTTTGAGATGGTCTATCACGTGGGCCAGGGCTATGCCATCCCCAACGCTGAGGACACCCCCTACATCGAGGAGCTGGCCCGCATGGAGGGCATTCTGCTGGACCCCGTGTACACCGGCAAGGCCTGGGCCGGTATGCTGAAGCTGCTGAAAGATGGCTATTTCGGTGACGAGGACAACATCGTCTTTGTCCACACCGGCGGCGCGGCGGCGCTGTTCGCCATGGACCTGGCGTGACCGCTTAGTTGGGGAGCAGGCTCCCCTCTGAACCACCCCACCACCAGTGACGTCGGTCACTGGTGTGTGCGCCCTTGGATAGCCGTTGGCGCTTCAGCGCCTTACGGATATCGCATACCCCTTGCGGGTACAAGGGCGCACAGGTCGAGGTATTTTCGCCACGTATACGCTGCGGCGAAAATAATTGAAATTCATTTGTTTGCCTCTGGCAAACAAATAAAAGGAGAAACGACGCATGGAATTCTTCCCCGCCCCTCTTGAAAAATTGGTGGAGCAGTTCGCCCGCCTGCCGGGCATCGGCGGCAAGTCCGCACAGCGGCTGGCTTTTTACGTTCTGGGCCTGCCGGAGGAGGAGGCAAAGGAGTTTGCCAACGCCATTCTGGACGCCAAACACTCCGTCACCTGCTGCCCGGTGTGCCAGAACTTCACCGCCGGAGGGCTGTGCCCCATCTGTTCCTCCCCCAAGCGGGACGGCTCCACTATCTGCGTGGTGGCGGACCCCCGGGACGTGGCCGCCATTGAGCGCAGCCGGGAATACAACGGCCACTACCACGTGCTCCACGGCGTCATCTCCCCCATGAACCACGTAGGGCCCGACGACCTCTCCATCAAATCCCTGGTGGAGCGGGTGGCCAAGGGCGGTGTGCAGGAGGTCATCATGGCCACGAACCCGGACACCGAGGGCGAGGCCACCGCCATGTACATTGCCCGTCTGTTAAAGCCCTTCGACGTGCGGGTCACCCGCCTGGCCTACGGTATCCCCGTGGGCGGGCATCTGGAATTCGCCGACGACGCCACGCTGATGCGGGCTCTGGAGGGACGAAGAGACATCTGATACTGATTTCAAATAAAATGCTTTATTTAAAATTTTGCGTGCTTCACACGCTGGTGGCGCACGTGCCGCGCGTCACGCCGTCTCATAAAAACTTGATGTGCTTCGCGCTATAAAAAGCTTTTTAATCTTTTTTATCAGGTTTTAGTATGAATCCACGAAAAACGCCGCCTGTTAGGCGGCGTTTTTCTTTAGTTAATAAAACCCGCTGTTTCGTCGCTTCGTCTCCACCGGGCCGCTGGACATGATATTCTGATACGAGACAGGGCAGCATAGCGCAAAAGAGCGCACGGCAGTCACCCATGATCCTGCCGTGCGCTCTTTTGCAGCGTTTTATGGAATCAGTAATTCTCCTTGCGGAGCTCAAAATAGCTCTGGGCGTATCCGCAGACAGGGCACACCTCCGGGGCAGCCTTGCCGACCACCAGATGGCCACAGACGCGGCATTCCCACATGCTCTCGCCGCTCTTGGCGAATACCTGCTGCATCTTCACATTTTTCAGCAGCTTGCGGTAGCGCTCCTCGTGGGCCTTTTCGATGGCGGCCACCTTGCGGAATTTCTCCGCCATCTCCGGGAAGCCCTCTTCCTCGGCGTCCTTTGCCATGCGGTCGTACATGTCGGTCCACTCATAGTTCTCGCCCTCGGCCGCCGCCAGAAGGTTCGCCGCCGTACCGCCGATGCCGCCCAGGGCCTCGAACCACATCCGGGCGTGCTCCTGCTCGTTGCGGGCGGTCTTCAGGAACAGCTCCGCCAACTGCTCATAGCCCTCGCTCTGGGCCACGGCGGCGAAAAAGGTGTATTTATTGCGGGCCTGGCTCTCGCCAGAGAACGCCTCTTCCAGGTTCTTCTCCGTCTTGGTACCGGCGTATTTTCCGGCGCCCTTCACCGCTTCTTCCCGGACAGGCACAAAGGCGGAAGCGGGCTGCTTGCAGCGGGGGCAGGTAAAGTCCTTGGGCAGCGGGCCTTCATGAATATATCCGCATACGGTACATCTCCACTTTTCCATTTGCTTTCCTCCATCATTCATAAAAAATATAACAGCGTGTGGCATCAACCGGATTTACGCAGTCATGCTACACGCTGTGTGTTGATTATAGCACAGGCCCGCGCGGCTTTCAAGGATTGGTTTTGCACATCAAAGCGGTGTTTTTGTGTTCTCGCTGCTGTTCGGTGCTTTCTTCTCCAGCACCTCTTTTGTGAAGTGGATGAAGGTCTTTGCGTCGGTGGACAGGCTTTCCCGGCAGGCCATGCCCAGTGCGCGGCTGAACGTGGGCGTCAGCTTCAGCGCCGCGATCTGGTCGGAGTGGTTTTTCAGAGAGGTGCTCGGCAGAATTGAGACCCCCATCCCCAGTTCCACAAGGGAGAGCAGAGACGCGTCGTCCGTGGCGTTGATATGCAGTCCCCGTTCCAGTCCGTTTTCCTGGGCGAAGGAGCGGAGCTCATGAATCTCCGACAGGATGAACGGATATTGGGACAGCTGGGAGAGGGAGACCTCGGTCTCCTTGCTGAGGGGACAGTTTATCGAGACCACCGCATAATAAGGGTCCTGCATCAGGGGAATCCAATGGTACCGGGTCCCCACATTCTCATCTACAAACGCGAGATCGACCGCGCCGTTGACCAACCACTCCTCGGTCTCATAACCGCCGACGCACAACTCTATCGAGATATCCGGGTATTTTTTTCGGAATTCCCGAATAATCTTAGAAAGCCAGCTCTTTGTAATGCTTGGATACGCACCGATGCGGATTGTTTTCTTTTCCTGTGCCGTGAGCCGGGTGATCTCCTTCCGCAGCTTCTGCATGGAGCCCGATACATCTTTCAGGAGCGGCAGCAGCGCCTCCCCCTCCTGTGTCAGCTTCACGCCGCCGTGGCCCCGGGACAGCAGGCGGCAGCCCAGGTCCCGCTCGAGGCTGTTCATCATCTGGGTCAGCGCCGGCTGCGTATAGTCCAGCCGCTCCGCGGCCTTGTTGATGCTTCCAAGTTTTACGACGGTCAAAAATGCCTGTATCTTCTTCTCGTCCACAGCGGCTCCTCCTTATAATGTTTTCTTATAGCTCCATCAAAAAGGCTTTCTTCTCAAAAAGCAGGTTTCATGATAAGTTTCAAGTAGGCACACAGGACGCGGATGCGATCTAATGGAGGAGGTCAAAGCATGAATACTTATTTGGAAAGTGTTATCAACAATGTCAAGACCAAGCATGCGGATGAGCCAGAATTTGTCCAGACCGTGGAGGAGGTCTTTTCCTCCCTGGAGCCCGTGATTGAAAAGCATCCCGAATACGAGAAAGTCGATCTGCTGA
>CAMBAJ010000021.1 GCA_945864305.1 uncultured Clostridia bacterium | reverse complement strand
TAGGGTTTTACCCGTCTATGAAGAACCCCCGGCTATGCCGGGGGGTTCCTATTTTATCCATATATTTTCAGAGGGGCGTCCTCCCCGCCCTATTTGCTCCTGGCCTGGAGCACCTCCACCATCCGCTCCGCGAACAGCCGGCCCGCCAGGACCGCCTCCTCCGGGGAGTTGCCGGCGGCTCCCACCTCCACCAGCAGGGAGCCCGTGGTGGCGTGCTGGTTGTAGCGGGAATTCCGCAGCAGCACCGGGCGCGTCAGGGTGGGATAGCTGGTCAGCAGGTCCTCCTGGAGGGCCACCGCCAGCCGTAGGTTCTCCATCCAGTTGGGGTGGGTCAGGCCGCTGCCGTCGCTGCCCACCACCAGCGTCAGCTGGGCGGCGGTTCCCACGCCGTCGATGTCGGAGACCACCTTGTACTCGTTGCCCTGGCTGTCCTCAATGGCGTCCCGGTGGACGTCCAGAATGAAGTGGATGGAGGGATACTGGGCCAGATAGCTCTGGATGGCCTTCAGGGAGCGGTCATAGGCGCCGCTGTAATCCGGGTAGTCGTACAGTGTTCGGTCGTGGAGGACGGAGATGCCCGCCTCCCCGAAGACCGCCGCCATCTCGTCCCCCACCTTCACCACGTTGTAGCGGGAGTCCGTGGTGCGGTGGTTCCCGGACCAGACGACGTCCGCGTCCCCGGCGGGGGTGTAAGACTCGCTGCCGTGGGTGTGGAGGATCAGAATCTGCGGCTCCTCCGGCGTCAGCTCGGCGGAAAAGGGCTGCAGGAGGTCTTGAATGGACAGGGTGTAGTCGGTGGAGTTGCTGATGTAGGTCCGCCCGCAGACCGTGTAGCCGCTGGGGTCCGTGGGCACCAGCGTCCGGGCGGGGACGCCGTTGTCCGTGGCGGTGGGCGTCTCCAGCGGGGTTTCCTCCACCGGCACGGTGACGCTCTCCTGCTCCTCCGGGCTGTCCGCAGAGGGGGTCTCCTGCTCCGAGGACCACAGCTCCGCCACGGCGGGCCGGGCGGACAGCAGCAGCGGGGACTCCGCCAGCGTCATCACTGTGGCGGCGGACAGGCTGTCCCGGGTCCCCAGGTCCCCCAGTTCCCAGCGCAGGGCGCTGACGGGCAGCGATGACCGCAGGGCCTCCGCGGCGGAGGCGGCGGTCTCACTGCCGGCGGTGACGCTGACGGCCCACAGTGTCCCGACTGCCAGGGCCCCGGCCTCCAGCCGCCGCAAAAGTCCGGAGGGGATGCGTTTTTGTCTCATGTGTCTCACCTCTTGGACAACCTATGTGGGAGGAGACGGAAATATGCCGGGGCAGGAGAAAACCGGACCGCCCGCGGGCAGTCCGGTCTCATGATACTTATTATATAATGTATGACACCGCGTTAAAGCAGCCGCTCCACCTGGGCCTCAGCGGCAAAGTCCGCGCTGGTCACACCGGCGGCCGCGTCCATCAGGGCGGCGCGGAAGCTGCCGGGCCCTTTGCCCCCTACCGCCAACTCCGCGCGATGGGAGCAGACCTTCCAGAAGGCGGAGGCCAGCACGGCGGCGGAGAGACGGTCCGGCTCCACGGCGGCGAACACGCCGCACAGCACCGACAGCATACAGCCGGTGCCGGTGACCTTGGACATGAGATCGCTGCCCCCGGTGACGCACCAGGCGGCGGCGCCGTCTGTGGCGATATCCTCCGGCCCGGAGAGCAGCACGGCGGTCCGGCGGCGCTGGGCAAGGCGCACGGCGATCTCCAGCCGCTCCTCCCGGGAGGACGCGGCGGGGCTGTCCACCCCCTGTTCCCGGCTGTCCAGCCGGAGCAGAGCCCGGGCCTCCCCCAGATTCACCCGCAGAATGGCGGGGGTAAACAGGCGGAGCATCTCGCAGGTCCGCTCCAGACGCCAGGGACTGGCCCCCACGCCCACCGGGTCCAGCACCGCGGGCTGGCCCAGCCGCTCCGCCGCCTTGCCGCACACCAGGCAGACCCGGAACTTCTCCTCGTCCGGCGTGCCGGTGTTCAGGACCGTGGCGCTGCTGGAGGCGGTGATGGCCTCCATCTCCGGCAGGGCCTGGGCCATCATGGGGCTGGCTCCCACGGCCAGGGCCAGATTGGCGCAGTCATTGGCGGAGACCAGGTTGCTGACACAGTGGATCAGGGGACGCTGCCGCTTCACAGCGTCCAGACGGGAGAAATCGGGCATAGGGGGCTCCTTTCGGGAAGAATCAGGACTCCAGGGCGGCGCGCATGGACTTCAGGGCGCCGCTCTTCTGCAGGGCGAACACCAGCGCGCCGGCCAGAATGGACCCGCCCACGGTGGACACCAGGAAGGGCACCACGTAGGCGTAGAAGGCGATGTCACCGGCGCTCTTGCCCATGAAGGCAATGGCGATGGGATAGGCCGCGAGGCCGCCGATGACGCCGGTGCCGAGCACCTCCGCCACCAGGGTCACAGGCAGGTTTTCAGACTTCCAGTAGGCCACGCCGCACAGCAGGGCGCCGCACATGCTGCCGGGGAAGGCCAGCAGGCTGCCCAGGCCCAGCAAATTCCGCAGCAGGCTGGCCACAAAGGCCACGCCCACGCCGTACCAGGGGCCCAGGAACACGGCGCACAGGATGTTCACCATGTGCTGCACCGGGGCGCACTTGCTGCCGAACACGGGGAAGGAAAACATGCTGCCGACCACGGCGACAGCGCACAGAACGCCGGCCAGGGCCAGCTTTTTTGTAGAATTTTTCCGCATAAAAAACAAACTCCTTTGAACGGGCTCCTCCCAAAGGGAGGGCATCGGAACGGCACGGAGAAAACGGTGAAAACAGCAGCGTTTTCCCCTTGCATGGCAAGGTGACGGGCGACATCACGCCCGTGGAAAAGCGGTCGAGACTTGCTGGTCTCCTCTCACGCCGGAACACGGCTTCCCATCGCTGCTGGTCGGCTGGGACACAGGGCGCTCCCCCTCTGTCCGTTCCCGGTGGCCCGGGACGCCGGTATGTTTTCTCTCACGCACTCCTTTCGCTCAAAAGAGTCAAAAAAGAACAGGCCCCTGAAGGTGCCTGCCGGTCGGAATCATGTGATGACTCCCTACGGTGGCATGGTCCACATCAGGTAAAAGGGTCGAAGCATCTGCTTCCTCTCAGCCCGGAGGCTCCCCTGTCTTTGGCCCCATTATGGCACCCCGGAGCGGGACTGTCAAGTGCGATTTTTTCCAAAATTGGGGCTTGACAAGAAAAAAACAGCGGGATATACTTCCGACGCAAGGGAGTTCTCGCAAGAGTTCTGAGAGGAGGGTGTGTTCCCTCGACCTCACCTGATGTGGGTAATGCCACCGTAGGGACGCGCAAAAAACCGGGATTTTCCAAGCTCCGGCAGGTCAGCTGACGCCGGCGGCGAGGGCAAATGAAAGGCAGCCGCGGAGTTCTCCCCTTTGGGAGAGCTCCGCGTTTTTTTAGGCCGGCACCGCACCGTCCGCTCCCGAAGCGATTTGTAAAAAACGAATCCACAAGGAGGAAACTGACCATGAAAACAGACGCGCAGACCCGGACCCTGACCCGTTCCAGAAGCGTGACCACCCGGAAAGTGGTCCTGACCGCCATGCTGGCGTGCCTGGCGTTCGTCCTGAACACCTTCGTCTACTTCCCCGCTATGGCGCCCTTTCAGCACTTTGTCAACGTGCTGTCCGCCGCCCTGATCGGCCCCTGGTACGGCAGCGCCGCGGGCTTCCTCTGCGGCGTGATGCGGATGCTCTGCGGTCGGGATGTGGGCTCCGTCACCGGCGCCATGTTCGGCCCCATTCTGGGGGGATTGCTGTACCGGAAGTTCAAGACCTGGTGGTCCGCGTGGATCGGCGAGGTCATCGGCACCGGCGTGGTGGGGGCCATGGCGTCCTACCCGCTGTTCAAGCTCTTCTACGGCCTGGATGCCCAGTCCCCGTTTTACTTCATCCCCTTCTACATCCCCTCGGCCATGGTGGGCGCCTCCATGGGCGTGGCCGTGTTGCTGATTTTGAAGCGCACCGGCGTCCTGGCCCGGATGCAGGCCCAGCTGGAGCGCTGAGGAGGGCCGCGATATGGACATGAATCTGGGAAACCTGCTGGACCGGGTGCGGCGGACCGCCCCGCTGGTCCAGTGCATCACGAATTTTGTGACAGTCAACGACTGCGCCAACATCATCCTGGCCGCCGGAGGCTCCCCCACCATGGCGGAGGACGTCCGGGAGGTGGAGGAGACCGCGGCTGCGGCCCAAGCGCTGGTGTGCAACTTCGGGCCCATCGAGAAGACACCCGCCATGGTCCTGGCGGGAAAGAGCGCCAACCGGGCGGGCCGTCCGGTGGTGCTGGACCCGGTGGCTGCCGGGAGCACGGCCATCCGGCGGCAGGAGTCCGCCCGGCTGCTGGAGGAGGTCCGCTTCTCCGTCATCCGGGGCAACGCCTCGGAGATCCGGGCCCTGGCCCGGGGAGAGCTGGCGGGCAGCGGCGTGGATGTGGAGGCCGGGGACGCGGTGACGGAGGAAAACCTTCCCCGGACGGTGGAGATGGCCCGCTCCCTGGCCCGGCGCACCGGCGCCGTGGTAGCGGTGTCCGGCCCCATCGACGTGGTCAGCGACGGCGCCCGCACGGCGGTCATCCGCAACGGCTGCGCCACCATGGCCCGCATCACCGGCAGCGGCTGCATGCTGTCGGCCCTGCTGGGGGCCTTCTGCGGCGGAGCACCGGACCAAATCTTCGAGACCACCTGCGCGGCGGTGGCGGCCATGGGCGTGGCTGGAGAACTGGCGGAGGCCCGGCGCCTGAAAAACGGCACCGGCAACGCCACCTTCCGCACGGACCTGATCGACGCGATTTTCAACATGACAGCGGAACAACTGAACGGAGGTGCCCATTGTGAGCTTTACGAGGGATGAGATCCGGGCGTCCATGCTGCTCTACGCGGTGACGGACCGGATGTGGCTGAAAGAGGGCGAGAGCCTGGTGTCCGTGGCGGAGTCGGTGCTGCAAAACGGCGCCACTTTCCTGCAGATCCGGGAAAAGGACCTGGACGAGGAGCGCTTCGAGGAGGAGTCCGAGAAGCTGAAGGCCCTGTGCAAAACGTACCGCGTGCCCTTTGTGGTGAACGACAGCGTGGAGATCGCCCTGCAATGTGACGCCGACGGCGTCCACGTGGGCCAGAGCGACATCAGGGGCCGGGACATCCGGGCCATGATCGGGCCGGATAAAATCCTCGGCATCTCCGCCGGAACGGTGGAGGAGGCCGTGGCCGCCGAGAGGGCCGGGGCGGACTACATCGGCGTGGGCGCGGTGTTCGACACCAGCACCAAGAAAGTCACCCGGGCCATGGGCGTGGAGGAGCTGCGGAGCATTAGCCGGTCCGTGTCCATCCCGGTGGTGGCCATCGGCGGCATCAACGCCGGGAACATCCTCCAGCTCTCCGGCAGCGGCGTGGATGGCGTGGCGGTGGTGTCCGCCATCTTTGGGGCCGAAGACCCCGGCCGGGCCACGTCGGAGCTGCGGAAGCTGTCGGCGCAGATGGTGGCCGCCCATGGATAAACGGTTCGCCATCTTCGACATGGACGGCACGCTGGTGGACTCCATGGTCTACTGGCAGCGGCTGGGCCGGGAGTATCTGGCCTCCCGGGGCGTCACCGAGGGTGTGGACGAGGTGCTGGAACGCATCAAGGCCATGACCATGGCGGAGTCTTCCGCCCTGTTTATCGAGACCTTCGGCCTGCCCGGCACGCCGGAGACCGTGGAGGCGGAGATGAACGCCGTCATGGACGAGCACTACCGCTCCGACATTCCCCTGAAGCCCGGCGCGGCGGACTATTTGGCCGCCCTGAAAGCCCGGGGGACGAAAATGTGCGTGGCCACCGCCACGCCGGAGCCCCTGGCCCGGGCCTGCCTGGAGCGGCTGGGAGTGCTGGAGGACTTCGCGTTCCTCCTCAGCTGCGACGAGGTGGCCGCCGGCAAGGACAAGCCGGACGTGTTTTTCGAGGCGGCCCGGCGGCTGGGTTCCGCTCCGGCGGAGACCGCCGCCTTTGAGGACGCCCTGTTTGCCGCCCGGACGGCCAAGGACGCGGGCTTTTACACCGTGGGCGTCTATGACGCCAGCGGCGACGGACACTGGAACGAACTGACCGCCCTGGCGGACGAGACCGTCCGGGACTGGAGCGCGGCGGCGGAACGGATGAAAATTTGAACAGGAGGAACGAAGCATGAAAGCCAGCATTGCCATTCAGGTCCTGCCCCAGGTGGGCGACAAGGAGGAGCTGATCCGCATCGTGGACGAGGTCATCGCCTACATCCAGAGCACGGGTCTGCGGTATGAGGTGGGCCCCTTTGAGACGGCCATCGAGGGCGAAGACATCGACCAGCTGATGGACATTGCCAAGGAGTGCCAGAAGGTGGCGGCCCGGGCCGGCGCGCCGGAGGTCTGCACCTACATCAAGGTGGACTACGAGCCCCAGGGCGAGGTCCTGACGATCGACCGGAAGATCTCCAAATATCACCAGAAATAAGGATTTTCCCGACCCTCCCGGACCAATCAGGCCCGGGAGGGTTGCATTGCGGAGAAAAGTGGCGTACAATACAGGCAAAACGGGGAGCCTGCGGGCTGAGAGGAAGCAGATGCTTCGACCCTTTACCTGATTTGGATCATGCCAACGTAGGGAAGATACGCGTTTCGCCGCAGACGGACCTGGCTTGGTGTGTCTGCGGATTTTTCTTTGCGGGAGGAACTGGATTTGAAGATCGAGAGCAAACAGATGCGGCTGTACGCCGTGACGGACCGGGCCTGGGCGGCGGACGAGGACGATTTTCTGGCCCAGGTGGAGGCGGCCATCGACGGCGGCGCCACCATCGTCCAGCTGCGGGAAAAGCACCTGGATGAGGACGCTTTTTTGAAGGAGGCGGAGCGGTTCGTGGCGCTGTGCCGGAGAAAGGGCGTCATCAGCATCATCAACGACAATGTGGAGATCGCCGTCAGGACCAGCGCCGACGGCGTCCACGTGGGCCAGGAGGACCTGGAGGCCGGACGGGCCCGGGCTCTGCTGGGGCCGGACAGAATCATCGGCGTCTCCGCCCACAACGTGGAGGAGGCCCTGGCGGCCCAGGCGGCGGGGGCCGACTATCTGGGCACCGGCGCGGCTTTCGTCACCGGCACCAAGACCGACGCCAAGCCAATCTCCAGAGAGACCATCCGGGCAGTGACGGCGGCGGTGGACATCCCCGTGGTGGCCATCGGCGGCATCAGCCGGGACAATGTGCTGGAGCTGGCGGGCTGCGGCCTGGACGGCGTGGCGGTGGTCTCCGCCCTGTTCGCCCAAAAGGACGTGAAGGCCGCGGCGGAAGAGATGCTGCGCCTCAGCGAGGAGATCGCGAAATGAGCCTCCGGAGCGCCGTTTTGAACTGGACGGAACGCTGAACGATATCATGAACCCCGCGGCGGACTGGGGGCACCACCTTCCGCCGCGTTATAAAACTTCAATGCAAAAAAGGAGACAGATACCATGAGAACAGCATTGACGATCGCTGGAAGCGACTCCAGCGGAGGCGCCGGCATCCAGGCGGATATCAAGACCATGACCATGAACGGCGTGTTCGCCATGAGCGCCATCACGGCCCTGACCGCCCAGAACACCACCGGCGTCACCGGCATCCTGAATGCCACCCCCGACTTCCTGGAAAAGGAACTGGACGCCATCTTTACCGACATCTTCCCCGACGCCGTGAAGATCGGCATGGTCTCCTCGGCGGAGCTCATCACCGTCATCGCGGAGAAGCTGAAGGCCTACGGCGCGAAGCACGTCGTGGTGGACCCCGTGATGGTGGCTACCTCCGGCGCCAAGCTCCTGGAGGACGACGCCATCGACACCCTGAAGGAAAAGCTCCTGCCCCTGGCGGAGGTCCTGACCCCCAATATCCCGGAGGCGGAAATCCTGGCGGGCATGAAGATCGAAAGCCCGGCGGATATGGAGACCGCCGCCCGGACCATCAGCGAGACCTACGGCTGCGCCGTGCTCTGCAAGGGCGGCCACGACCTGAACGACGCCAATGACCTGCTGTGGAAGGACGGCGCGGGCCGCTGGTTCAAGGGCCGCCGCATCGCCAATCCCAACACCCACGGCACCGGTTGCACCCTCTCCAGCGCCATCGCCTCCAACCTGGCCAAGGGCTACGGGCTGGACGAGTCCGTGGAGAAGGCCAAGGCCTACATCTCCGGGGCGCTGGCCGCCATGCTGGACCTGGGCCACGGCTCCGGCCCCATGGACCACGCCTTTGACATCAGGCCCGAGTACCGGATCGAGGCCCGGTGAGCCACGCAAAAGAGATATGACATACCAAAAAGAGAGCAGACAACGCTGAAGGAAAAAAATCGGCGTTTCTGCCCTCTTTTTTGCACAATACAGACAAAAGGTGCAGAAATAATCGCATAAACCTTTTGCTTGTTTGACAAAAATGACAATTTACTAAAAGACGTTGTTGACTTTTAAAAAAAACTACCGTAAAGTTTTTATAGAAATCCAATGTGGGATTTGGAAGGGAGTGCCGGTCATGAGACGCTTTTCTGCAATGAATACCGCCATGACTGCCGCAGCGTGCCATGCTGCGGATCGCTCCGCCTGCGCCAATATGCATATTGCTTTGATTCTGGACGCCATTCTGCTGGCGTCCATTTTTGTTGCGTTGCTGAACCTGCTGGGCCTGATTTGCCTGCCCTTGATTCTGGTATCTCTGCTGGTTCTGCTGGCCTTGCGTACAACACACTGCCGTCTGAAAGACACCACCTTCGCGTAACGTCATCACGTATACGAAGAAGAGGGGCTCCGTCTTTTGGACGGGGCCCCTCTCTTTTTGTATAAAGCAAGTTCAGTTAAGAGAGGTCATGAAAATGGAATTCTTAAACTTCTTACTCGCGGTCAGCCCCATCGTCGTGGTGCTGGCGGGCATCCTGGTCATGAAAAAACCGGCCATGAAAGTCGCACCTGTGGCCCTGATCTGGACCATGTTCCTGGCGTTTACCTACTTTAACATCAATGGTCTGGCATTCAAGGAGAATGTCGCGGTGGTGGATGCCCTGCTGTGGAAGGGTATCAAGGAGGGCCTGAAAATCGTGTTCATGGTCTTCGGCGCCTTCGTGATTCTGAACACCCTAAAGCGCACCGGCGCTATCGAGGATGTGAAGAACACCGTGGCTCAGGTCAGCGGCCAGGACCGCCGTGTCCAGCTGATCATCGTGGGCATGATGGTCCCCATCTTCCTGGAGGGTGCCGCCGGTGCCGGCGCACCTGCCGCCATTGCTGCCCCCTTCCTGGTGGCTCTGGGCTTTGATCCCATCACCGCCATCGCCGTGGCCCTGCTGGGCGACGCCACACCCTGTTCCTGGGGCGGCGCGGGCCTGACCACCATCAACGGCGGCGCGGCCCTGGTAGAGGCAGGTATCTCCACCAACGCCCTGAACTCCGCTATGGTGGGCCGTATCCATATGTTCGGTGCCCTTATCATCCCCTTCATCATGGTGGGCCTGGCCTTCGGCCGCAAGGGCTATAAGGGGATCATTCCCTATCTGTGCTACGCCGGCGTCACCACCGGCACCGTCATGTTCCTGCTGAGCAACTTCGTCGGTCCCGAGGTCACCTCCATGGGCACCGGCCTCATTTCCATCATCCTCAGCGTGCTGTTTGTCAAAGTGGTCCCCATCAAGACCCCTGAGGAATTCAAGTACCATCATCCTGAGAACGCCAGACGGAACTACGGCGCGTTCCGGGCCATGTCTCCCTATATCTACATGCTGATCCTGCTGCCCCTGATCCGGTACGGCGTGCCCGCCATCTGGCCCGAGACCGGCTTCGGCTTTCTGTGCACCTTCGGATACATCTTCTGGGTGGACTGCGTCATTTTCCTCTGCGGCCTGTTGGGCGCTGCCACGCTGAAGGTGAAGAAGGACGAACTGTTTGAAATTTTCCGCATGACCGGCAACAATGTATTGCCTGTTATGATCACCATGGGCAGTCTGCTGGTGATGGCCTATGTCATGCAGTCCAGCACTACCGGCATGATGAGCCTCATCGCCGGCGATATCGCCGCACTGGCCGGTACGCTGTATCCCGCCGCCGCTGTCCTGATCGGCTCTCTGGGTTCCTTCATCACCGGCACTGGCCTGGGCTCCAACATCATGTTCGCCGGCATGCACACTGAGGCTGCCACGGCTCTGGGCATGAATCCCATCACCGTGTTCGCCGGTCAGAACGCCGGTGCCTCTCTGGGCAACCTGATCTGCCCCAACAACACCGTGGCTGCCTGCGCCACCGTCGGCGAGGTGGGCAATGAGAGCAAGGTCATGAAGAAGACCCTGGTGGCATTTGTCATCATCCTGGCCGTGTACATGGTGCTGTGCATGCTGTATACCCTGGTCCTTTTTCCCAATTTCGGCCTGTAAATAAAACGCAGTTTCCCCGGAGAGACCTTGCATTCTCCGGGGAGACGTGCTATGTTGAGAACTGTTGATTTTCCAAAAATTACGGAGGGATTCCATATGAAAACGAGAAAAGTTGGTATCATCGGCCTGGGCCACGTGGGCGCCCATGTGGCGTATTCCCTGGCTGTTCAGGGCATTGCGGACGAACTGGTCCTGGTGGATATGAATGAGCAGAAGGTGGCCAGCGAGGTCCAGGATCTACGGGACGCCGCCGCGTATCTGCCCCACCGCATCACCGTCAACGCCGGCGACTTTGCCGACCTGGGCGACTGCGATGTTATCGTCAACAGCGTGGGCAAGATCGACCTGCTGCGGGGTACGCACAACCGCCTGACGGAGATGGACTTCACCATCCCCGCCGTCCGGGGCTATGTGGACAAGATCAAGGCCAGCGGCTTTGACGGCGTGCTGGTGAACATCACCAATCCCTGTGACATCGTCACCCGGGAGTTGGCCCTGGGTCTGGGGCTGCCCAAAGGCCGGGTCTTCGGCACCGGCACCGGTCTGGACACCTCCCGCCTGCTGTCCGCTCTGGCCCGCCAGACCGGCGTCGACCACAAGTCCATCACCTGCTATATGATGGGTGAGCACGGCAACGACCAGTTTGCGCCCTGGTCCTGCGTCAGCTTCCGGGGCATGCCTCTGGACGAGTGGGCCAAGACCGACGAGCGGTTCCGCTTTGACCGGGACGCCCTGCAGAAGGAGTCCATCGGCGGCGGCTGGGTGACCTTTGCCGGCAAGTTCTGCACCGAGTACGGCATTGCCACCACCGCGGCCCGCATGGTCCACATCGTCCTCCACGACGAGAAGGCCATCATGCCCGCCAGCGCCGAGCTCTGCGGCGAGTACAGTGAGAGCGGCCTGTTCGTAGGCGTGCCCTGCCTGATCGGCAAGAACGGTGTGGAGCAGGTCATTGAGCTGCCTCTTACCGACGAGGAGAAGGCCAAGTTCCACGCCTGCTGCGAGGGTGTCCGCAAGAACATGGAGCACCTGAAGGAAATCTGATTCAATCCGGCATTCAGCCCGGTGAGCAAACGCTCACCGGGCTTTTTTCACAGCTGTTTCGGGACGCAAAAAGCGGATAAATAGCTGGTTTTCGTACCATCTTCCAGGGGGGATTTTATCAGATATTCTACTCTTCGCCAAAATCGTTTTCACATTGGAAGAGACCGGCAACCCTATGGAAAAGCGCATGCAGACAGAATTGCAGACTCCGCCGCCAGCGGAGACCCAGGACATCTCCGGCGCGGCGTTGAGGCATGCTGCCCAGATCACCACTGACACCGTGAAGGGCAGGACCTGCGCCGGCGTGGTGGCGGGAGTCTCCGTGGCCATGGTGGCCATCGGCAGTGTGCGGGGTGAACTACTGACGGTGGGTCCCGCGGAACAGGCTTTGCGCTTATTCCTCAGCTGAGAAAAGACTGTAATTTTATGCAAAATTTCCCTTGCATATTTGTAAAAAGAGACTACAATGTAGGACCCAAGAAAATATATGCTGAGACGCGGGCGGTGGGAGCCGTCTGGCTGGAAAGGGAGTTTTGCCGATGTCCTATCACTATTTACTGGACCTGGCGCTGATCCTGCTGAGCACGAAGCTGCTGGGCATGCTGACCCGGCGGTTCCAGATGCCCCAGGTGGTGGGTGCCCTGCTGGCGGGCCTGATCTTGGGCCCCGCCATGCTGAATGTGCTGAAAGAGACGGAGTTTTTATCCCAGCTCAGCGAGCTGGGCGTCATCGTGATCCTGTTCACCGCGGGCATGACCACGGACCTGCGGGAGCTGAAAAACGCGGGAAAGAGCGGCTTCTGGGTGGCCCTGTGCGGCGTGCTCGTGCCCCTGGCCATGGGCACTGCTTTCGGTTGGCTGGCCGGAAAGGCGGGCTGGCTGCCGGGAAATACCCTGCTGGAGGATGTGTTCCTGGGCACGGTGCTGACAGCCACCTCCGTCAGCATTACCGTGGAGACACTGAAGGAACTGGACAAGCTGGACACCAAGGTGGGCGGTACCATCCTGGCCGCCGCCCTCATCGATGACGTGCTGGGCCTGATCGCCCTGACGGTGGTCTCCAGCCTGGCCGGTGAAGGCACCAGCCTCCTGGTAGTGCTGCTGAGGATCGCGCTGTTCTTCGTCTTCGCCGTGGTGGCGGCGCTGCTGGCCAACCGGTTTTTCCGCTGGATGATCGACCAGGCGGACGGCAGAAACCTCCGCCGATATCCCGTGCTGGCCTTTGTGCTGTGCCTGCTGATGGCCTACTGCGCTGAGGAATTCTTCGGCGTGGCGGATATCATCGGCGCCTTTGCCGCCGGTCTGGTGGTGGCCTCCACCCCCAAGGCCAAGTATATCGAGGTGAAGTTTACCACGTTGAGCTATCTGCTGCTGACGCCGGTGTTTTTCGCCAGCATCGGCATCAACGTGGAGCTGCCGGAGCTGAACGGTGGACTGGCGGTGTTCTCGTTGTTGCTGCTGGCGGTGGCCGTCCTGTCCAAGGTCATCGGCTGCGGCCTGGGTGCCAGGCTCTGCGGCTTCCGGGGCGACGAGTGCATCCAGGTGGGCACCGGCATGGCCTGCCGCGGCGAGGTGGCTTTGATTGTGGCCAACCGGGGACTGAGCATGGGGGTGCTGAGCCAGACCATGATGACTCCCATCATCATCACCGTCGTGGGCTGCGCCATCCTGACGCCCATCCTGTTGAAGCTGGTATTCCGGAACAAGAAGGAGGTCGTGCCCCAGGAGAGCGGCCTGGTGGATCGCTACCGGGAGGCGGAGCAGCTGGAGTACGTGTCGGAGCGTCTGCTGCAGGAGAACCGGGATATGATGAAGAAAAAGGACGAAAAGGAAAACTGAATACAGAGCGCGTCCGCTTTTGGAAGCCGCCTCTGAGGAAATGCCCTGAAACCATGCGGTTTCAGGGCATTTCTTTTTTCACTTATCCGTGTGGAAAACGCTTACACGCCCTCTCCGGAAAAATTCTGGCGCTGAAAGAGCCGCTCCGGAAAAAGACGGACTCCCTCCGCACCTGCTTTTGCCTGGCATGGGGGATAGGATATTACCACGGAAGACGATTTGAATGGAGAGAAGGTGTTTATCACATGACGCAACTGCGGCTGACATTTCGCCTTCAGCGCGACCACGCGGTGGCGGTCATCCCGCCGGAGCTTCCCATATTCCGGCAGACCGCCTTGGTCCTTTCACACTACTGCGCGCCCACGCTGCCCGGCCAGCCCCAGGGCCTTCTCCTCTGCGGAGAGGAGAAGTACAGGGTGTGGATCCGGGAATGGGAGCGTGTTCTGGCCTGCGCGGCTGGCAGGGTTCCCTTTTTGCTGTACACCAGGATCGAGATTCGCCAGAATCTCCGTCTGCGCCTGCCCCTTTCCCTGCTGGCCTACGCCGGTATCCGGCGGGAGGCCCTGCTGACATTCCGTCCAGACGGCATCATTCTGTTGACGGCCGTCCAATGTGAAGAAAAGACCCCATAAATGAGAGGAGAGAACTTATGTCTACACCCGGGTACTCTATCCGGACGCCAAGGGCAACGGGACGGTCATCATCCCCCGCCTGCCCCGCCCGGGAGAGGAGCTTCTCTTCGGCATCCTGCACATCTTCCGGTACACCATCCGGCGCATGTCCGGCGGAGAGTTTCCCCGGGGATTTCTGGCCCCCGGTCTCACGCCCCGTGCGAACGCCTGCAAGAAATTGAAGGAGGAACTCGGCGTACTGGCCGGCCAGCTGACCGAGCTGGCCCTGCTGGGACAGACCCGGGCCGACACAGGACTGAAGTCCGGTCAGGCGCAGGGCTATCTGGCGGACCTGACGGGCCCTACCCCCAGCCCTCCGTAGGCGAGGAGGGCATCGCCCGCGGGGGGTGGATCAGCCGGACCGAGTTGCTCCGCCACATCCGAGACGGAGAAATCCTGGATGGATATACCCAGACCGCCATACTGCTGTATCTTCTGCACAAGAACAGCCAGAGCTGAATGAAACACAGGGCCAGCACCGCCGGTGCTGGCCCTGTGTTTTGGAAATGTTCTGGCTTTGCCCCTGTCTCTCGGGGGTACCGGGGAGCGACGCGTCATCATGGCTGGAATGGGTCCGCTCCCTCACCGGCACAGGGTGAGGGAGATATCCCCTGTCTCATCCACCGTCAGGCGCAGGGGGCGCAGCATGCAGAGATTACGGATGATGCGGGCTGTTATCATGCTCTCCATCATACATTTCTTTCCAACAGAGTTTTTGGTGCTTTCTGTTATCTGCATATCCCGATGGAGAGGAATTCGGCACGTGAAAAAGCAGATCGTGGCTGCACGCCGCAGGATACAGCCTGGGGCACACAACCACAATCTGCAGTAAAGAAAGGAACAAGCAGCTTGACCGCATCAAATGCACTGGGCTGCATCAAATGCTATTAAAAGAAGGTCTGCCTATAGACGATTACGCCGTCTTTTACCGTCATCATGGGAACAAAGACTTTATTCCCGGGGCGGGAGCCGCCCCACCAGTCAAGGTAGACCTCATCCGTGTTCCGCACGTCTATGATGCAGACATCTGCGGGCTTGCCGATATCCAGAGTACCGGCCTTGTCCAGAATTCCCAGAGCCTTTGCCGGTGTATAGGTGATGGCTTTGAAGATGGACAGATCGTCCATGCCGGCGGCGGAGTTGACACACATTGCGTGGACCAGGGAGGAGCCGGGCTTGATGAACATGCTGATGCGGACAACATCGGAGCTGATGATATCCGGATAAAATCCGTCGGCATAGGCCTTTTTCAGATTTTCAAAAGACCAGTGTACGCGGCCATGACAGTCATCCACCCAGATGCCCCGCTTGCGGGCCTCCTTGGGGAGCTGATTGACCGTGCCGTCCGGTTCAAACATGGTCTCGCCGTGAACCTGCATGACATGGGAAATGACATCGCCGGGGTGAAGGGTATCCAGAATTTCGGCCACATGTACGACCTCCGGAAGGTTATCATAGTGGACATCCACAATAAACTGCTTTCCGGCCAGCGCACTGACATGATCCGCAATTTCCACAGCCCGCTTCAGGGCCTTTTTGATAATCTCTGCCTCGTTGAAGCCGGCGGGGTCATGGTTTTCCGCATGAATGTAGCCGCTGTGGACGCCGTAGGGGGAGACGTGCAGATAGGCCAGCACCGTGGGAACATAGCGGACGATATTGTAGTTGTAAAAGCCCTCAAAATTTGTCTATCCGCTTGTGCCGGCATCCACGGCGGTGGTCACACCCATGGGGATGCACAGCAAGTCGGCGTTCGCACCGATGTTGCTGTTGCTCACGTTCAGATGCACATGCTCGTCGATCAGGCCCGGGAGCACGTATTTTCCCCTGGCGTCGGTGACGAATTTGGCCTCCATATCCGCGTCGGGCTCCACAAAAACACCGTCCTTGATAATATGGTCGAACAATGGAATCCCTCCTAGCGTTGGATCACATCAGATTGGGAATGGCGAGGGACAACGCGGGGATAAAGGAAGTGGTGAGCACCATTGCGTACAGAATGATGACAAAGGGGAAGACCGCGCGGCTCAGGATCCCGATGCTCTGCTTGGTAACGGGCTGGGCGGCAAACAGGCACAGGCCAAAGGGCGGCGTCGCCTGACCGACGGACAGGTTGAACACGATGATGCAGCCCAGCTGAACGGGGTCGATGCCGAAGCTCATAGCGACGGGATAGATGATCGGAGCGACGATCAGAATGATGGGGCCTGCGTCCATGATCATGCCCAGGAACAGCAGCAGGAGGTTCAGGGCCAGCAGGAAGGCGACCTTGCTGGTGATGGCGCTGGACAGCATGGCGGGGATGCCGTTTCTGGTCAGGATGTAGGAGAATTGTAAGGTGATTTGGACAAAAGCCGGAATTCTTTCTCCGCTGACAGCGAGGACGAAAAAACACACCGCCATGCATATTCAAGTTGCACGACGGTGTGTGTTTACATGTAAAAACTCGGTGGTACTGTCATGTTGGAGCAACGCTGTAGAGCCTGCCGGCGTGGCCTATGCCTCTGCCTGGGTCCGCATCAGGGCGATCTCCCTAGCGTAGCCGGGCAGCTCGTTGGGGGTCTCCAGACAGAAGGGCAGGTCCTTTAAGGCGGGGTGCCGCACCACCCGGGCCAGGGCCTCCAGGCCGATGCAGCCCTCGCCGATACAGGCGTGGCGGTCCTTATGGGCGCCGGTGGGATTCTTGCTGTCGTTGAGGTGGATGGCCTTTAGGTGGCCCAGGCCGATGACCTTGTCAAACTCCGTCAGCACGCCGTCCAGGTCGCCGATGATGTCATATCCACCGTCAGAGACATGGCAGGTGTCCAGGCACACGCCCATCTTGTCAGAGAGCTCCACCCGGTCCAGAATCTCCCGCAGCTCCTCAAAGCGGCCGCCCACCTCGCTGCCCTTGCCCGCCATGGTCTCCAGCAAAACGGTGGTGGACTGGTCCGCCCGCAGAATGGCGTTCAGGCCCTCGGCGATATAGGCAATGCCAGCCTCCGTCCCCTGGCCCACGTGGCTGCCGGGGTGGAAGTTATAGTACTGGCCGGGGACGAATTCCAGGCGGCGGAGGTCGTCGGCCATGGTCTCCCGGGCAAAGGTTCGATTGGCCTCCTCCTTGCCGCAGAGGTTCAGGGTATAGGGCGCGTGGGCGATGATAGGCGCGAACTGGTGTTCCCGCATCAGCTCCACCAGAGCCGCGGCGTCTGCGTGGTCCAGGTCCTTGGCCTTGCTTCCCCGGGGATTGCGGGTAAAAAATTGAAAGGTATCCGCCCCCAGCTCCAGCGCCTGCCGGCCCATGGCGGCAAAGCCTTTGGAGGAGGACAGATGACAGCCGATATGCAGCATAGATGCCTCCTGTGATGTTTTTTTCAGCATACCACAGTTTGCCCAGACTGTCATGGGCAAAAGCAACAGCCTCCGCCGGGAAAACCCGGCGGAGGCTGTTGAATTACTTCGGTTTTTGTTGTTCGGCAGGGTCTGTTTCCTCCATAAACAGCTCCTCTGCCTGCTGCTGGACAGCGACCAGGGTTTCACGCAGCTGACGCAGACTTTCCTCGGCGTCAGTTACGGCGTTGAACAATAACAGATACTCCTTGGAAATGGTCCTCATTTGGTTAATCCTTTCTGAATGCCACAAAATATGGGAAGGAACAAACGTATCATACACAAAATTTAGGATATATTCTGTCTGAATTTGTCGAGCCATCTTGAAAAATATATAAAATACAAAAATGAGAGCGAGAAATGTGGACCGGTGGCGAAAAACGCGGTTTTGAGGTACGTTTGGGGGACTTCGGTGATACGGACGGATTTCCGTATGAAATACTGCTTTGAAAACGCAAATTCATGTTTTTATGACACAAAGCGGTTCTTGTGGTATCATGTGGACATCAAAACAGCTTTTCTGGGCAAATGGAGGATAACATATGAAAACAAAGGCTCTGGCGGCGGTGTTTGCCATTCTGGCGGCGGCGCTCTACGCCATCAACGTCCCGCTCTCTAAATTGCTTTTGGAGCATGTGGGAACCACTATGATGGCGGCGTTTCTGTATCTGGGCGCTGGTCTGGGTCTGCTGGTGTACAGCGTGGCCGGAAAGGCCATAGGCAGGATCACCATCAAGGAGCCGCTGACCCGAAAGGAACTGCCATATACCGTCGCCATGGTCGTACTGGATATTGCGGCACCCATCCTGCTGATGCTGGGGATCGCCCGCACCAATTCCGCCAATGTGTCGCTGCTGAATAACTTTGAGATCGTCGCTACGTCGCTGATCGCTTTTTTCATCTTCAAAGAGGTACTGACCAGACGGCTGTGCGCCGCCATTTTGCTGGTGACGCTGGCGAGCATCATCCTGGGCTTCGAGGGCGCGGGCAGCTTTGTGCTGAATACGGGGTCTTTGTTTGTCCTGGGGGCCTGTGTCTGCTGGGGATTTGAAAACAACTGCACCCGAATGATCAGCAGCAAGAGCTCAGTGGAGATCGTGATCATCAAGGGCTGCTTTTCTGGATTGGGCAGCCTTCTCATCGCCCTGCTTCTCGGGGAGGAGCTCCCCTCCCCGTCATGGATGCTCCGGGTGCTTCTGCTGGGCTTTGTGTCCTATGGGCTGAGCATCAATTTCTACATCCTGGCCCAAAAGGAGCTGGGGGCCGCCAAGACCAGTGCGTTCTATTCCGTCGCTCCGTTTTTGGGGGTGGCTTTCAGCATGCTCCTGCTGGGAGAGAGGCCGGACATGCAGTTCTATGCCGCCCTGGCGATTATGCTCCTCGCCACGGTGCTGATGGTTCAAGATACCATGGCGGACCCGGAAAACAGCTGACCAAGGGGTTTCGCCCTTGCCTGCAAATGGTATTGGTGGTATAATACAACATCTGCGGACATGAACCCGCATGCAGTAAGAAACGAGGATTATCATGGACAGTCGTCAGGCCACAATTGCATATATCCAGAACCAGTGCCGGCGCTATCCGGAACTGGAGCCCCGGGACCTACTAAAAGCCCTGCACCAGAGCGTGTTCGGCTGCGGCCACTTCGTCACCGACGAGGCGGTGGGACTGGCGCGGCTCCGGGCAGAGCTGGCGGAGGCCCCCTCCGGCGGGCTGGATGTGGAGCCCCTGGACGGCGGTTTCTGCCGTGTCCATCTGAGCGCCGTGGAGAGGACCGGCCTGGCCCCGGAGACGCTGTTCCGGATATTCGCTCTGTCGGCGCAGGCCCCTGCCGGTACGCCGGCGGAGCTGGAGGAGAAGCTGTCGGTCCTGCTGGAGCTGGCGGAGGACGGCCAGCTGCCCTTTGCCGCTGGTCAAATGGCTGATGCCATCGGCCGTTGGCGCCGGGCCGGATACCCCGCCTGCCACCACTCTGAGACCTTCCGCGCCGTCTATACCCCGGCTTACCGGGTGGTGCGGCGGGAGTTTGCCTGGATGCTGCCTCTGCTGGCCGCCATTGACAGGCAGCTGGCCGCGAAGCCCCGGGTGCTGCTGGCCATCGATGGCGGCAGCGCGTCGGGCAAGACCACGCTGGCGTCCTGGCTGGAAAAGATTTATGGCTGTCCCGTGTTCCACATGGACGACTTCTTCCTCCGCCCCCAGCAGCGGACGGCGGAGCGGCTGGCGGAGCCCGGCGGCAACGTGGACCGGGAGCGGTTCTATGAGGAGGTGCTGCTGCCCCTGACCCAAGGCCGGACGGTGCGGTACCGCCGCTACAACTGCCAGACCCAGACGGTGGGTGGTCCCGTGGACATTCGCCCCGGGGCGCTGAACGTGGTGGAGGGCGCCTACAGCATGCACCCCCTGCTGGCGGACAGCTACGACCTGTCCGCGTTCCTGCGCATTTCACCGGAGGTCCAGCATGCCCGGGTCCTGGCCCGGAACGGACCGGAGATCGGAGAGCGGTTCTTTACCAGGTGGATCCCCCTGGAACAGCGGTATTTCGATGCCCTGGACCCGGCGGGCCGCTGTGATATCCTTCTGGAGGTGGAGTCATGAAAGTCGTGGTCATCGACGGCCAGAGCGGTCGGATGGGCCAGCTATTCATCGAGCGGGCCAAGGCGGCCTCCCTGCCCTGCGAGCTTCTGGCCGTAGGCACCAACGCCATCGCCACCTCCGCCATGCTGAAAGCTGGCGCCGACGCCGGCGCCACCGGAGAGAATCCGGTGCTGGTGGCCTGCCGGACGGCGGACATCATCGTGGGGCCCATCGGCATTTTGTCGGCGGACTCTCTGATGGGCGAGATCACCCCTGCCATCGCGGTGGCCGTGGGCCAGAGCCCCGCCCGGAAGCTGCTGCTGCCGGTGAACCAGTGCAGCAACATCGTGGTGGGGACCCAGGACCTCACCTTGTCCAGACTCATGGACGAGGCGGTGGAGCTGCTGCGCTCCCTGCTGTGACCCTTACGTAATTCCCCGGCCAAGCCGGAAAAAGACCCCAGCGCACGAAATCGCGTCCCAAGGCGCGGCTCCCGTTCAAGACGGCAAACCATTTGAAAGGGAGAAATTTACCCATGCAGACAAACCTGAAGAAAACCACCATCCGCCGCATGGTCTGGGCTGCTGTGTGCCTGGCACTGTGCATGGTCCTGCCCTTCCTGACAGGCCAGATCCCCCAAATCGGCAGCGCCATCAGCCCCATGCACATCCCCGTCCTGCTGGCGGGCTTTATCTGCGGCCCCTGGTGGGCCATGGCTGTCGGCGCCGTGTCCCCGCTGCTACGGTTCGCCCTCTTCGGCATGCCCCCTATCTTCCCCACCGGCGTGGCCATGTGCTTTGAGCTGGCGGCCTACGGTCTGGTCAGCGGAGCGCTCTACGCCCGCCTGCCGAAAAAGACCTCCAACATCTACGTGTCCCTGATCGCCGCCATGCTGACCGGCCGGGTGGTCTGGGGCATCGTCCGGGTGGTGCTGTCCGGTGTGTCGGGCGAGCCCTTCACCTGGGCGGCCTTCATGGCCGGCGCGTTCCTCAACGCCATCCCCGGCATCATCATCCATATCCTGCTGATCCCCATCATCGTGCTGGCCCTGAAAAAGGCCAATCTGATGGACTGAACATGAAGAACACCGGAACGAGGCCCAAGGCTTCGCTCCGGTGTTTTTTTGCCGGGAGATGTCTCCTTTACGCTTCATGCTTTCCGCACGGGTCGGATATACTTGAAATACTGTTCCGGATTAAAATAGAAATACATGATCCTGCCGGGTGACGTATCGAGGCAATAACCGGTGCCGGAAAAATCAAATTCCGCCATTGCCCTTTCAATCTTGTCCTCCACGCTGCGGTTTTCTTGCTCATAATTGAATGGCCCATGCTCAAAAACGATATACTCAGCCTCGGGGACATCCATCATCAGCATCTGCGGGGGCACTTCGCCCTGGTAATCGGGAGGAAGACGTACGCCATAACACTCTGTGCGGGGGATTCCCCAGTCGCAGAGCCTGCCTGCCGGGTCGTTGATATACGCCATGATCTGTCCGCTTCCGCAGTTTGCCTCGCTCCCGCCGCCATCATCCAGTTTGCCCTTGATGCTGTCCAGCAGGCCGCAGATTGTTTCGTAGTCCTGTCCTGAGATTTGATTTTGCCTTTGCCAGAAGTCCCAATAGCCATTACTTTCATAGTTTTTGATGTGCAAAAATTTATGGGCGGGGATGGTCACAAAATAGACCTTCACGCCATCTGCCGATTTCACCATGCCGATTTCTCCTAATCCCAAAAAGTAGGGGTCAAACGGGTTGATCTTTGTGCGGAGAACCACGGGCCTGGGCTCTTTTCGGTATTCGCTTGGCGTCATACCGTAGGTCCTTTTGAATGCTCTGGTAAAAGCCTCGTGGGATGAAAAACCGTAATCAAACGCGATTTCCAGAAGCCCTTTTTCGCTGTCCCGGACCTCTTTCAAAGCAAAGGCCAGCTTTCTGTTCTGCAGATACTCCCGGAACGACATACCCGAAATCTCTTTGAACTTCCTTGTTGTATAGAATTCGGAGTACCCCAGCCTGCGGGAGAGTGCGCCCAGGGTCAGGGCTTCATCGCGGTGCTCCTTTACGCAGTTATCAATCTCATCAACAATGATTTGAATTTGCTTCCGCCACTCATACATTCGTCCATTCCTCCCTGCTTCGACCGCCCTGTATACAGAATAAGGCAACGAAAAGGCTGCCGCTTGATTTTACTTGCTGTAATCTCATGATACCATATATGAGAGACAGCGGATACCCCGGGTTGACAAGAACCTCCTACAAGTGTAGTATCAAAGAGAAGATACTACACTTGTAGGAGGATTTGCCATGATGAACCTTTCTGAACGGGAGTGGACAGTGCTGACGGCCCTGTGGGACAGCGGGGGCGCGGCGCTGGGCGATCTGACGGAGGCCCTGCGCCCGGAGACCGGCTGGAGCCGGAACACGGTACTGACCTACCTTACCCGCATGGAGGCCAAGGGGCTGGTGACCATCGACAAGGAGGTCAATCCCCACATCTACCGGGCGGCTTTGGACCGGGCAGCCTGTCAGACCCTGGAGCGCCGCAGCTTTCTCCAGCGGGTGTACCGGGGCTCCGCCGGGGACTTGGTGGCGGCCTTTTTGAAGGAGGAGTCCATTTCGCCCCAGGAGCGGGAGCAGCTGCGGAAGCTGCTGGACGACATGGAGGTGTGAGCAGATGACCGATCTCTGGGGATTCCTGCTGCAAACCCTAACGGCCTCCGGCGCGGCGGCGCTGCTGCTGGTGGTGAAGGCCCTGTTCCGGGACAAGCTGTCGCCCCGGTGGCAGTTTGCCGCTTGGGGCGTGCTGGGGCTGGTGCTGCTGGTCCCGGCGGGGCTGGGCGGGCGGTACGCCCTGGTGAACTGGCCCTGGCTGGTGGAGACGGCCAAGACCGCCCTCACTGGGGACTACTCCCTGACCCGGGTGCTGGCGCCCATCCCCCTGCCCCGGCTCCGCGTGCCGGAGACGGCGGCGGACTGGCTGTACGCGGTGTATGCCGCCGGTGTGCTGGTGCTGCTGATCCGCTATACTCGATCCTATGTCCGCCTGCGGCTGGCCCTCCGCCACGGCGCGCCCGCCGGGGAGGTCCGGACCGCGCAGATCGGGGCGGTGGCGGAGCGTTACGGCCTGCCGGTCTGCCGGGCGGTGGAGGTGCCGGGACTGACCTCGGCCTTTATCTGCGGCGTGTTCCGGCCCGTGATGGCCCTGCCCGCCGGGACAGAGGCGGACGACAAGGTCCTCCTCCACGAATTGCTGCATTTGAGACACCGGGACGCCGCCTGGGGACTGGTGATCTGCCTGTTCCGGTGTCTCCACTGGTGCAACCCGCTGCTCTGGTATTGCGCGGACCGGGCGGGCAACGACCTGGAGGCCCGCTGCGACCAGCGGGTGCTGGAGCTACTGGAGGGCGAGGAGCGCCGGGACTACGGGCGCATCCTGCTCTCCATGGCCAATGAGAAGTACGCCCGGGCGCCGGGGACCTCCTCCATGGCCAACGGCGGAAAGAACATCCGGCGGCGTATCGAGTCCATCGCCCGGTTCAAAAAGTACCCCGCGGGGATGGCGCTGGTGTCGGTTTGCGTGGCGGTGACGCTGGCGGCACCGCTGCTGCTGGGGACCCGGGCGGACGCGGTCTATGAGGGCGGCGGCTCCCTGCCCCGGAACATGGATGTCTCCGCCGCCATGGCTTCCGCCCGGACGGTGTGGTGTACCACCCCCGCCGGGGCGCTGGACACCTACGCCAAGTCGGTGCTGGACCAGAACGGCGTCTACCGGGCCATGTGCGCGCCGCTGGAGGAGCAGGCCGCCATCGGGGAGGAGCTGCGGGCCAACACGGAGGCGGGCGTCTATCCCACCTGGGACACGGGCCTGCCCTGCTGGCCCAATACCCAGAGCGGCTATGCGGTCTACAACCTGGAGCCTGTGGGCGGGGACGCCTATGAGGGTCTGTTGGTGGTGGAGCTGAACTACCCGCCGGAGGGTCAGGCGGCGGAGGAGTCTCACACCTGGCTGGCCTGGCAGTCCCTGCGGACGGAGAGGCAGGACGGCCGCTGGGTGGTGCTTCCGCTGGGGGAGTTTCAGGCTGTGGAGACAAACTGGGGCTCCCTTCCCCCATATAACTGTGAAAACCTGCCCGCCTACCTCTACGAGGCCCGGACGGAGAATTTCACCGTCCGCCTGCGATACCAGACAGCCTTCCGTGTGGATAGCTACGTCCAAAACAACAGCTGGTTCTTCTCGTCCCAGTCCTTTGACACCACGCCTCAGCCCCAGGGGGAATTTACCGCGATGGATGGGCAGGAGCTTTCTGTCATTTATACCGGAGACCCAGCGGACAAGGATGAAATTCGCAGCATAGGGGTCTCCTGCGCGCCTGTGCAGGAGGGCGAAGAGCGCCCGGAACTGCGGAAGGCGGGGACGGGAAATGTCGGCGGGAGCAGTTCGGACGGCTCCAACTGGGGCGCACGGTCGTTAGAAAGAGACTGGGGGCCGGAAGTAAGGATATCCGGTGGCGGCGGCAGCCGCCACCCGAAGGATTTTGACCAGCCCGCCGTCTATGCCGCCGACCTCTATATCAACGGCGTTAAGCAGGCGGAGCTGACACTGCTGCCCGTGGAAGGAGGCACACGATGACCGACCGGAAGACCCTGTATGACGGCATCTCCCATGCCGCCTGGGGATACCTGTTCCTCTATCTGGACATCAATCTGGGCACCGTCAGCGTCCTGCCCCGGTTCGTGGGCTGGCTGATGTTCCTCTCCGCCATTGAAAAGCTGAAGGCGGAGCGGCGGGACCTGGCGCTGCTGCGGTCCCTGGGCATCCTGCTGGCGGCGTGGGGCGCTGCCGGCTGGCTGGCCTCCTGGGTGGGGGCTGATATCGACGGCCGGTTCCTGCCCCTGGACCTGATCGTGGGCGCGGCGGGCATGTACTTTCACTTCCAGTTCTTCACGGACTGCGCCGCCCTGGCGTCCGCTTACCAGCAGCCCGGCGACGGCCTGGACCGCCTCCTCCTCCGCTGGCGGACCATCCAGACAGTGCTGCTGACGGTCATGGCGCTGTCCTCCTGCGGCGCGGAGTGGCTGGGCCAGGTCTGGACTTACGCCGTGACTGTCCTGGCGGTGGTCTACGTCATCGTGGGCCTGTGCCTGATGGCGGCGCTGTTCGCCCTGCGGAAGCTGTTTGCGGAAGGGCCGGAGCCACCGCAGATCGAAAACACATGAAAAAAGTCCCGTGTTCGGCTGAACACGGGACTTTTTCACAACTTGGAACTCACAGGTATTGGGCGCTGAATGCGCCGCCCTCCCCCACGGTGAAGACCAGCGCCTCATGGGGCGGCAGGTGCAATCCGGGGACTGGGGGACAGTCGGAGAAGTACAGTGCCGCGCCGCTGTCCGCGATCATCCGGAGCATGTCCGGGTGGGCGCTGTTGTAGCGCCGGTCACTGGAGGCGCAGCAGACCACCGCCTGGGGCCGGACGGCCTCCAGAAGCTCCCGGCTGGCGCCGTCCTTCTGTCCGTGGTGGCCCACTTTAAAGAGATGGGCGTGCAGGGAAGCGGGATCGATGCCGCCGTAGCCCAGGACATTGGTGTCGCCGGGCAGCAGGATGCGGGTGCCCCGGTAGTCTAGCTGCAGGATCAGACTGAAATTGTTCATCCGGGCGTCCAGAGCCGACAGCTTCCGCAGGAACGCCGCGGGATCCTCCTCCGCGAACAGGCCGCGGCAGAGGTCCTCCAGCTCCCCGGCCTTCTCTGCCGAGGGAGCCAGAACGCGGTAGCGGAGGTCCCGGCACAGCTCGCCGGACGCTCCGGCGGCCAGGGTCTCCACCGGCCTTCCCCGCTCCTCCATCAGACGGCAGAGGGACTGGTAGTCGTTCAGGGCCCGCAGGAATTTGCTCTGGGAGTCGTTCTGAGCCAGGGAGACATTGAGACGGTGCATCACCGTCCGGTGGAAGTCCACGGGCAGCGCCTGCCACAGCGCGGCGGGCGTCAGGTGCGCGGCAGCGGGCAGCATGCCGCAGATATGGTCCTCATGGATATGGGTGCTGACCATCCGATCAATGTGGCCCACGCCCCGGGCTTTCAGATAGTCCGCCAGGGGAATGCGGCCGGAGGAGCGGTCCTCAAATTCGGAGGTCTCCGCGCTGCCGCCGTCGATCAGCATGAGAAAGGTGCCGTCCGTGAAGCGGGGGTCGGGGCATTCCAGCAGGATGGCCTCGCCGTAGCCCACGTTCACAAAGGTCAGTTTCATCTTGTCCATAGGCGTTATTTAATGGCACGTTTGATGTAGAAGCTGGATAGGATCAGGACCAACAGGGTCATGACGATGGCGCCGGCGCTGCCGAAGCCGAATTTCAGACTCTTGATGCCATAGTTGTACAGGAACTGGGTGATGGTGGAGGTGGTGCCGGCCGGGCCGCCGCCGGTGAGGATGTTGACCTTCTCGAACAGGCGGAAGGTGTCGATGGTCCGCAGCAGGGCGCACAGGGCCAGACCGTTTTTGATGTTGGGCAGGGTGACGTAGAAGAACTGCTGGACCACGCCGGCGCCGTCGATGCGGGCGGCCTCGTACTGGGCCTCCGACACGGACTGGAGGGAGGCGTACAGCAGCAGAAAGACGAAGGGGACGTTTTGCCACACGTCAATGAGCAGAACCGTGCCGAAGGCGGTCTTGGTATCCATGAACCAGTTGTAGACCGGAAGGCCAAAGGTCTCCAGGATCTGGTTGACGATGCCGTAGTTGGAGGAGAGCATCATGCGCCAGCTCAGCGCCACCGTGACGGCGGGTAGCAGATAGGGCAGCAGGATCAGGGTGCGCATGACTTTCTGGCCGCGCTTCAGGCTATGGATGAAAACCGCGATCAGCAGGCCGATGACCATCTCGAACACCACCGCGAGGATGGTGAATTTAATGGTGTTCAGAACCGCCTGGCGGAAATAGCCGTTTTGAAACAGGTCGATGTAGTTTTTGAACCAGATGAATTTGGAAGCGTCTGTGCCTTTGAGATACTGGTAGTCGGTAAAGCTGTAGACAAGGGTGAAGATCAGGGGATAGGCCGTCAGGACGGCCATCACCAGCAAGGTCGGTGCGATCATCAGGCGCGGGAACGCGCGCTCGCCCAGATGGGGCGCCCCGGTGCGCGTGGTCAGTGATGCGGTTCGCTTCATAAGGTGCCCTCGCAATCTGAGAACAGAGTCTCGGTTTTCTCTCGGAGAAACCACCGGGGGTCCGGCGCCGCACTTCGCGGCGCCGGACGGGCGGTCAGATCAGTTGACAGGGATGGGAAACGGCTTGGGAAACACTCAGGCAAGCAGGGCTTCCAGCGCGCTCTGGGCGTCGGCCAAGCCCTGGTCCATGGACTTCACGCCCTGGATGACGGAATCCATCTCAGTGCCCAGGATGTTGGTGAACTCGGCCCACTCCTCGATGACGGGACGATACACACCGGTCTCCAGAGCGCCGCAGACGGTCTCCAGGTGAGGATACTTGGCCAGGACGTCCTCGTTCAGCAGGCAGCTGTAACGGCAGGGCACGCCGCCGCCGTCGATGGTGCTCAGCTGGACCTCGGGATCCATCAGGTACTCCAGCAGCTCAACGGCCAGCTCCTTGTTGGGGCTGTTCTCGCAGACGCCGATGGTCCACACGCCGTACATGGAGGTGTTCTTGGGGGTGTCGTTGTCATCCAGCTTGGTGGGAATGACGGTGTAGTTTGCGCTGGAGTCGGCGGTGGGGACGTACCAGCCGGGCCAGCCCTGGCCCAGAGCGGCGTCGCCGTTGTCGATGGCGGCCACGATGTCATCCTTGTCCATGGTGTCGCCCAGCTTGTACAGCGCAATGTAGTTCTCGAAAGCGGCCTTGAACTCGGGGGTGTTTACGGTGGGCTGGTTGTTCTCATCCACGACCCAGCCGCCGTAGGCCAGCAGGTGGGGGATGAAGTCGGAGACGATGTTGTCGCCGGAACCGCCGCGGATCAGGAAGCCCTTCTTGCCGGCGGCGTTGGTCTTCTGAGCGATGTCCATCAGGTCGGCGAAGGTGTCGATGTCCTCGGGGGCGTAGCCGGCGTCAGCGATCAGCTGCTTGTTGTACAGCATGACGGTCACGTTGCCGAAATAGGGGGCCAGATAGATGTCATCGCCCACCATGCAGATGTCCGTGGTGGCGGGGATGATATCGTCATCGAAGCTGTAACCCATCTCGCTGAGATTGGCCAGCACGTTGTTGGCGGTGAACTCAGCCATCCAGGAGCCATCCACCATGCACAGGTCATACTCGCCCTGGGGGTTGGGGGCGTTCAGGGCGATCTTGCTGTGCAGGTCGTCGAAGCTGAGGTCCAGCACTTCGCACTTGACGTTGTGCTCGGCCTCAAAGGCGGGAAGGCAGGCCTTGATGACGTCGCCGTAGGTACCGCCGCGCAGGATCAGGGTCATCTTGGTGGGCTCGGCGGAGCCGCTGGAACTGCTGCCGGAATCGCCGGCGGGCTTTTCTTCAGTGGTCTTGCCGCCGCCGCAGGCGACCAGGGACAGAGCCATGACAAGAGCAAGGATCAGCGCTAACAGCTTTTTCATTTCTTTTCCTCCTAATCTGTAATGGTTGTGTCGGTTTTCCTTCTATTTTGTTACTCTTTGACAGCACCGCTCGACAAGCCGGAGATCAAGTAGTTCTGCGCAAAGATCACAAACAGGGTGATGGGGATAACGGAGATCACACCGCCGGCGGCCACCAGACCGAAGTTGGTCAGGTTATCCTCTGTGTTCAGGACGGCCAGAGCCAGGGGGACGGTGTAATTGCTGGGGGACTGAACGAAGATGATGCTGTATGTATACTCGTTCCAGGCATACATGAAGGACAGCATGGCAATGGCGGCAATGCCGGGGGCCACCAGGGGCAGGACGATCTTGCGGAACAGCTGCCACTCGGTAGCGCCGTCGATTTGGGCGGACTCCTCAATATCCTCCGGCAGGTCCTGGAAGAAGCTGATCATGAACCAGATGATAAGGGGGATGTTGATGAGGATGCACGCCAGGACCACGGGGATCTTGGTGTACAGGATGCCCAGCTTGGAGAACATGGTGTACAGCGGGATGGTGAAGGCCACCGGCGGCAGCACGCGGACCAGCAGGATCCAGTAGGTCAGCGGCTTTTTGATCCGGAGGCGGAACCGGCTGCGGGAGATGATGTAGGCCGCGCACAGACCGATCATCAAAGACAGCGCCGTGGAGATCAGGGTGGTCTGCAGGCTGTTGACGATGGCCGTACCGAAGCCCTTCTCGGTAAACAGCTGCACGAAGTGCTCCAGCGTCAGCGACGCGGGGATGATGGAGATATGTCCGGTCATCTCACTGGTTGGGCGGATGGCCATGGCCACCAGCCAGTAGATGGGAAACAGGGCAACCAGCAGCAGAGCGGCGCAGATCAAACCCTTGACCACCGTCATGTAAGTTCGTTTTGCCTTCATTGGGATGCCTCCTTGTGTCTTGACGTCCGACTGGTTCAGTATACCGGAGTCTCCGGATGCGGGCCAGCGAGGTTGTGGGAAATATAGGTTAAATCTGTGTTTAGTAATCGCTTACAAGCAGTTTATGAGGAGCTTCGGACCTGCAGCTCCGTGGGAATCACAGTGAGCCGGGGGACGTCCGGCTCCCGGTCCATCAGGGCTTTCAGCAGGTCCATGCAGGTCTCCCCCATCGCCTGACAGTTGATATGGACGGAGGTCAACTCCGGCTCCAGCATGCCGCAGATGGTGGAATCGTCAAAGCCCACCACCGCCAAGTCTTCCGGAAGCCGCATCCGCAGCCGGCGGGCGGCCTTTAAAATGCCGGCGGCGATCACATCGTTGGCGCCGAACACGGCGGTGGGGCGGTCAGGCCGGTCCAGTAGTTCCAGCGCCGCCTGGGTGGCGCTCTCCACATCCGGGTCACACATTTTGATGTCGGAGGCATCCACGGTCAAGCCGTGGTCTTCCATGACCTCCAGAAAAGCGTGATAGCGCTCTCCGATAATATAGGGGGAGAACCGTCCACAGACCATAGCGATGTGGCGGTGCCCCCGGTCCATCAGATGCTCCAGAGCCTGACGGACGCCGCCTCTCTCGTCGGAGACCACACAGGGGAGATCGAATCCGGCCATACGGTTGTTGACCAGAACCACAGCCACATTTTGACTTTGGAGCTCGGAAACCAGTTCCGCTTGAGCGTTGCCGCCCAGAATGACACCCTCAATCTGCTTGGTCTGAGCGGTACTGGCGGTCTGATGCCAGTCGTCCGCCGTGGAGATCAGAAGCTGGTAGTCAGAGCGGTTGACCTTGCGCATGATACTCTCACAGATGCTGGCATAGAACTCGTCTAAGATCGTGGCGTCCTTTTTGCAGATCAGGTAGGCGATTTTGTCAGTCCGCTGGCGGGCCATGGCCCGGGCAATGGCGTTCGGATAGTAATGCAGGACCTCCGCTGCCTCAAAGACCTTGCGCCTGGTGGCCTCCCGGACCTGCTCGGGGTTGGAAAAGGCCCGGGAGACAGTGGCGGTGGATACACCGGAGAGCCGGGAGACATCGTAGATGGTCGCGTTCATATCTGCCCTGCCTCCCCCAAAATGTAAGCCCTTACAAAACTAAGAGATGATACAAGGGAGAACCATCGTCCTCCCCTGTGTTTCTATAATGAACGTACCATTGTTTTTAAAAAAATGCAAGGGGTAACCAGCAAATTTGTACAAATAATAGGTTGTAAGCGATTTCGGATTGTGCAAGATAACATATAATGAAACCGCTTACACTTTGGAAGCACACATCTGAATTGACAGGGTACGGGAAAATACCCTATACTGAATAAAGAGAATGAGGACGTATGGATGGGGAAAAAGGAGTGGAAGGCTATGAAAAAGAAAAGAACTTTTTCAAATATGATCACAGGATTTTTCAATGATGATTCAAAGTTTATGACATTTATAGGCCGTGTTGCGCTGCTGGCGTCGGCAAATGTGTGCTGGCTGGTGTGCAGCTTGCCGGCGGTCACCGGCGGTGCCGCGCTGATTGCCCTGTATACCGTATTGCTGGAGCGGAAGGAACAGACCTATGATACCGCTTTCAAACGGTTTTTTCAGGTATTCGCCAAAACCCTCCTCCCCTCCCTGCCGCTGTGGCTGCTGACGCTGGGAGTGGGCACCGCACTGGCAACCGCCTGGCGTATCGTGCTTCGGGAGAACTTGACAGACCACTTTTTCCTGTTGGCACCGTTGCTGCTGGCCAGTGCGGTGATGGCTATCGCACTGCTGTGGCTCTTTCCTCTGCTGGCTTCCGGCGAAACCTCTTGGCGGGAGGCGCTTCCGGCGGCGTTTCTCTTGGGGCTGCGGGAACTGGGACGCTCCCTGCTGCTGTTGCTGCTGGAGGGAGCTGGCGTTTTGCTGGCGGCGTGCTGTTTTACGGCGTCCCTGACATTGACGGGAATATGGCTGCTTTTCGGATTCGCGGTCATTGCGTGGGGAAAGCTACTAATTATGGAGGGAGTCCTTGAAAAGTGGTCAAATCACTGAGAAAAGGCGGAAAGGAGGGCGTTGGCGGCGTTCCTTTCCGCCTGATTTCCGCACGGTGAAAGCGGGTGTATCCCGTCTTGACGGGGAGGAAATGCGCGAGGTATGCTAAAAGGTATGCTAAATAGAAAGATACGGCCATGTGGGATGGGAGGAGATCGATATGCCGGAGGAGACCTGCGGTAATCGGACAAAATACCAGCTGGACCGGGCGCTGAAGGAGCTGCTGAAGCAAAAGCCGCTGTCCCAGATTCGGGTGCGGGAACTGACGGAACAGTGCGGCATCCGGCGTCAGTCGTTTTATTATCATTTTTCGGATGTGTACGACCTATTCAACTGGTCTGTCTGTCGAGAGCGCGAGAGCCTGCCCCGACGACAGGAGGAATGCCTCACCTGGCAGCAGGTGCTGGGTGATTTACTGGACCATACGGAGACAGACCGGCCCTATTATCAGGCAATCTTGGAAAACCGGGGAAGGACCGGCCTGGAGGAGGTCTTTCATGATGCGATTTCGCAGCTTATGGAGAAAACGCTTACATACTACCGGGAACGATGCGGTGTACCGCCTGACGCCGAAACGGAACGTCGGCACAGGGCCTCCGGTGAGACGCTCCTGCTGGCGCTGCTGGAGCGGTGGATCTGCGGTGACCTGAAGCAGTCCAGGGAAGAGGTGATCGCCATGCTGGAGGAATCCGTACACCAGAGCGCCATAGGTGCTGTTTGGCAGAACCTCCCCTACTGGGGAAAATGGAACTGAATATCCGATATCCGAGCGAGGACAGGAAATCCACCTGTCCTCGCTCTTTTTGACAATTACAGTTTAATTGTCAGAAAATCGACGTTTTTTACAAAATTGACCGTTTTTGGAAAATTTGACCCCCTTTATAATGTGCCGCAACAGGAGTGATGTTGTGAAAAGAGTTTGCTACACAGTGATCCTGCAAAGTCAAATGGGTCCCCGTGCCGGTGAGCTGCTGCTCCAGGAGGACACCCAGGCGGTGTCCGGCTATTTCAGCTTGCTGGGCCACCGGAACCGATTTTCCGGGAGTGTGCTGCAAAGCGGCAAGTACCTGATTTCCGGAAATCTGCGCTCCACGCTGGACAAGGAGCCCTACGACGCCATTTTTACCGTGGAGGACGGCCGCCTGTCCGGCGGTCTGATCACCCGCCACGGCTGCTGGGACCTGACAGGCGTCCAGACTGTGGCTGCCGCATCACGCTTGAAGACTGAATGCTGAACCGGGCTGCCTCCCCTAACGGATTTTTCCAAAATTCCGCTTTGCTTGCTATGCAAAGATAACGGAGCACGGTCTGGACGGAGAGGAGTGCGTCGTGCGGGAGTATGTGGTGAACCGGCCGGAGGAGGCCGCTATGCGCCGAATCTTGGAGCGGGAGCGGACTGGCCCGGAGGGCGCCGTTGTGCGGCTGGCCTGGCTGGCGGGCCTGACCCGGGAGGAGATCGCGGGCCTGACCTGGTCCCAGGTCTCCTTTCTGGATGACCGCCTGGAACTGCCGGACCGCATGGTCCCGCTGAGCCCGGAACTGCGGACCTACCTCTGGAGCCGTTACGAGGCCAGCGGGGAGCAGACGCCCTACGTGGTTCTGTCCTCCCGGGCGAAGACGCCGCTGCGGCCGGAGTCCATCTCCCGGCTGGCCCGTCAGGCCATGGACCGGGGCGGACAGCCCCAGGTGCGGCTGATGGACCTGCGCCACGACTGGATTATCCGCCAGTTGGAGACCCAGGACTGGCCAACGGTGGCCCGCATCAGCGGCGTGGAGGTCCCGGCCCTGCAGGCCCGGTTCTCCGGCTATGTGCCGGAAAGGAAGAACACGACCTGGCAAAGCCGGGAACCGTCTCCCCAGGTAGACGAGTTCAAGCTGTGGAAAGTCCTTCAAGCGGAGCGCAATACCCCGGCGGGGCTGGCGTTGTGGCTGGCCTGGCAGATGGGGCTTCAAGCGCAGGAGATCATATCGCTGACCTGGTCCCAGGTGGATTTTGCCCGGGGCCTTCTTGTGCTGCCCGGACGCAGCATCCCATTGACTAGCGCGGTGCGCCGCCTGCTGGAGGAGACCCAGGCACGCCGGGCGCCGTCGGACGACCCCCACGTACTGCTGACGGAGCACTCCCGGAATCCGGTGGACCTGCCCCGGCTGTCCCGGATGACCCGGGCGGCGCTGATCCGGGGCGGCATGGAGCACGTGCTGCTGCGGGACCTGCGGAAGGACGAGGGCCGGGAGAGCGAGGACAGCCTGATTCTGGCCAGAGCCCTGGAACTGGGGGCAGTGTCCCGGGGAGACGTGATGGAGCTGCTGGGCATATCAAAGACGGCGGCGTATAGCCGCCTGCACCGGCTGACGGAGCGTAAGAAGCTGGTCCGGGTGGGCGGCAAGTACTATCTGCCCGGCACGGTGGTTCCGCCGGAGAAGCACCTGGAGACCATCCGGGCATATCTGGAGCGGGCGGGCTTTGCCTACCGGCAGGACATCGTGGAGCTGCTGCACATCCGTCCCAAGCAGTGTACGCTGGTGCTGCGGCATCTGGTGCAGGCCGGGGAGCTGGTCCAGCAGGGACAGAAGTATTATTTGCCGCAGGATGAAAAGCGAAAAGTGGAATGAAAGACGGCGCGCCGGGAAAGGCGCGCCGTCTTTTTGATTGCCATACCGCGGAATCATGGTCGGGTTACATGATAATGAACTAAAATCTTCTAATCGTTATTTCCTCCTGACAATCAAAACCAATGGATAATACGGCGATTTTCAGTTGAGTTAAAAGACTGCCGAAACCCTTGAGACGCAAGATTTTTTATCGTACATTGTGCTTGCAAAAAGCGCCGGACGCTTCCCTGCCTGTCCGGACAACACGGGGTTGGCTAGCCCCCGATACCCATTTTCCGGCTGGTGTGGAAGACTGGCGCGTTTTGCAAAAATTTTAAAGGAGGAAAAACCCCATGAAGAAGTTCCTTTCTCTGGTTCTGGCTCTGGTGATGACCATGTCT
>CAMBAJ010000020.1 GCA_945864305.1 uncultured Clostridia bacterium | reverse complement strand
GGAACTGCTGGTGTAGCTCAGCTGGTAGAGCAGCTGATTTGTAATCAGCAGGTCGGGGGTTCGAATCCGTCCACCAGCTCCACAATTTCATATGGGGGAATTCCAGAGCGGCCAAATGGGGCAGACTGTAAATCTGTTGTCACTGACTTCGGTGGTTCGAATCCACCTTCCCCCACCAAACGTCCAGTCGAAAGACTGGACGTTTTGCTTTTTCGGGGTGAGTCTGCCTTTTACGGACGGAAAGGCCGGCATTCTGACCGTGTTTTTTGAAAAAACAGGAAAAACAGAACTTAAAACCCTCAAAATAGAGCATGGCCCGCCGAAAGCGGAACACCAAAATCTGGGCCCCTCCCGCCTTGACTTCGGCCCGCGCAAGACGTATCCTCATATTGAGGACAAATGCCCGGCTCCCAAAACACTGGGCGATGATGTATCAATTCCCGGGGAGGTTTCCCCAAGAGGAGGCTGCCGTTATGAAGACCAAGAAGACCTTCAAGCCGGAGGAACTGCGCTATCTGCAGCTGCTGGCCAAACAGTATCCCACCATCCAGGCCGCCAGCACGGAGATCATCAACCTGCAGGCCATTATGAACCTTCCGAAGGGCACGGAGCACTTCATCTCCGATATCCACGGAGAATACGAGGCGTTCCTGCACATCCTGAACTCCTGTTCCGGCGTGGTTAAAGAGAAACTGGATGAGCTGTTCGGCACCAGCATGTCCCGGCACGACCGGGATGAGCTGGCCACGCTCATCTATTACCCCAAGGAAAAGCTGGCCCTGGTGGAGCAGGAGGTAAAGGATCTGGACGAGTGGTACCAGATCACCCTCCACCGGCTCATTGAAGTCTGCCGCTGGGTGTCCTCCAAGTACACCCGCTCCAAGGTGAGAAAGGCTCTGCCCAAGGACTATGCCTACATCATCGACGAGCTGCTCCACACCCACTACGAGGAGACCGACAAGCGGGATTACTACGAGAACATCATCAACACCATCATCGGCATCGGCCAGGCCCCCGGCTTCATCGAGGCGGTGTCCGGCGTCATCAAGCGCCTGGCGGTGGACCATCTGCACATCGTGGGCGATATCTTCGACCGCGGTCCACGGGCGGATATTGTCATGGACTCCCTGCTGGACTACCACAGCGTGGACATCCAGTGGGGCAACCACGATATTTTGTGGATGGGCGCCGCCTCCGGTTCCCGGACGCTGGTGGCCACGGTGCTGGCCAACTCCATCCACTACAACAACCTGGAGGTCATCGAGACCGGCTACGGTATCTCCCTGCGGCCCCTGTCCATCTTCGCCAACGAGGTGTACAAGGACTGCGACACCCACCGCTTTGCCGTGAAGCTGACGGGGCCGGACGCGGAGCAGTATACGGAGAAGGATAAGCTCCTCTCCGCCCGGATGCACAAGGCCATCACCGTCATCCTCTTCAAGCTGGAGGGCCAGAAGATCATCCGGCACCCCGAGTTCGGCATGGAGGACCGCCTGCTGCTGGACAAGATCGACTATGAGAACAAGTCCATCACTATTGGCGGAACCACCTACCCCCTGGAGGACTGCGACTTCCCCACAGTGGACCCGGCGGACCCCTACGCCCTGACCCCGGAGGAAAACCACGTCATCGACCAGTTGACCACGTCTTTCCGGCGCAGCGAGAAGCTGCAAAAGCACGTGCGCTTCCTATACTCCAAGGGCGGGTTGTATAAGGTGTTCAACGGCAATCTGCTGTTCCACGGCTGTATCCCCATGCGGGAGGACGGCTCCCTCCAGACCTTCACCATCGGCGGCAAGGAGCGCTCCGGCCGGGAGTTCCTGGACTACGCCGAGAAGACGGCCCGCAAGGCATATTATGACGCGCCGGGCTCCCGGGAGCGGCAGTTCGGCATGGACTTCCTGTGGTGGCTGTGGGCCGGACGGGACAGCCCCATCTTCGGCCGGGACCGGATGACCACCTTCGAGCGGCGGCTGATCCGGGACGAGAGTGCCTGGACGGAGCCCAAGAACGCCTACTACACGCTGTACAACGACCCCGCCGTGTGCGAGATGCTGCTGCGGGAGTTCGGCCTGGAGGGCCCCCACTGCCACATCATCAACGGCCACATCCCCGTCAAGGCCAAGAAGGGCGAGAGCCCTATCAAGGGCGGCGGTAGACTGATCGTCATCGACGGCGGCTTCTGCAAGGCCTACCAGGCCACCAGCGGCATCGCGGGCTACACGCTGATCTACAACTCCCGGAACATCCGCATCGTCTCCCACCAGCCCTTCGGCGGCAGCCGGGACGCCATTTACAACAACCACGACATCGCCAACGACTCCCTGATCTTTGAGCGGATGGAGTCCCGGGTGAAGATCGCGGAGACGGATGTGGGCCGGAAGCTGCAGGCCCAGGCCGATGACCTGCGGCGCCTGCTGGACGCCTACCGCGCCGGCGCCGTCACCGAAAACCACGACGAGTGAGTCCTGCCCGGCAGTCAGACACGCAAGCCCCGCCAAACAGCTCCGCCAAACAGCTCCGCCAAACAGCTCCGCCAAACAGCGGAGCTGTTTTCCTACGGCAGAGCGCCAAACAAGAATCTTGTTTAATAATGCAGAAATAACAAGAATCTTGTTTACAAAAATTAAAATAGCACATATGTTCGATAAAGTCAAGAGGGTTAACAAGATTCTTGTTAAAAAATATTGACGCGACCAGTAAAACTAGGTATGATGAAAGAAAAACAGAGGGAGAAGCGGACATGAATTTTGGAAAGCGTATGCAGGAGCGCCGGGAACAGCTGGGCCTGTCCCAGGCGGCGCTGGCGAAATTGCTGGGCGTGTCCCAGTCCACTATCGGCAACTACGAGGCCGGGATCAGCTTCCCAAAGGAGGAGGTCATGCTCCGCTTGTTTGACTGTCTGGACACCGACCCTAACACCCTGTTTCAGGACAGCTTCCGCGCCGGCGGGCAGGTGCTGACCCAGAGCGAAAAGCAGCTGGTGGACCGCTACCGGGGCCTGTCGCCCCTGGGGCGGGAGACGGTGCGCTCCGTGGTGGACGCCCTCTGCGCCTACCGGGATGACCTGGAGGCCGGCGGAGGGGAGCAGGAGTCCCGGCTTATCCCCCTGTACCGCAGTCCCGCGGCGGCGGGCTACGCGGCGCCGGTGTTCGGCGAGGACTTCGACTATATCCCCGTCACCGACGATGTGCCTCAGGCGGCGGAGTTCGCCGTCCGCATCCAGGGAGATTCCATGGAGCCCTTCATCGCGGACGGCTCTGTGGCCTATGTGAACCGGGACCCGTTGCAGGACGGCGACGTGGGCATTTTCTACGTGGATGGCGACATGCTGTGCAAACAGTACTACAAGGACCCGGCGGGGGTGGTCTATCTGTTCTCCCTGAATCGGGCTCGGGCGGACGCGGACGTGGTGTTCGGCCCCTCCAGCGGCCGGACCCTGGCCTGCTTTGGCAGAGTGATCCTCCGCACCATGCCGCTACCGGGAAAGGCGTGAGAAAACAAAGAGCCCCGGCACCGCTGCGGTGCCGGGGTTTGCGCTAAGATAGGGGAATCTGACGAAAACGGCTTTTGACGCTCAGACGATGAACCCGCCGTCGGCGGTCAGGACCTGCCCGGTCAGGAAGGAGGCCTTCTCTGACGCGAAGAATGCCACCGCGTGGGCGATGTCCTCCGGTGTGCCCAACCGGCCGAGAGGGGTTTCCTCCACCAGCATGGCCCGGGTCTCCTCGCCCAGCACACGGACCATGTCCGTCTCAATGCAGCCGGGGGCTACGCAGTTGACCCGGATGCCGGAGGGAGCCAGCTCCAGAGCCAGGGAGCGGGTCAGGCCGATGATGGCGGCCTTGGAGCAGGCGTAAGCCACCTCACAGCTGGCGCCCCGCAGGCCCCACATGGAGGAGATGTTGACGATGCAGCCCCGCTTTTCCGAGAGCATGTGGGGCAGCACCGCCTGAGCGGCATTCCGGGCGCCGGTGAGATTCACCGCCAGGGTGCGGTCCCAGATTTCGTTACTGGTGTCCTGAAACAGCCCCTGATAGGAGATGCCAGCGTTGTTGACCAGAAGCTCAATGGGTCCCAGCTCCGCCTGGGCGGTCCGGACCATAGCCTCCACGGCGTCACGGTCGGAGACATCGGCGCGGACGGCGATGGCCTCCCAGCCCTCTGCCCGCAGGAGGCGGACCAGGTCCTCCGCGGCCTCCCGATGCTCCAGGTAGTTGACACAGACGGCCCAGCCCTCCCGGGCCAGTTCCACAGCAATGGCCCGACCGATTCCCCTGGAGGAGCCGGTGACCAGAGCAGTTTGCTTCATACCTTCACATCCCTTACGATCTTGTTGAAGGCAGTATAACAAAAAAACGAAAAAATTACAAGAAAAGTGTTGACAAAACGAGGACTATCGTGTAATCTATATTTGTTCCGCTTCGGACGATTAGCTCAGCTGGCTAGAGCACCTGCTTGACGTGCAGGGGGTCACAGGTTCGAGTCCTGTATCGTCCACCAGAAAAAAATCCCGTAACCGCAATGGTTACGGGATTTTATTTTGCATTTTCCTGGTGTTTTCCCTTTAGTTTTCCCTTATGCCCCAGAAATGCCCTTTAACAGCCGCTCCATATGGCCGGCACTCTGCGTTCTCATGGCATACGGCCTGCCACGTAGGGCGGTGACGGCTTCATAACAGCCAACGCTCCCGGGCTCATGGCCCGGGAGCGTTGGCGTGCCAGGACAGCGGCGCGGAGCGCCGGGCATAAAATCACCCCTGACAGCATAGTCAAGAGGGAGAGAACAGCGCGGCTTCGGCGTCAAAACAGCGTGGATTTGAGGAGAGACTATGGCAAAAAAGAAACCATGGACCCGGTATCTGGTTCCCGGGTTTGTCTTTCAGTCCGTCGTCATCGGCGGCGGATACGGCACCGGCGCGGAGATCATGCAGTACTTCGGCGCCAACGGCCTGGTGGGCGGCCTGCTGGGCCTGACCGTCACCATGATCACGTGGTCGGTCCTGTGTGCCGTGACATTTGAATTCGTCTGCCTGTATCGGACCTTCGATTACAGCTCCATGATGAGCGCCCTGCTGGGCAGGGCCGGCGTCCTGTATGAGCTCTGCTACATCGGCATGCTCCTGCTGGTGCTGGGGGTTATCAATGCCACAGCTGGCAGCATGGTCCACAATCTGACGGGGTTGAGCCCGTGGGCCGGTGTTCTCCTTCTGGCGGGGGGCATGTTTCTGCTGGTCATCAAGGGCACGGAGACTGTGGAGCGGGCGCTATCCCTCTGGTCCTATGTACTCTCTGGCGTGTATTTTCTGTTCATGGTCATCGTATTTGTCCGGTTCGGCGGGAATGTCAGCGCGGAGTTCGCCAGGGGAGAGGCGGAGGCCGGCTGGTTTTCCAGCGGGCTGCAATACGCGTTTTACAACCTGGGCATCGTCCCGGCACTGCTGTATACCGTCCGCGACGTCCGGGACCGCCGGGAGGCGGCGGCCTGCGGCCTGCTGGCAGGGGTCATCGGCGTGATCCCGGCGGCGCTTCTGCTGCTGGCCATGAGCTGTAATCTGTCCGCCGCGGCCTCCGCAGAGGTCCCGGTGACCGTGATTTTCCGGATGCTGGACATGAAGTGGCTGTATGTCCTCTTCGAGATCGTCCTGTTCGGCACACTGGTCGAGACCGGCGCCGGGTTCATCAAGGCCGTGGACGACCGGGTCGAGCGGAGCTGTGCCGGAGGCGGCCGCCGGGTCCCCCGCTGGATGCGTCTGGCTGTCACCGCCGGACTGGTGCTTGCCGGCATCGGGGTGTCTACTTTCGGGTTGACCGACCTGATCGCCAAGGGCTACGGAACTATCTGCTGGGGCTTTCTGCTGGTCTATGTGCTTCCCATGCTGAGCATCGGCGTGGGCAAAATCACTGAATTCGGAAAAAAGCGGCGGCGGACAGCCAAGATGTCATAAAAAGGTCCCGGATGCGCTGACGCATCCGGGGCCTTTTTCTCAGGAACGGATCACTGTGGAGGTTGTTGCTCCAGCTCCGCCATGCTGCGCTTGAACTGGCGGCTGAAGAGCACGGCGGTGGTGCAGACAGCCAGGAAGTCCGCCACTGGCTCCGCCAGAAACACAGCGAAGGCCTTGTTGGCAAAGAAGAGAGGCAAAATATAGATCAGGGGGATCAGCAGAATGATCTTCCGCAGGACGGCCAGAAACAGGGAGGTCTTGGCATTGCCCAGGGCGATAAAGGTTTGCTGGCAGGCGATCTGGACGCCAAAGATGCCGGTGGCGCCCATGTAGATGCGCAGGGCCCAGGCGGCGTAGTCCACCAGAGCGGGGGAGTTGTTGAAGATCAGGGCGAACATCCGGGGGAACAGCTGCACCAGGATCCAGAGCGTCAGTGAATAGGTCACGCAGGCGCGCAGCAGGCACCGGAAGGCGGCTCGCACCCGTTGGGCGTTCCGGGCGCCGTAGTTGTAGCTGATGATGGGCTGAGCACCCTGGGTTAGGCCCTGGAGGGGCATCATGGCGAACTGCATGATGCTGGTGAGCACCGTCATGGCGCCGACAGCGATGTCACCGCCGTATTTCAGCAGGGAGGAGTTGAAGCACACGGCGATGAGGCTCTCCGTGGACTGCATGATGAAGGGGGACAGGCCCAGCGCCAGACAGGGCAGGACCACCTTGGCCCGGGGCCGCAGGTTTTCCCTCCGCAGATGCCACTTGGTCCTGGGGCCCAGCAGGAACCGCAGCACCCACGCGGCGGACACCGCCTGGGAGAGAATGGTGGCTAGAGCCGCGCCCCGGACGCCCATGCTAAGGCCGAAGATGAAAATGGGGTCCAGGATCGTGTTCAGGATGGCGCCGATGAGCACCGTCTTCATGCTGACGGTGGTGAACCCCTGTGCCGTGATGTAGGCGTTCATGCCCAGCGTCATCTGGACAAAGATGGTCCCCAGGGAGTAGATGTTCATATAGGACAGCGCGTAGCCGATGGTGTTCTCACTGGCGCCGAAGGTCAGCAGCAGAGGCTCCGCGAACAGCCGGAACACCACAGTCAGCACCAGGGAGATCGTGACCAGCATGGTGAAGCAGTTGCCCATGATCCGTTCGGACTCCGCCAGATCCCCGCGTCCCTCGGCAATGGAGGCCCGGGGCGCGCCGCCCATGGCCAGCAGCGCCGCGAAGGCGGAGATGATCATGATGACCGGCAGGCACACGCCCACGCCGGTCAACGCCAGGGAACCCACGGTGTCCACCGGCTGCATGTGGCCGATGTACACCCGGTCCACCAGATTGTAGAGCATGTTGACGATCTGAGAGGTGATGGTGGGCAGAGCCAGGGAGAACAGCAGCTTTCCCACATTGCCGCTGCCCAAATCCACACTGTTTTGCTTGTTCATGACATAGCCTCCTCGGCGAGATGTTCTCCATTGGCCAGGACGGTCTCCAGCAACGCGGAAAACTGGGCCTGCTGGGTGGGAGAGAGTCCCTCTAGCAGCCGCTTGCCGCAGGCTGCCTGAATTTCCTGGCACTCCCGGGCCAGGGGAGCGCCGTCCTCTGTGACGGAAAGATGGACCACCCGGCGGTCCTCCTCGTCCACGGCGCGGCGGAGGATGCCCTCCGCCGCCAGCAGCTCCACGGCCTGGGACACTTGGGATTTGGAGATGCCCCGGTACTCCGACACATCCCGGGCTGTGTCACATTCCGGGTTGTTGGCTAAAAACAGCAGTACATGGACCTCCCGCATGGAGAGACCTGTGCGCTCCAGAAACGGCGCGAACTGATAGGCGTAAAATTTACCGAACTGCCGGGAAAACTGAAGCAGCCGGGTATACTGGGTAGACATGTGAGACCTCCGATTGTTCAATAAAAAACTGTTTAAAAAAGAACTAGTTGGCAGAATACTACGTTCTCTCCTAAATGTCAAGGTGGGACAACAGTTTTTATCATTGACAAATATAGAGAGGCGCGGTATGATAAATAAAAATATGGTATCCAAAACCAGATTACAAGGAGCGTCATATGACTTGGAACATCGTGAGTGACAGCAGCTGCGACCTGCGGATGGCTGGGTTTGAAAGTGAGCGGGTCCGCTTTGAGACGGTCCCCCTCCGACTCCAGGTTGGAGAGAAGGAGTTTGTGGATAACGATGAGCTGGAGGTGCCTGAGCTGCTGGCAGCCATGGCGGCGGAAAAGACCGCCTCCTCCACGGCCTGTCCCTCTCCGGCGGCCTTTGCCCGCGCCTTTGAAAAGGGTGACAAGACCGTTTGCTTTACGATCTCCGCCAACCTCTCCGGTACTTACAACGCGGCTGTGATGGGCCGGGAGATGGTGCTGGAGGAGCACCCGGAAAAGGAGATCTGCGTCATCGATTCCAAGGCCACGGCCGGCACCATGGTGCTCCTGATCCGGAAGGCCAAGGAGCTGATGGAAGCGGATACCACCGGCGACTTCGCGGGAATCTGCGATCAGCTCCGGCTGTATCAGGCGGCGCTGCGGACTTGCTTTACTCTGGAGAATTTCGACAACCTCATTAAAAACGGCCGGATGCGGCCCCTGGTGGGCACGCTGCTCCACACGCTGGGCATCCACGTCATCGCCGACGCCACGCCTCAGGGCACCATCCATGTGGCCGACAAGGCCCGGGGTGAGGCCAAGACCTATAAGGCCATCGCGGCGCTGATGGGCAGCAGCAAGGACTGCGCCGGCGCCCAGGTGGTCATCTCCCATTGTGAGAATCTGGACGGAGCCATCAAGCTGAAGGAGCAGATTCTGAAGGACCTGCCAGTGAAGGGCGTGGACATCATTCCCTGCCGGGGCCTGACCAGCTTCTACGCCATGGAGAAGGGCCTCATCGTCGGCTATTGAACGCTGTTTCCGGATTTCCCTATACAAAGAAAAAAGAGATGCCGCAGGCTGGCCTGCGGCATCTCTTTTTCATGGGAAGAACTTATTGGACGCCCATACCGGCGCCGGTGTACGGGGCCATTTCCAGACGGACAAAAAAGCCCTGGTCGTGGTGACAGACAGGACAGGACTTGGGAGCTTCCAGCCCCTCCTGAATATGACCGCAGTTTAGACACATCCAGCCGCATTTCGTATCGGAGATGAACAACTTTCCGGCTTCCAGCAGGTCCGCCAGATGGCCGAACCGGTTTCCGTGGGCCTGCTCGATTTTGGCGATCTGCTGGAAGGAGGCGGCCACCTCCGGAAAGCCCTCGGCTCTGGCGGTCTCGGCAAAGGAGGGATACACGGGGCTGGCTTCCTCAAACTCATTGTGCTGGGCGTACCGAAGAAGCTGGACCGCGTCGTTGGTGAGGTCCACGGGATAGCCGCCGTCGATCTGGACGCTCTGACCGGCCACGTCCTTCATGTGGTTGTAGAAAATCTCGGCGTGTTCCTGCTCCTGCCCAGCTGTGAACTGGAATACCGCCTCCAGCACATGGAGCTGCTGCTTCTGGCAAAGGGCCGCCGCGAAGGTATAGCGGTTGCGGGCCTGGCTCTCTCCAGCAAAGGCGCGCATCAGATTTTTCAGAGTCTCGCTGTTTTTCAAATCCACAGACATGGTATTCCTCCTGTATGTTTTTATAGAGGTAGGTTTTACCGGAACTGGATGTTCTATACACGTGCCGGCAGAGAACGCAAAAAAGCCCGTGCATGCCGTCGCATGCACGGGCTTGTCCACAGTTGTCAGACGGTGGGCAGACGGTATTTCCGCAGGTCCTCCCGCAGGTCCTCCGTGAAGGCTCCGCCGGTTTTCAGGTCCTGGAGATAGGCGTGGGGGTCCATATCACTGTCAGACTCCTCGATAACGGAGATGGCGATGTTGGAGCAGTGGTCGGACACGCGCTCCAGGTTGGTCAGCAGATCGCTGAGGATAAAGCCCAGCTGGATGGTGCAGTCGCCGGTCTGGAGCCGGTGGATGTGGCGCATCCGAATCTCCTCGATCAGCTGGTCGATGGTCTCCTCCAGAGGCTCCACGGAGCGGGCCCTGGCCAGGTCGCCGGAGGCAAAGCTGCCGAAGGCCTCATCCATGATCTCCTCCAGAGCGGAGATCAGCACATCCAGCTCCGCCTTGGCGTCGTCGGAGAACCGCAGCTCTTTCTCGTGGAGCTCCTGCGAGGACTCCTGGAGGTTCAGGGCGTGGTCACCCACGCGCTCGAAGTCGCCGATGGCGTGGAGCAGGCGGGAGACGGTGTGGATGTCGTCCATGGAGACGCCGTGCTGGGAGATCTGCACCAGATAGTTGCCCAGGCGGTCCTCGTAGATGTCCAGCTTGTCCTCGTTCTGGATGATCTCGGCCTCCCGCTCCTCACTGTAATCAGAGAACTGCTGGATGGCCAGCAGGATGTTCCGGTGGGCCAGCTCGCCCATGCGGTTGGTCATGGCCGTGCACTCGCTGATGGCCACACTGGGGGTACGCAGCAGCAGGGGGTCCAGGAAGGCGAACTGCTCCGCCTTGTCCTCGGTACGGATCATTCTCCGCGCCAGCTTTTCCAGCTGGCGGGAGAAGGGCAGCAGCATCAGTGTGGTCAGCACGTTAAACACCGTGTGGCAGAAGGCGATGCCCACGGCGCCCACCACCTGATTCATGAAGGTGAAGTGGAAGATGGCGTTGCCGCCGTAGAACAGCACCAGACACACCGCTGTGCCGATGACGTTGAAGGAGATGTGGATGACGGCCACCCGCTTGGCGTTGCGGTTGACGCCGATGGCGCTGAGCAGCGCCGTCACGCAGGTGCCGATGTTCTGGCCCATGATGATGGGGATGGCCATGCCGTAGGTGATGGAGCCGGTGAGGGCCAGGGCCTGCAAAATACCCACCGACGCGGCGGAGGACTGGATGACGCCGGTGAACACGGCGCCCACCAGCACGCCCAGCAGGGGATTGTTGAAGGCGGTGAGGAGGCTGGAGAACTCTGGCATGTCCGCCAGGGGGCTGACGGCGTTCTTCATCAGCTCCATGCCGTACATCAAAATGGCGAAACCCACCATGATGCGGCCGATGTCCCGGCGCTTCTGCTTCTTGGAGCCCATGATAAGGATGATGCCGATCAGGGCGATGACGGGGGAGAAGTTCTCCGGTTTCAGGAGATTGACGAAGACGCTCTCGCTCTCAATGCCCGTCAGGGACAGGATCCAGGCTGTCAGGGTCGTGCCGATGTTGGAGCCCATGATGACGCCGATGGTCTGTCCCAGCTCCATGACGCCGGAGTTCACCAGGCCTACCAGCATGACCGTCATGGCGGAGGAGGACTGGATGGCGATGGTGATGCCGGCACCCAGCAGCAGGCTTTTGAAGGGGTTGGAGGTCATGCGCTTGAGCAGCCGTTCCAGCTTGCCGCCGGCCATCTTCTCCAGGCTTTTGGACATGGTGGTCATGCCGTAGAGGAAGAAGGCCAGGCCGCCGCACAGGGTAAAGACGGAGAAAATATCCATACTGAAATACTCCTTTATGGATTCTTCCGGCCTGTAAAAAGACCGGATGCAGTCAACCTTATGTTGCCAACTTATTATATATGTTTCCACGAAGGAGGAGAAATAGGCGGAATGACCAAATGTAAAATTTACGAAAAGAATTATACATTATGTCAAAAAATCAGAAAGTTTTTATATAATATAGATAAAAACGCAAGCGTTTGCCCAAAAAGAAACAGCGCCGTTACGGCGCTGTTTCCAACAGAGAGGGGTCTATATTTTCTGCCCAGAACGCCCGGACGCTGTCCGCGGAGCGGCGTCCGGCAAAGTAGCCAATCTGCCACAGGGCACGGACGACCTCCATGTCCTTCTCCGTGCGGGAGCAGCCCAGCGTGTCCTCCGGCGCGATGACCAGGACCTTGCCCTGGGCCTCCAGCTCAAACAGCTCGTCACGGCAGGCGTTGTAGCGCTCCGCCCGGGTGCGCATGGTCTCCACGAAATTGGGGTATTTGCGGAAGGCGTTCTTTGTGATCCGGAAGGAGGGATCGGCTTCCTTGCGGTAGTCTCGCTCCCGGGTCAGGACCACCACCACCCGGTCACAGCCCACCTCAAAGGCCCGCTTCCAGGGAATGGCGTCGGCGCAGCCGCCGTCCAGATAGGGCTGGCCGTCGATCTCGATGACCGGGAACATCATGGGGATGGCGCAGGTGGCCTGGAGCAGCAGATTGTGGTCGTCCCGGCGGGGGACGGGCAGGTAGTCCGCCTTGCCGGTGTTCAGGTTCGTGACCACGGCCTCCACCGTGCCGGGATAGGCCTCAAAGGCGTCGTAGTCAAAGGGCAGCAGCTCGTTGGGGATGGTCTCGTAGGAGAACTTCAGACCGAAATAGGAGCGGTTTTTGGGATTGAGCATATTCCGCCAGCTCATGTAGCGGTGGTCGTTGGCATAGGTCGTCACCAGCTTCAGATTCCGCCGGCTTTGACGGGAGAGATAGCTGACGCCGTAGGCGATGCCGGCGGAGACACCGATGGTGTAATCCGGCATGGGCAGTCCCAAATCCAGGAACGCGTCACACACACCGGAGGAGAAAATGGTCCGCAGGGCACCGCCCTCCAGGACCAGGCCGGTTTTCATAAGAAGGTCACTTCCTTACATTTTTTATGGATTATAGCACACCGGCGGAAAAAAAGAAACGCCTGACAAGAACTTGTTAAAGATTTTGCAAGTTTCCCGGAAGGGTTGAAGGCGACAGGATTTGCATGCTATCATGTAAAAAATGAGCATTTTGAAGAAATCGAGGTGAGGAGATGCGGGGCGGTTTCCGGAAGCGGTGGAAGGAGAACATGGGACAGAACAAGACCATTCTGGGAGAGAAGGTGCGGGAGGCGCTGGCATCCGTGCTGCCCATCACCGCCATCGTACTGCTGCTGTGCTTCACGATTGCGCCGGTGCCCACGGACATCCTGCTGGCATTTTTGATGGGCGCGGTGCTGCTGATCGTCGGCATGGGGCTGTTCACGCTGGGCGCTGAGACAGCCATGACGCCCATCGGCGAGCGGGTGGGCGCCCATATGACCAAATCCCGGAAGCTGTGGGTGGTGGTGTCGGTCAGCTTTCTGATCGGCGTGATCATCACAGTGTCCGAGCCGGACCTCCAGGTACTGGCAGAGCAGGTGCCCAGCGTCCCCAACGCCGTTCTGGTGGGGGCTGTGGCCGTTGGCGTGGGCGCGTTCCTGGTGATTGCCTTGCTGCGCATCCTGTTCCGCATTCCGCTGCGGGGACTTCTGATCGTCTCCTACGCCGTGGTGCTGGTGCTGGCGGCCTCTGTGCCCGGGGACTTCCTGGCCATTGCCTTTGACTCCGGCGGCGTCACCACCGGCCCCATGACGGTCCCCTTCATCATGGCGCTGGGCCTGGGCGTCGCCTCCATCCGAAGCGACAAAAATGCCGCCCAGGACAGCTTCGGCCTGGTGGCGCTGTGCTCCGTGGGACCGATCCTGGCGGTGCTGATTCTGGCGATGGTGTACCCGGCCTCCGGTACATACGTATCACCGGCGCTGCCGGAGGCGGCGGACAGCCAGGCGCTCTGGCGGCTGTTCCAGGAGGCGTTCCCGGAGTACATCCGGGAGGTGACAGTGTGCCTGGCGCCCATCGCGGTGTTTTTCGCGGTGTTCCAGGTGGTGTCCCTGCACCTGAACCGGAAAAAGGTGTTGAAAATCGTCATCGGCCTCTTATATACTGGTGTTGGACTGGTGCTGTTTCTCACCGGCGTCAATGTGGGCTTTCTGCCCGCCGGCACCTATCTGGGCCAGCAGATCGCAGGCCTGTCCTACAACTGGGTCCTCATCCCCATCGGCATGCTGATGGGCTGGTTCATCGTGCAGGCGGAGCCTGCGGTCCATGTGCTGAACCGGCAGGTGGAGGAGATCACCTCCGGCGCCATCCCCGGCAAGGCCATGAGCATCAGCCTCTCCGTGGGCGTGGCTGTGTCCGTGGGCCTGGCCATGACCCGGGTCCTGACCGGCATCTCCATCGTCTGCTTCCTGGCGCCGGGATATCTGGCGGCCATTGCGCTGTCCTTCTTTGTACCGAAGATTTTTACCTCCATCGCCTTCGACTCCGGCGGTGTGGCCTCCGGTCCCATGACGGCCACCTTTCTGCTGCCCTTTGCCATGGGCGCCTGCGAGGCCCTGGGCGGTAATATCGTCACGGACGCCTTCGGCATCGTGGCCATGGTGGCCATGACGCCGCTGATCACCATCCAGCTGCTGGGCCTCGCATACCAGTACAGGCTGAAGCGCGCCCAGCCTGTGGAGGCACCGGCGGAGGACGAGGAGATCATCGAACTCTAAATTACCTGAGAGGGGAGAAACTGCCATGGGCGGAGCTGTTCTCATGATCACCATTACGGACCGCAGCCGCTGCGGGGAATTCGCGGCCTGGTATCAGGAACAGGGCATCCCCCTGGTGCTGACGGCCCTGGGCAGCGGCACGGCCACGACCGAAATTCTGGACTGCCTGGGCCTGGAGGCCACGGAGAAGGCGGTTCTGTTCTGCGTGGCGCCCCACTCCCCCCAGCTGGTGCGGAGGGCGGAAAAGGCGCTGTGGCTGGATGTGCCGGGCCGGGGCATCCTGATGACGGTGCCGGTGTCCAGCATCGGCGGCGCTGCCGCCAGAGACTATCTGCTGCAACAGGAGGCGGAGAAAGCCATGGAAAAGGAAATCACCCACGAGCTGCTGGTGGTCATCACCAACCAGGGCCATACGGACATGGTGATGGACGCCGCCCGGGCCGCCGGCGCCACGGGAGGCACCGCCGTCCACGCCAAGGGGACGGGAACGGAACTGGCGAAGAAGTTCTTCGGCGTGTCCATCGCGGCGGAAAAGGAACTGATCTTCATTCTGACCCTGGAGGAGACCCGGGTGCCCATCATGAAGGCCATCATGGCCCAGGCAGGCATGCAGACGGAGGCCCAGTCCCTGGTGTTCTCCCTGCCGGTGAGCGACATCGCGGGCCTGCGCCGGCTGGACGGAGAAAACTGAATCGATGCCCCGGACGGTCCCGCAGGACTGCCCGGGGCATTTTCGACCCAAACGATTGCGGTTTTTCCCAATTTGCGGTACACTGGAAAAAACGAGAAAGGGGGCACTTCTATGGAACAGACCATGCCCGGCTATCGGAAAATCGACCTGGAGACCTGGCCCCGGCGGGAGCACTACCGCTATTACCGAGAGTTTTTGAAGTGCGGCTACTCCATCACCGCCCGGCTGGACGTGACGGAGGCGGTGCGCTTTACCCGCGCCCAAAAGAAGCGCTTTTTTGGCTGCTTTCTCTACGCGGCGGCCCGGGCCGTCAACTCCATGGACGAGATGAAGATGATGACGGCGCCGGACGGGACGCCGGGCATCTGGGACGAGGTTCATCTGAATTTCACCGTGTTCCACAAGGATGACGGGACCTTCAGTGACCTCTGGACCGCCTATGACCCGGATTTTCAGACCTTCTACCGGGAGTGGGAGCGGGTGACAGAGACCTACGGCGACTGCCACGGCATCAAGGGCCGCCCCGGCCAGCCGCCCAACTTCTTCTGCATCAGCTGCGTGCCTTGGCTGGACTACACGGGCTACAGCACCCACACGATGGGAGAGCCGGCGCTGTTCCCCATCATCACCTTCGGAAAATACACGGAGGAGGTCGGGCGGCTGACCCTGCCGGCAACTGTGACCATCGCCCACGCCGCCTCGGACGGCTACCACACCAGCCAGCTCTTCCGGAGACTCCAGGAGCAGCTGGACGCATTTGGCGGGATGATGTGAGAACTGAAAAGGATAGAAGCTTTGCAGAATACCGGGGGATGAACCAGGAGGAGAGACATGAACCGTAGAATCGAGGCCATGCGCCCATCCGCCTCCATGATGCTGATGGGGAGAGCCAAGGAGATGCAGAAAAAGGACCCCACGGTCATCGGACTGGCCGGCGGTGAGCCGGACTTTCCCACCCCGGACCGGATCTCCATGGCGGCCATCCGCGCCCTGACGGCGGGGGACACCCACTACATGGCGGGGCCCGGCATCCCGGAGCTGCGGCTGGCCATCCAGAAAAAGCTGCGGGAGGAGAACGGCGTCCAGTGCGACCCGGACTGCGTTCTGGTGACGCCCGGCGGCAAGAACGCCATCTATCTGGCGGTGCAGGCGGTGCTGAACGAGGGGGACGAGGCCATCATTCTGGACCCCGCGTGGGTGTCCTACGAGCCCATCGTCCAGGCCGCCGGCGGCGTGACGGTGAAGGTGAAGCTGGACTACCGGCGGGACTACCGCATCACGGCCGAGGCGCTGGAGGCGGCCTGCACGGACAGGACCCGGCTTCTGATCATCAACTACCCCAACAACCCCACGGGCCGCATCCTCCACGAGGACGGGGCGGAGGTCCTGGAGCGGTTCCTGCTGGCCCATTCGCAGGTCTATTTGCTGTCGGACGAGGTCTATGAGCGCATCGTGTACGACGGGGCACGGAGCATCAGCATGGGCTCCCGGACCGCCGTGGCGGACCGGGTCATCACGGTGAACGGCCTCTCCAAAAGCGCCGCTATGACCGGCTGGCGGGTGGGCTATCTGGCGGCCTGCCGGGAGGTGTTTGACGCGGCGTACAAGCTGTACCAGCACAGTTTGACCTGCATGAGCGGCTTTGTGCAGAAGGGCGCCGTGGAGGCCTTCGCCTGCCAGCAGGAGACGGAGGAGATGCGGCGCGCGTATGAGCGGCGGCGGGACATGTTCACCTCCGCCCTGAACAGCATCCCCGGCGTCCGCTGCCAGCCCCCGGAGGGCGCGTTCTACGCCTGGGTCTATTTCGACATCCCGGGCATGGACTCCATGCAGGTCTGCGAGTACCTGATAGAGCACGCCGGCGTGGTGGGCATGCCGGGCAGCGCCTACGGCGAGGAGGCGGCCTGCTGCATGCGGTTCTCCTTCGCGGCGGCGGACAGGGATCTGGAGCTGGCTGCTGAGAAGATCAGAGCGGCGATGGAACAACTGGACCACTGAGACAGATGAAACACCCCCGGAGCGGATACTCAATGCATCCGCTCCGGGGGGTCCTGCATATATGGAGGGCATAGCCTCACAGCGTCAGCAGCCGCAGTACGGCGTCTGCCAGGAATTCCAGACTGGCTGCGCTGGTTTCCCGGACCTCCTCGAAGGTACAGACGCCCTGTACCGCACTGAAAATGGCGGAGATGCCACAATCATAAAGAGCGTCAGCCCCCTTTCCCACGGAGCCGCAGAGGGCCGCGCAGGGGACACCGGCGGCCTTGCAGCGCAGACCCACCGTGCCGGGGACCTTGCCGTGGGCGCTCTGCCAGTCGATGCGGCCCTCGCCGGTGAGGACGATATCCGCCTCTTTCAGCAGTTCATCGAAGCCCACGCTGTCCAGCAGCAGCTCCGCCCCGGGCATCAGCCTGCCGCCCAGAAAGGCGCGGAGGGCGGCGCCCAGTCCGCCGGCGGCGGCGCTGCCGGGGAGGTCCGCCACGGGGATGCCGCAAAATTGGGTGAGGACCTGGGCAAAATGGGCCATCCCGGCCTCCAGCAGGACCAGCATCTCCGCGTCGGCGCCCTTCTGGGGGCCGAAGGTATAGGTGGCGCCGTGCTCGCCCAGCAGCGGGTTGTCCACGTCACAGGCCACCCGCAGGTCCAGCTCCGGCAGGCACTCCGGGGGGACGATCTCCTCGATCAGCCCCAGATTTTTCGCCAAGGGCTCCACTGGGTTTCCCCGGTCGTCCAAAAACCGGAAACCCAGAGCGGCGGCCATGCCGATGCCGCAGTCGTTGGTGCAGCTGCCGCCGATGCCCAAGAGAATTTTCCGGATGCCGCTCCGGGCGGCGTGCAGGAGCAGTTCGCCCACGCCGTAGGTGGAGGTCTCCAGCGGGTTTTCCCGGCCCGCCACCAGGGGGAGGCCCGCGGCGGCCGCCATCTCCATGACGGCGCTGCCGTCCGGAAGGACGCCGTAGACCGCGTCCACCGTCCCGCCCAGCGGCCCGGTGACCGAAGCGGTGACCCGCTGCCCGCCTATAATGCCGAGATAGGACTCCACCATACCCTCACCACCGTCGGCCATGGGAATGGCCCGGATGACCGCGTCGGGGATGTGTTTTCGGATGACGGCGGCTTCAATGGCGCAGACCTCCTGGGCAGAGAGGGTGCCTTTAAAGGAGTCGGGTGCCAGCAAAAATCTTTTCATGGGAGACCTCCGATCTGCCAAATGGCGCGGAAAAGCGCGGTGTTTTGTATTCAGTATAATCGGAAGGCGGGGGAAAAGAAAGCCTTTTCTCCGGAATGGAACAAGCCCCTCCGGCATCGCACCGGAGGGGCTTGCTTGGGTAAATCAGTTGTGGGAACTTCTGCCGTACAGACGAGCCATGCCGGCGATCCGCGCTGTCAGCGCGTCCGTGATCTGGCCGGACAGCATCCGCCACTGCCAGTTGCCGCCCAGGATGCCCGGGGTGTTCATGCGGGCCTCGGAACCCAGGCCCAGGTAGTCCTGCATCTGGGCCACGAACAGGTCGGCCACACTGCTCTGTCCGCCTCGGAGGACGCCCCAGTGGAAGCCCTCCTCGTCGTTGAGCCCCAGATACTGTCGGGCCATGGCGATATCGGCGGGGGCCGCCTCGTCCTTCCAGCCCATGAGGGTGGCGTTGTCGTGGGTACCGGCGTAGCAGACGCAGTGCCGGGGATAGGTGTGGGGAAGATAGTTGGCGGCTTCCCGGGAGTCGAAGGCGAATTCCAGCACCTTCATGCCTGGCAGACCGGAGTCCTCCAGCAGCTGGCGGACCTCCGGGGTCAGATAACCCAGGTCCTCGGCGATGAACTGGATGTTGGGGAATCTCTCGGTCAGGACCCCGATGAGGTCCATGCCGGGGCCCTTCACCCAGCGGCCGGTCTTGGCGGTGGTCTCCCCGTAGGGCACCGCCCAGTAGCTCTCCAGGCCCCGGAAGTGGTCGATGCGGAGAATGTCGTACAGCCGGGAGGCGCCGGCGATGCGGTGGATCCACCAGGTGTAGCCGTCGGCCTTCATGGCGTCCCAGTCGTAGAGGGGGTTGCCCCACAGCTGGCCGTCGGCGGTGAAGTAGTCCGGCGGCACGCCCGCCACCTCGGCGGGGACGTTCCGCTCGTCCAGCTGGAAGGCCCGGGGGTCCGCCCACACGTCGGCGGAGTCCATGGCCACGTAGATGGGCAGGTCGCCGATGATGCCGATGCCCTTTTCATGGGCGTAGGACCGCAGGTCCTCCCATTGGCGGAAGAACAGGTACTGGATGTAGGTGAACAGGCGGATGTCGTCCGCCAGCTCCTCCCGGTAACGCAATACCGCTCCGGGGCGGCGGAGGCGGATGTCCTCGTCCGGCCACTCCGTCCAGGACCGCATGCCGAAATGGCGCTTCACGGCCATGAACAGGGCGTAGTCCGGCAGCCAGGAGGCGTTTTCCTCTGAAAAGGCGGCCACCTTGTCAGCGTCCCGCTCCCAGCCCCGTTCCATCGCAAGATGCAGCAGGGGAAAGCGGCCGTTGTAAATGGCGCTGTAATCCACCCGGGCGGGGTCCCCGCCCCAGTTGACGGCATTCACCTCGGCGGGGGTCAGGAGCCCGTCCTCACACAGCAGGTCCAGGTCCACGAAGTAGGGGTTGCCGGCGTAGGCGGAAAAGCTCTGATAGGGGGAGTCGCCGTAGCTGGTGGGGCCCACGGGCAGGATCTGCCACCAGGACTGTCCGGCGTCCGCCAGGAAGTCCACGAACTTCCGGGCCTCCGCCCCCAGCGTGCCGATGCCGTGAGGGGAGGGGAGAGAGGAGATCGGCATGAGAATGCCGCAGCTTCTTTTCATGGGCGGTACCTCTCAGCCCTTGACAGCTCCAGCGGCCACGCCCTTGATAATGTGCTTCTGGCACAGGAGGTAGACGATGATGATGGGGATGATGTTCATCATGATGGAGGCCATCATGGGACCCATCTCCACCTTGCCGTAGCTGCCGCGGAAATACTGGATCAGAATGGGGATGGTCATGTAGCCCTTGGTGCGGTCCAGCACCAGATAGGGCAGCAGGTAGTCGTTCCACAGCCACATGGTCTCCAGAATGCCCACAGAGATGAGGGTGGGTTTCAGAATGGGCAGCACCACTCGGAAGAAGGTCTGGAGGGGGGTGCAGCCGTCGATCATGGCCGCCTCCTCAATCTCCAGGGGAATCGACTTCATAAAGCCGCAGAACATGAACACGGCCAGTCCGGCGCCAAAGCCCAAATAGATGATGCAGATGGTGTAGGGACTGCTGAGATGCAGGCGGTCCGCCGTGGCGGACAGGGTGAACATCAGCATCTGGAAGGGGACGACCATGGAGAACACGAACAGGTAGTAGAGGGCCTTGCTGTACCAGCCCTTGACCCGGGTGATGAACCAGGCGCACATGGAGCAGCAGATCAGAATCAGCACCACGGAGGTGAGGGTGATGACCAGGCTGTACCAGAAGGCGGACAGGAAGCCCTTGGAGGTCAGGGCGTCGAGATAGTTGGCAAGGCCCGTGAAGCTCTCGCCGGTGGGGAGCTCAAAGGCGGTGCCGGTGCTGATGGAGGTCTCCTTTTTCAGGGAGTTGAACAGGATCATGAAGATGGGATACACCCAGGCCAGGGACAAGATCCCCAGAATGACCGTCAGGACATAATCCTTTGCCGTATGCTTCTTTGCCATTACTGCTGCACCTCCTTGGAGCGGGTCGCTTTCAGCTGGACCAGGCCGATGACCACCACCAGAATGCAAAAGAGGACGGCCTTGGCCTGGCCGTAGCCCTTCCACTGGGGGCCGGAGCGGCCGTAGAAGGTCTGATAGATGTTCAGCGCCAGCATCTCGGTCTTGTGGGCGGGATCGCCGCCAGTCAGGGCCAGGTTTTGGTCGAAGAGCTTGAAGCCGTTGGTCAGGCTCAGGAACAGGCAGATGGTGATGGAGGGCATCAGGTTGGGGAGCTTGACCTTCCAGAGGATCTGGCGCTCGTTGGCGCCGTCGATGCGGGCGGCTTCCAGATAGTCGTTGGGGATGGACTGGAGGCCCGCGATGTATATGATCATCATGTAGCCGATCTGCTGCCAGCACATGAGAATGACCAGACCGATGAAGCCGTAGGGGGCGTGGAGGCTCAGCAGGGGCTTGCCCAGCAGAGTCAGCACGCAGTTGAGCAGGATGTTCCAGATGTAGCCCAGTACGATGCCGCCGATGAGGTTCGGCATGAAGAAGACGGAGCGGAACAGGTTGGTGCCCTTGATCTCCCGGGTCAGAGCCAGGGCGATGGCCAGGGCCGCCACGTTGATGCACGCGGTGGAGACCACGGTGAACAGCGCCGTGAACCAGAAGGAGTGGAGGAAGTCCGCCTCCGTCAGGGCGAAGATGTAGTTTTTCAGGCCGTTGAAGCTGGCCTTGTCAATGGTGATGAATTTGCAGAAGGACAGGTACAGGCCCTGTAAAAAGGGCCAGACGAAGCCGATAAGAAACGCCGCAAACGTAGGAAGGACGAACACCGGCCAATATCTCTTGATCGCTTTTTCCACAATATCCCTCCTAAAGATGGAATAAGGCATGGTGCCCGTTCAGGCGCCGCTGGGGAGCAGGGGGAGTCCACGAAAAACGGGGTGGGCGGAAAGCCCACCCCGTTCTTGATGCGCGCGGTGTTTGGATCAGCCGTTGGCGGCAGCGTACTCGCTGGCCCAGCCGTCCACGAAGGCGGAGACCACGCCGTCCCAGTCGCCGGTACCGGCGGAATAGGCGGTCAGAGCGGTGCCCAGCTCGTTCTTCCAGTTCTCAGAGGGCATGGTGGTAAAGTTCCAGGAAACGGGGGTCTTACCCTCAGCGGTGTAGGCGGCATCCTGCTTCACGAACAGGTTGGGAGACTCCTGAGCGGCCTGGAAGGGGATGACAAAGCCCATATCCTCGGCCATGGCCTTGGTGCCGGTCTCAGAGGTGACGCACCAATTCATGAAGTCCAGAGTGGCCTGGATGTCCTCTGCCTTGGCGGAGTTGTTGACGCACCAGTAGTTCTCTGTGCCAGTGCACAGGCCCTGGTTGGCCTCATCGCCAGCACCGATGTAGATGGGGATCATAGCCAGATCATCGTCGGTGAACTTGCCGTCTCCCACCAGATTGCCGTACTCCCAGGAGCCGTTCTGATAGAACACGGCCTCGCCAGCCAGGAACTCGTTGCGGGAGTCGTCGCCGGTCTTGCCGGACAGGGCGGCGGGATCACAGGTGGAGTTGTTGATGTACAGGTCCCAGATGGCCTTGTAGTTGTCCAGATAGGTGCCCTCGATGGCGTCGGTGCTGCCGATGCCCTTATCCTGATACTCGAAATAGATAGGCAGGTTAGCCAGGTGGGTCTTGAAACGCCAGTCAGAGGAGCCGTCCATACCGGCGGAGGAGAAGGCGGCGAAGCCCAGCTCAGCCTTGCGGGCGGTGATGTCCTCGGCCACCTGCTTCAGGTTGGCAAAGGACTTGATGTCATCCACAGAGTAACCGGCCTTGGCCAGCAGGGTCTTGTTGACGATGATGCCGTAGGACTCGATGACGTAGGCAATGCCCAGGGTGGCGTCGCCGTCTTTCAGGGCATAGGCGTCAGAGGTCAGCTGGCCCAGGACGTCGGAACCGGTCAGATCATAGCAGTAGTCCTTCCAGTTGGCCAGACCCACGGGGCCGTTGACCTGGAAGAGGGTGGGGGGAGTGCTCTTGGCAATCTCGCTCATCAGGGTCTGCTCATAGGTGCCGGAGGCGGCGGTGACCACGGTGACGGGTACGCCGGTCTCCTCAGTGTAGGCTTTGGCCAGGTTCTGCCAGGCCTCGTCCTGCTCGGGCTTGAAATTCAGATAGTAGACGGCGCCGGTGGCGGCGGGGGCAGAGGTTTCCTGATCACTGCCGGAGGAAGCGGGGGTCTCGGTCTTGCTGCCGCCGCAGGCGGACAGAACGCCGACGCAAAGAGAGAGGGTCAGCAAAAGCGCAAATACTTTTTTCATCTCAATACTCCTTTTCCTTTTATTGGTTCAATTCGGTTATTTATTTTTACATCTTCAGATGCAAAAATCAGATGTATGCGGCCACGCTGCCGCCGGTGCGCAGGGTGGTGTCCATTCGGACGTGGCGGTTGCCCGACCGCTCTTCCACCATGTCCAGCAGAATGCGGACGGCCTCCTCGCCCATAGCCGCCTGGGGCTGGATGAGGGTGGTGAGGGTGGGAACGGTGTAGTTGGAGATGTCGATGCCGTCGATGGCGATGATGGAGCAATCCTCCGGGATGCGGCGTCCGCCGTCGTGGAGGGCCTTCATGGCGGCGACGGCCATGGAGTCCGCAATGACGAACAGGGCAGTGAAGTCCCGCCGCCGCTCCAGCAGGCGCCGGGTGCCCTCGTAGGCGGCCGCCATGTCGAAATCCCCGGTCTCGGCCACCAGCTCCGGGTCCAGGGGGATGCCGTGATCGGCCAGCGCCTGCCGGTAGCCCCGGTAGCGCAGCTCGCTGATGGAGTGGTCCCGGACGGAGTCCAGCAGGACGGCGATCTTCCGGTGGCCCTTCTGGATCAGGACCTCCACCGCCCGACGGGCCTCCGCTTGGTCATCAATGGACACAGAGGAGTAGGCGTCCTTTTCCAGACTGCCGAAGCTGTTGGTGAAGGAGCAGCACACGAAGGGAATTTCCAGCGCCGCCGTCTGTTCCGGCGTGTAGTCGAAGCAGCCGCCCAACAAGATGAGACCCCGGAGCTTTTTGGACCGGGCCAGACTGGCGGCGGCCAGCAGTTCGTCCTCGCCGGAGGGAATCTGGTGAAGGACCATCGTATATCCCGCCTGGCCGACAGCCTGCTCAATGGCGCGGATCACCGCCGTAAAAAACGGGTTGCCCACGCCGCGGACCACCAGGCCGATGGCGTCGGACTGGGGACGGACCAGGTCCCGGGCGCTGTTGTTGGGAACATAGTGCAGCTCCCGCACAGCCTCCATGACCCGGGAGCGGACGACGTCACTGACATCGGGATGGTCGTTGAGGACGCGGGACACCGTACTGACGGAGACACCGCTGTGTTCCGCTACATCCTTGATGGTCATGCTGCCCCCTCCTCTTGGGTAAGTTACCTGGAAACGTTACTGGAAACGTTTCCAGCCATCTTCTGCTATAAAATATATGCAAATACGGATGAAATGTCAATTGGAATTTGTGAAATTTGTGGATTGATACAAAGACGGGGTTACGGTTATGTACGAAGTGTCAAAAACCTTTTTGAAGTAATCGTTTGTCTGGAAAGCCGAATATTAAACGAGAAAAAAGCCACGCGGATACCAGACGGTATCCGCGTGGCGGCGAAGAGCTTTTGATGCATCAGGTCAGGTGCCAGATATCCTGATTATACGCGGCGATGGTGCGGTCAGAGGAGAAGAAGCCCGCCCTGGCGATGTTGGCAAGGCATTTCCGCTGCCACCCCAGGGGACCCTTGGCGTAGTCCGCCATGGCCTGCTCCTTCCGGACCAGATAGGCGTTGAAATCCGGGAGGGTCTGGAACCAGTCCTTGTTCATCAGGTCGTCCCGCAGGCGGGCCAGATTCTCCTCCCGACCGGCCTGAAGCATCTCGGGACCGGTGAGGAAGTCGATGGCCCGGCGGAGGTTGGGATCGCTGTCGTACCACTCCCGGGCATCGTAGTCCCCGGCCGCGTAGCGGCGGATGACCTGGTCGGAGCTCTGGCCGAAGATATAGATGTTCTCATCCCCCACCCGCTGGGCAATCTCCACATTGGCACCGTCCATGGTGCCCAGTGTCACGGCGCCGTTGAGCATGAACTTCATGTTGCCGGTGCCGCTGGCCTCTTTGCTGGCCAGACTGATCTGCTCGGAGAGGTCGCAGGCGGGGATCATCTTCTCCGCAGCGGTGACGTTGTAGTTCTCCACGAACACGATCTGCAGCCAGGGGGCGGCCTCCGGGGAACCGGCAATGACCCGGGACAGAGCCAGCAGGGCATGGATGATGTCCTTGGCCAGCGTGTAGGCCGGCGCGGCCTTGGCGCCGAAGATGCTGACCAGGGGCACGGCGGGGAGATGGCCGTTTTTGATCTCCAGATACTGGTGGATGAGAAACAGCAGGTTCAGTTGCTGGCGCTTGTACTGGTGCAGTCGCTTGGACTGGATGGAGAACATGGCGGTGGGGTTCAGGAGAACACCCTGTTTCTGGTACAGCCAGCCCGCCAGCTCCTCCTTGTTCCGGGCCTTGATGTCCGCCAGGCGGCGCAGGACGTCCTGGTCATCGGCCAGAGGGAGAAGCAGCTCCAGCTGGCCGGCGTCCTGCTGGAAGCCGGGGCCGATGAGGGACTCGATCTCCCCGGAGAGCCGGGGATTGCACTGCAGAAGCCACCGGCGGAAGGTGATGCCGTTGGTCTTGTTGTTGAACTTCTCGGGATAGAGCTTGTAGAAGTTCGTCAGCTCGCTGTTTTTCAGAATCTCCGTGTGCAGCGCTGCCACGCCGTTGGTGGAGTGGGTGAAATGGATATCCATGTGGGCCATGTGGACAAGGCCGGCATCGTCGATGATGGCGGTGGTTGCGTCCTCCGTCCGCGTACGGGCCAGGGTGTCCAGCTTCTCGATAATGGGCATCAGCTGGGGCACGATGGCATCCAGATAGGCCCGGGGCCACTTTTCCAGGGCCTCCGCCAGGATGGTGTGGTTCGTGTAGGCGCAGGTCTTGGTGACGATATCCACGGCCTCGTCAAACGCCACGCCGTGCTCTCCCAGCAGCCGGATCAGCTCCGGGATCACCATGCTGGGGTGGGTGTCGTTGATCTGGATGGCGGCGTAGTCCGGCAGATCGTGGTAATTGCAGCCCCGGGCCGCGCACTCCGCCAGAATGTGCTGGGCGCCGGCACTGACCATCAGGTACTGCTGGTAGATGCGCAGCATCCGCCCCGCCTCGTCGGAGTCGTCTGGGTAGAGAAACAGGGTCAGGTTCCTGTCGATGTCGTCCTTGTCAAAGGAGATGCCCTCGCTGATAATGCCCTCGTCCACGCTGTCCAGGTCGAAGAGGTCCAGGCGGTTGGTGCGGCCGTGATAGCCGGTGACGGACAGCTGGTACAGCCGGGCCTGGAACGTCTTTCCCGCCATTTCCACCGGATAGACGGTGTCCGTGGGCACGGCCCAGCAGGCGTCGGTGAGCCAGGTGTCGGGCAGCTCGTTCTGTACGCCGTCCCGGAGGCTCTGCCGGAACAGGCCGCAGTGATACCGCAGGCCGATGCCGTCGCCGGGCAGGTCCAGCGTCGCCAGAGAGTCCAGGAAGCAGGCCGCCAGCCGGCCCAGTCCGCCGTTGCCCAGGCTGGGCTCCGGCTCAAACTCTTCCAGGTCGGCCAGGGACTTTCCCGCTGCCGCCAGACAGTCCCGGACCTCGTCATAGAGCCCCAGGTTGATGAGGTTGTTGGACAGCAGCTTTCCAATCAGAAATTCGGCGGAAATGTAGTAGAGCTTTTTGCCGGAGACCGGACGGACCCGCGCCTCCGCCCGCTCCTGCACCAGGCGCAGCAGGGCCAGATATATGTCCTGATTCGAGGCTTCGCGGAGACCTTTTCCGCAGTATTCACAGAGAATCGTTTCCACAGACGGATTCATGGCAGAGTTCTCCTTCCATTCAGAAGTATTCCAATCGGTGTTCAACTCGAAAATTTTTCGTGCATTCTCAAACTGCTTGTTATATTATTTCTTTTATAACTGTATTTCTTGCGGAATCCCGGCAATTTTTGACGGCATCCTATCATAATTCGGCGAAAAGGAGGCGTTTTGGCTTGGCGATGACGCTGACCGCGGACTTTCAGGAGAAGAAGCAGCACGGCAGTGTGCTGTTTCCGTTCAATATCTATCCCTGCACCATTCCCCGGGATTTTCCCGCTGTGGCCCTGCACTGGCACACCAGCATGGAGCTGATTTATGTGAAGAGGGGCCGCGGACAGGTCCAGGTGGGAGAGCGGGCCATGGCGGCGGAGGCGGGGGACCTCTTTGTAGTCCCGCCGGGGACGCTCCACGCCCTGCGGGGCATGGACGGGGAGCGGATGGAGTATGAGAACATCATCTTCAACGTGGATTTTCTGGGCGCGGGCGCCGCGGACATCTGCGCCCAGCAGTATCTGGTTCCGCTGGCGGCGGGGCGGCTGGCGCTCCCCACACGGCTCTCCCCCGGTCAGGCAGAGTACGCCGCTGTCATAGCGCCTCTGACGGACGCGGAGGACCTGTGCCGGGAACGGGCACCCGGGTACGAGCTGGGCGTCAAGGCGGATATGCTCCGGCTGCTGTTTCTGCTGATGCGGATGCACACCGGGCCGATTCCCAAGGAATCCGCCAGCACCGCCCGGCTGAAGGCGGTACTCCAGAAGATCGAAGCGGAATACGCCCAGCAGCTGACAGTGGAACAGGCCGCCGCCAGCTGCGGCTGCAGCACCAGCCATTTTATGCGCTGGTTCAAGCAGATGACCGGAAGCAGCTTTGTGACCTATCTGAATGACCGGCGGCTGGCCGCGGCGGCGGAGCGATTGCGGAAGTCTTCCGATGCGGTTTTGACCATCGCCGGGGATGTGGGCTTTGAGAGCCTGTCCAATTTTAACCACCAATTCAGAAAACGATACGGCATGACGCCGCGGGAGTACCGCCAGAGCTTTTAGACGCGGGAAAACTGCCGGCGGAGAGCCGGACGCGCTCATATGAGAACACACCGGCCCCATCATTGATCTGACGGGGCCGGTGTGTTTGGCGACTGGTTTGGCGGAATTGTTTCGGCTCAGCAGCCTCCCATGCGAAGGTCCGACGGGCGGCCGGTGACTTTGATGAAGCCGCTGTCATATTGGGAGTGGGGATCGGAAAACTGCATTCTGAACGACAGGCGTCCCTGCCGGTCCCTGCGGACTGCCAGGGTATAGGCCGCTTTTTCAGTGCGGTCCGCGCATTTGGGAGAAAACCACTTCACCTGGCCTGTGCCGCGCAGCAAAAGCTCGGCTTCGCCGCAGGCGGGGCAGGTGACCTCCACTCCGCATCCGGAGGCGTAGAGGCTCAGCCCCTCCTGGCCGCTGCCGACGGTGTACCGGATGGCGCGGTTCTTGCTGTGTTCACTTGGAATGAAGGCGTGTATGGAGGCGGCCTGACCGTAAAAGGGGCCATGGCAGTCTTCCACACAGCCACATCCCGTCCCCATCAGACAGCAGCCGGAGACTGCGGTGGGCGGGCAGGCGGTGGTCGTGCGGGGGATCAGCTTGCGGACGGTCTCCAGTTTGAACTGGAGGATGTGCTGACCATCTCTGCCGAGATGGACACGGCGGAAACCGACGGAGCTGCCGCTCCCGGTGAAGACGACGCCGGCTGATTCGCAGGCACAAATCTGGGCGGTACCCTGGGCAGCGGTGCGCCGCTGCCCAGGGTTGCCGTTGCCTGCCGCGGCGGAGGGTTTCCACCCATGGGACAGCTGGGAGGAGCCGGATGCAACAGAAAAGGCGCGGTCGAAGCCGCGCCTTTTCCATGGACAGAATGTGTCTCGGTTCAAGGAGAAATTCCGAGTAGGGGAGATTCACTTTTTTTCCAGTGTCTCCGCCGTCAGCGCGTCGATGTCCTTCAGGTCCACCTTCTTGGGCAGTGCCAGGGAGAGAATCATGGACACCACGAACACACCGGCCACCGGGTTGCCGGAGAAAATGTCGCCGATGACCTGCGGCATGTGGGAGAAGAAGCCGTCCACCTGGGTCACGCCGATGCCGATGGCAAAAGAGGCAGCCGCGATCAGCGTGTTGCGCTGGTCCAGACCGCACTGGCCCAGCATGGTCACGCCGGAGACAATGATGGCGCCGAACATGATGACCGTGCAGCCGCCCAGTACGCAGGAGGGCAGCGTGGAGAAGAAGGCACCGATGGGCGGGAACAGACCGGCGATCACCAGAGTCAGAGCGCCGAACATAATGGTGAAGCGGTTGACCACCTTGGTCATGGCCACCAGACCCACGTTCTGACTGAAGGAGGTAATGGGAGTGCAGCCGAACAGGCCGCCGGAGACCGCAGAGATAAAGCCGTCGCAGCACAGGGAGCCGGACAACTCCTTTTCCGTGATGTCCCGGCCCAGGCCGCCGGTGCAGACGGCGGTGGTGTCGCCGATGGTCTCAGCGGCGGAGACGAAAAACACCAGCGTGACCGACACGATGGCGCCCAGTTGGAACTTGGGGGTGTAATGCAGCAGCATGGGCAGGGAGACGATGCCCAGCTCCTCCACGGTGGAGCTGATGGAGGAGAAGTCCACCATGCCGAAGCAGATGGCGGCGATGTAGCCCACCACCAAGCCGAAGAGGACATAGAGCTGCTTCCAGAAGCCCTTGGCCAGGGCCTGGAATACCAGACAGGCCACCAGTGTGATGGTGCCCACCGCCAGGTTCTGCCAGCTGCCGAAGTCATAGACATCGGAGGCACCGTAGGAGTTGATGCCCACGCCCAGCAGGGAGAAGCCGATGGTTGTCACCACGCAGGCGGAGACGATGGGGGCCACGAACCGCCGCCAGTATTTGACGGTCAGACCCAGCACGCCTTCGATACAGCCGCCGACGATGATGGCGCCGATCATCATGCCGTAGTCCCGGGCCGCCACCACCATCATGGCGGAGACGAAGGTGAAGCTGACGCCCATGACTACCGGCAGGCCCGAACCTACTTTCCAGATGGGATACAACTGAATTAAGGTGCCGATACCGGCAATCATCATGGCGTTCTGGATCAGACGCGCCACCTCCACCGCCGTAAAGGACTCGCCATTGTATACGGCTACGGAAGACACCAGAATGATGGGAGCGACGTTGGATACGAACATGGCCAGAACGTGCTGCAGGCCGAAGGGGATCGCCTTGCCGACGGGGACACGGCCTTCCAACTGATAGATGTTTTCAACTTTTGCCTGCGATGAATGTTTCATACGCGCATACTTCCTTTCAAGTAATTGACGTGGTCAGGCTTACTGTGAACATGCTCGGATATGAAGAAATCTCAGGAGTATCTGCAAAGGCCGGCTGCATGATCATAGTATATAATAGCCTGACGTGAATTTCAATAATTTTTGTAAGGAATGCTAAAAAATAATTTGAAGCATAAGCTGACTTTCTGTTTGCATTTTCCACGGCGGGCGCATATAATACAGGCGGCAAATACGAGTGGACGGAAAGCGTATGGTGGCATGGCCGTGCACTTTTTCAAGCAGAGCCCAAAAGGAGAGGATCATATGAGGCGACCGCTGTTGCTGGCGCACCGCGGCTTTTCCGGCCAGTATCCGGAAAACAGCCCTCTGGCGTTTCAAATGGCCGTGGAAAAGACCTGCGTTGACGGCATTGAGAGCGATGTTCACATTTCAAAGGACGGCAAGCTCATCGTCTTCCACGACGCTTCCGTGGAGCGCACCTCCAACGGCACCGGCTTTATCCGGGACATGACTTATGACGAGCTGCTGGAACTGGACATCGGCGCGTGGAAATCCCCGGCTTTTGCCGGGCAGCATATCTGGACGCTGGGCCAGCTGCTGGATTTCTGCAAGGAGACGAAGCTGCTCCTGAATCTGGAACTGAAAAACTACGAGGTGTTCTACGAGGGGCTGGAGCAGCGGGTCATTGATGAGGTTTGCACCCGCAAGATGCAGGAGCAGGTGTTCGTGTCTTCCTTCAACCACATCTCCATGCAGCACTTCAAGGAGATGTGCCCCGACATCGAGACGGGATTGCTGTACGACAAGCCCTATCTGGATATGGAGCACTATATTCAGCGCTCCAACGCTGACAACATGCATCCCCGGCATATGCTCCTGCAATACCAGCCGGAGCTGGTGGAGCTGTTTCACAGCCGGGGTATGAAGGTGAATACCTGGACGGTGAACGACGAGGAAGACATGCGGGATATGATCGCCCGGGGCGTGGACGGCATTATTTCCAACCATCCGGACCTGCTGTGCCGGGTGGCCGGACAGGTCTGCGGCTGACAGCGAAAAACAGGGCCGCCGGAGAGCAACTGCTCTCCGGCGGCCCTGTTTACATGACAAGTTCGTGGACTTTACCGCAGCGCCATGTCTGGGTTCTCCCGGTCCAGCCAGGCCAGGAACTCCTCGAAATTCCGGATGACCACGTCGGGCTTTTCCGCCTCCGCAATGGGGATGCCCACATCCTTCTGGGCGGTGAGAAAGGAGTAAATCTGCACCGCTCTGCCGAAGCCGGCCCGCTTGGCGCCGATGATGTCCCGGGAGACGGTGTCGCCCATGTAGACGCAGTTCTCCGGCTTGCAGCGCATCTGCCGCATGGAGATGCGGAAGAGCTCGGTGTGGGGCTTGCGGTAGCCGGTGATGCTGGAGACGGTGACGTCCTCCATGTAGTCCCGGATACCATACTGCTCCAGCACGTTGAACACGTTGTAGAGAGACGCGTTGTTGGAGATGACGCCGATGTGGTAGCCCCGGGCCTTCAGACCGTCCAGCATCTCCTTCACGCCGGGGCGCAGTTCCCGGTGATAATAGGTGATCTCCCAGAGGTTGGCCAGCTCCTCGGTGATGGGCAGGAGCTTTTCACGGTCAAAATCAAAGGATTTCAGGTAATAATTGGGCCAGATTTCTTCGGGCTTGGCCTCCAGCATGTTGCCCTCGCTCCAGCGCTTGTACTCCTTGACGCCGGCCAGGACCCGCTCCTGAAACTCCTGATCCGTGCAGCCGGGCTCCAGACCGTGGGCCCGCAGGGTGGACCGCAGCTTTTCCATCACGTCGGCGGTGGTTTCGTCGTTATACCAAATATCTTCCAGAGTACCGCCCATATCAAACAGGACTGTGTTCAGCATGGCATGATCTCCCCTCTGTGTTTATTTGCTGAGGGCGCATTGGGCCCAGACGGCGTTGTGGTCAGACAGCTCCTGGCCACCGAAGGCCTCCAGCGCGGAGCCGGGCACGGCAAAGGGCCAGGTTTCCCGGCAGGTGGAAATGGTCCGGCTGTCCGTGGGATCCAGACCCCGCAGCAGCAGCCAGTCCAGGCGGAGGTCCAGGTGTCCGCCGCCGGGCAGGGGCTTGCGGCGGGTCAGAATGGGTGCCTCCGGCACGGCGCGGTAGCCATCCTCCGCAGCGGCGGGGAGGCAGCCCTCCCAGGCGGCCACGTCCTCCAGGCACCGGCGCTGAAGCTCGGGACTACCGGCAATCTCCTGAATGGCGTCCTTGTCCCGTCCGTCGAAGGTGTTGGTGTTCAGATCGCCGCCCAGGGCCACGGGCATCCCGGGGAACATCTCGTCGGCGGCTTTCAGAATGGCCTCCAGCTGCTCTTGGCGGCCGGGGCCGTGGGTGCGGTTCTCCAGATGGATGGTGCCCACACCGACGCTCCTACCGTTCACATCCAGCTCCGCCAGAATGGCCAGACGGCCGCCGATGCGGCGCTGGCGGTCAAAGTACCAGTTGTACTGCTCCGGCAGGCGGACAATCTTCGCCTGCTTGATGGGCCAGCGGGAGAAGATGGCGTTGCCGTGGAAGCCTTTGGCGTTCTCGCCGTTCACCAGCTCGATGAATTCCAGGCCGAACACGTAGTTCATGCCCAGCCGCTCCGCCAGCTCCCTGGTGGTATCCTTCTGGCCGGAGCGGACACAGCCGTCGTCCAGCTCATTGGCCAGGATCACGTCGTAGGGCTTTGCCTCCGGGCAGGTCTCCAGAAAGTCGCCCAGCTCCGCCAGGTGGACGCCCCGCTCCATGTTGAATACCAGCAGGCCCAGGGAGTCCGGGGACTCCGCCGGGGAGGGGGCGATGTTGTGGATCTCCGCCTGGGAGAACTGGGGGATGCGGGCCATGACCTCGGCATGGGACGTATGGTCCAGCAGCGCGCCCAGGCGCTGCCGCTCTTCATTGGAAAGTCCATTCATGGGAGAAGCTCCTCCTTATGTTTGGGATTGGTTCTTGGCGCAGGTGGAACGGATGATCAGTTCCGGCTCCAACAAATCCACGGTGTTCTCCGCGGAGCCGTCGATCTTCTCCAGCAGGCGCTCCACCGCGATGCGGCTCTGCTGGAATTTGTGCTGGGAGACCGTGGTGAGGTGGATGCGGGGGAGGGCGGTGAAGGCGATGTTGTCATAGCCCACCAGGGATACGTCCTCCGGAATGCGGACGCCCCGCTCCTCCGCCGCCTCCATGATCTTCAGGGCGGTGATGTCGGAAAAGGCGAAGATGGCGTCCGGCAGCGGGCCTTTCAGCAGCTCGGAGGCGGCCTCATAGCTCCATTGGCGCAGAAGGGTCACATCGGGCGGAGCGGGCAGCTCCCGGCCCTCCAGGCCGGCCTCCGCCAGAGCACGGCGAAAGCCCTGCACGCGCAGCTCCCGGGTGCGGGAGGTGGGGCGGCCACCCAGGAATAGAATGTCCCGGTGGCCCAGACGGAGGAGATACCGGGCGGCCTGATAGGCACCGGCCTCGTTGTCCGCCATGACGTAGCTGCAATCCTCCCCGTGATTCACGCCCAGATAGACGCAGGGGGTACTGCCCAGGATGTCCCGGTGGCGGGCCTGGGTCTGGGGAGAGATGGGGGAGATCAGAATACCGTCCACCTGGCGGGCCATAAAATTCTCAATGGCCCGCAGCTCCTGCTCCGGCTTGCGGAGGGAATTGCTCAGGAACACCCGGTAACCGCTGGCCGCGGCAGTCTGTTCGATGGCGGTGGCCATGGCGGAGAAGTAGGGGTTGGAGATATCGGGCACCACCAGGCCGATGGTGTGGGTGGCCTGCCCGGTCAGTCCCCGGGCGGCGGCGTTGGGTACATAGCCCAACTCAGCGCAGGCGGCCCGGACCCGCGCCTTTGTCTCATGGCTGATTTCGGGGTGGTCGTCCAGCGCGCGGGAGACGGTGGCGGCGCTGACGCCGGCCAAGGCCGCCACGTCCTTAATCGTTGCCCGCTTCTTCATCGTCATCGTCCTCATAGAACAGCATGGCTTCCTCCTGGGCGGAGCGGGAGACGATGGGGCTCCGGTCGGCCTGGGGGCCGAACAGGGCATCGCCGGAGGGCTCCGGTCGCTCCTTGGGAACAGAGGCGGACTTTGCGGCCTGGCTGGGCCGCGCTTCGGGCGCGGAGGCGGGTTCCTCGGTCTGCCTGGAGGCCTTTTTGGAAGCGGAGCGCTGCTTCTTGGCGGCCTCCTTTTCCACGGCGTCCCGCAGCTCTTCGGAGATGGTCTTTCTATGGTTCAGCGCGGGGTTGTCGCGCTTTATTTTCAAGTAAATGGGCCACGTCACGGCATTGCCCACCAGAACGGGGGCCAGACCATAGATCGTGATGAGGTACAGCATCAGGGAACGGGCGTCGTCCTCCAGCAGCAGGGCGGCGGCATAGAACATACACAGGGCCACGGCCAGGCCGAAAAAGCCGTAGGGGGCCACCCGCTTGTCCTTCAGCAGGAACAGCAGGCAGCAGATCGCCGTGCCGATGACGGCGATGATGATCGTGTGGACCACGGTGGTGGCGGTGGGAGTGCCCAGGGAGACGGCATAATACAGGGGCTCGGCCAGCAGCCTGTACAGTACGCCGAAGAGCACCATATACAGCAGAGCCGCGCCAAAGGCGGCCAGGGCGATGGGACTTTTTCTGCGGTTGTGCTTATCAATAAAAAAACTCATGAAAAGACTCCTTCCGCGTGGCAGCGCGGTTCAGGCGAAAACGCGGTATTGCGGCGGGCGGACATCCGCCCGCCGCAATACCGGTCATAACAGGGATAGAGAACTGGGGGAAAGAAGCGTGGGGAGATCAGCCCAGCATCTGCCAGAAATCACGGACCGTGTTGTAGGCGAAGTAAATCTCGTTGGCGTCGAAGGGAGCCACATTGATTTCAGAATAGGGAGTGGAACCGTCAGCGGGAGTGATGTCGTCACGGACAGGCCAGCCACCCAGGGTGTTGAAGGGCTTGTAGCCGGAGGTATCGCCGTCAATGCCGCCCATCATGAAGCGTACCAGCAGCTTGGCAGCGGCGGGATGCTCGCAGCCTTCCACAATGTACAGGGTGTTGACAGCGGGGATACCGGTGTCAGGCTCCAGGTTCACGGGAGCGAAGACCCAGCCGTTTTCCTCAGCCTTGCGCAGCTTGGAGGAGGCGCAGAAGCCGACGGGGGGATCGGACTGACCGGGGGTGCCGACAGCCTCGGCGATCTCGTCGGAGGAAGCGGTGAAGATGGGCTCGTTGGCGTGCAGGCGCTTCAGGAACTCGAAGCCGGCGTTCTCACAGCCGTCGGACAGCTTCAGCTCTTCGCCGTAGAAGTCCTTGTAAGCGGCGGCCAGACGGTCAGGCTCCTCACCCACGCAGAAGCCGGTGATCCAGGAGCCCCAGGACAGGTTGTCCAGAGGATTCTGCATCATGATCTTGCCCTTCCACTGGGGCTCGGTCAGCTGCCAGATGTTGGTGATGGGAGAACCGTCGGGATAAGCCTC